>NZ_JACHMI010000001.1:12438387-12780081 GCF_014207985.1 Nonomuraea rubra | reverse complement strand
TTCTTGGGCCAAGACGACAACACGCCTCGCTCGGTCGGTGAACCTCTCGAACATCTCGTCGCTCCTCACAGAGCGGTCAGTCAGGCCGGTAAATCCGGTCCCGTCCTCCCGCATGCTAGCCCTGGCTCGGCGAACCGTGCCCACTGCCGCTGACACGCTCTATAGCAGAGACGTTCCCCGAGAGCAGGGCGTTCACCCTCCATCCAACTACTGTTCGGGGGTGACGTGTTCCCGATACGCCGCAAGCGAACGATGTTTAGGACGCTCACGGAAGCGGCTGTGAAATGGCCGCCCGCGACGCATGCGGACCCACACGGATCGTCCATCGGACGCCTGGCGCGGAGCCGGCGCGGGGACGCCGTTTTCGCCCCTGCATCTGGGATGCCGCGTCCGTATCTATTACGTAATCATCTTATGTCGCGGCTCGATGCAAGACCAAGCGCGCACGCTACGCCCTGAGCACAACGCCGCACGCTCAGGCGCGGGGAGCCCGGTATTTCCCGACGAGTTCGTCCACGGCCCGCGTGACCGCGCCGAGGTCGGCGCCGAGCTTGCCCAGCGCCTGGACACCCGTGCCCGTGCCCTCCCGTACGAGCCCGAGCAGCAGGTGCTCGGTGCCGATGTAGTCGAGGCCCCGGTCCTGGGACTCCTGGCCGGCCAGTTGCAGGGCCCGGCTCGCCCGCGCCGTGAACGGCAGGTGCCCCTGCGCGGCCGTCTCGCCCCGGCCGGCGAGCTCCACGACCTGCCGGCGCGCACCCTCCAGGCCGATGCCGAAGCCCTCCAGCGCCTTGGCGGCCACGGCCTCGCCCTCGCGGACCAGGCCGAGCAGCAGGTGCTCGGTGCCGATGTGGTGGTGGTCGAGCGCCCTGGCCTCCTCCTGGGACAGGACGAGGACCCGCCGCGCGCGGTCGGTGAACCTCTCGAACAACTCGCCGCTCCTCACTTTGCGTCGGACAGACCGGTCAACGCGCCCATCCTTCCGCACACCGGTGAGCGGGCGACAATTCACGATCTTGACCTGCCGCCGTCGCGTACGAGTCCCGTACAGACGGTAATCGCTAATCCGCCATCCGGTCAGCCGGGTTACCGGACGGTACCCGCGCCATAGCCGGGACTTCCGCCGCATGACAGCCGGAGCCACTGGCATTCCCCCCGCGTGGAATCCCAATCCGTACTGGCGCAGGGTGACGGCATTGTGGGTGGATGCTGCCACAACCGGCATTGTGCGAGGCATGCCCGACACTTGCCGGTTATGCCCGGTTAGCCGCATCCAGGGGATGCCGGTAATCCGGGGCCGCCACATGCGCACAGGGACAAGGTTTTCGGTGGCGGCGGGCAGGCCGGAGCCCGGCTTAAGCGTTACAGCGAGTGAACACGGTTTTTCCGCATGGCCCGTTCCATGGGCGCGGCATCCCTGGCACTCGATGCGACGGGCTACAAGCTCCGCGCGAACCGCAATGCCCGCCGCACAGGCCAATGCGGGCGGCCGCCGCCCGGTTCGTACGCACCCCGCGTACGTTGAATGAGGCCTGGCCGCCCCACACGGCATTCGTGCCCGCCACCATCACATGAAACGGCGCCATGGACAGGGCGGCACACTCACGCGCCCAAAACGCCCGCATATGGGCGCATCAGGAGATCAACTTCCGGAACGTCCCGCATTCTGGAACGCCACAGAAACGATCATGCGCTTATGGCGGTCGCCGGGGTCCGAGGCGAGCATCATAAGCGCATGGTCGAGAGCCGGCTCCCTTAGTGGGCGGCTTCGTACTTCTCCACGACGGTGGAGGCGATGCGGCCGCGCTCGCTGACCGGCAGGCCGTGAGCCTTGGCCCACTGCCGGATCTCGGAGCTCTTCTCGCGGCTCATCGCGCGGTTGCCGCCCCGGCCACGCCGGCGCGGGGATACGGCGCCTGCCCTGCGCGCATGCTGCACGAAAGGCGTGAGAGCGTCCCGCAGCTTCTTGGCGTTAAGGTCGCTGAGGTCAATCTCATAGGTGGAGCCGTCAATAGCGAAGCTGACCGTCTCATTGGCCTCGCCCCCATCGAGGTCATCGATGAGAATCTCCTGGATCTGCTTGGCCATGTACGCAATCCTTTCGCGGAGCATTGTTTCATTCGCCTGCCCAAACATATACCCGGAAAGGCGTGGAGACAATTCAGCGCTACGGGGATTCGGCTGACTAGCCGATCAGTTCTGGCTCTCGGGCTGATCCTCGCGGTTTCGCCGGCCCCCGAGCGCCTCGGATCGGACCAACTTCACTACGCCAAAGATGAAGGCACCCCCCACCACGACCGGGGGGATGAGCGCTGACAATACGTCTGTTAGGGCTTCCATTCGTCCTCGCCTCCACGGCTTGCGGGGTTTCGGGGGCACAAAAAGCGCTGGGAGCGTGACCACGGGGAGCGCGGCTCCCACATGACACCCAGGGCGGCAACCACCCGTAACCGACCATAGCGCCACACACATGCCCTGCGTGCCGCAGGGGCGCCAACATCCGGCAACCCGGACGCCCCATAGCCTAATGCCAGTCTCTCCAGGCTCCTTACCGGATCAACCGAAAATTTTGCGAAAAGGCATCGCCGCTGGTACGCACAGCTCAGCGAAGATCTTTAACCACCCTCGTGCCCGCCGCCCGGTCGTGTGGACCCCGCTCCAGGGGCTTGTCCATGAGGATGAGCAACCCCACCCCGAACAGCAGCATTCCGGCCACCAGATTCACGACCGGAATGCCCATCAGCATCACCGGAGCGGGATAGACCAGCGTCCGCCTGAGCAGAACCCGGGACGGCAGCCCCTCAGGGAGCAGGCGAATCCTCATGATCGCCTTACCGAACGTCCGCCCGCGCCGGGAATGCGCCCACCAGTCGTAGCCCGCATAAGCCAGGCCGGCCACCAGCCACGCGAAGACTCCCGGCAGCCGCCCGCCGAAGACCTCGGCCATCCCGACAGTTCGGAAGAAGCCCCACAGCACGATGAACAGAATGTAATAGAAGACCCCGAACACGAGTGCTTCAATCAGCCGGGCGCCGAGGCGTTCCCACCATTCGGCGGGCAGCACGTCCGTCCGCGGCGCCGTCCCGGCCATAACTGCCACCTCGCGTCGTCGGGGGCTCGGGTCGCTAACTAATTCTGGTACAGGTCCACACACAAAACATAGGGGCCGGCGAGGCCGGCCCCTATGTCGTGTCTCGGGAGGACTACTTGATCTTCACCACCACGGTCTTCGCCGCCTTGTCCGCGAACGTCTGCTGCAGCGGCTTGTCCCAGAGCTGGGAGGCGCCGTTGAGGCCGCAGACCAGCGGGGCGAGCAGGGTTCCGAAGGGCACGAAGTAGAGGATGTAGCCACCCCACGTCACGGCGCCGCGGATGAGCGCCGGGCCCGTCTCCAGGCCGCCCTGGGACATCGCCTGCCCGACCGGTACGACCTTGATCCCCATGACCATCTTGCCGATCGTCTGGCCCTTCATCTTGTGCAAGAGGAAGTCGTAGCCGACGTAGATCACGGTCGCGAGGAGCGCGACGAGGAAGTTGTACAGGAACGAGGTGGCGAAGCCAGTGGCGGCGCCTGTCGCGGTGTCGTAGCTCGCCAGCGCGAAGATACCGAGGACCAGGGTCAGCACGAACAGCACGATGCCGAACAGGACACCGTCGATGATCCTCGCCACCAGGCGCTGCCACCACTCCGCCAGCGGCGCCGGCGCTCCGGGCGGCTGCACGCCGACCGGCTGGCCGTAGGGCTGCCCGTAGCCGGGCTGGCCGTAGCCGCCCTGCCCGTACTGCTGCGGCTGCTGCCCGTAGCCCTGCTGGCCGAACTGCTGCTGGTCGTAGCCCTGCTGGCCGTAACCGGGCTGAGCGTAGCCGGGCTGGGACGGCTGCTGCTGCCCGTAACCCTGCTGCTGGCCGTAGCCCTGCTGTTGCTGCTGCTGGCCGTAGCCCTGCTGGCCGTAGCCCTGCTGCTGACCGTACTGGGCCTGCTGGCCGTAGTCCGGCTGCGACTGGGGCTGCTGGCCGTAGGCGCCCTGCTGACCGTAGTCAGGCTGCGATTGCGGCTGCTGGCCGTACTGGGCCTGGCCGTAGTCCGGCTGGGACTGCTGCTGCTGACCGTAGGCGGCCTGCTGGCCGTAGCCGGGCTGCGACTGGGGTTGCTGCCCATATTGCTGGCCCGACTGCGGCTGCTGGCCGTAGCCCTGTTGCTGACCATACTGCTGTTGCTGGTCGTAGCCCTGCTGTCCGTAGCCCTGCTGCTGGCCGTACTGGCCCTGCTGCTGTCCGTAGCCGGGCTGCTGGCCCGACTGGGGTTGCTGGCCGTAGCCGTACTGCTGCTGCTGGCCGTAGTCGGGCTGGGACTGCTGTTGCTGCCCGTAACCCTGCTGCTGGCCGTACTGCTGTTGCTGGTCGTAGCCCTGCTGTCCGTAGCCCTGCTGCTGGCCGTACTGGCCCTGCTGCTGGCCGTAGCCTTGTTGCTGGCCGTAACCCTGCTGGCCGTAGCCCTGCTGCTGGCCATACTGGGGTTGCTGGCCGTAGGCGTCGTCCGCCCGGTAGCCGACCACAGTGACGTCCGGGTCGGGCTCGCCGGGGTGGCGGCCCGTGTTCTGCTGCCCGTAAGGGGTGCCGGGCGCGGAATTCTCGCCGGAATCGTCCTGTGGATACGGCGGCTGTCCGGTGCTCACCGTGTCACCTCGCTTCGAGTGCGCATGTGGCACGTGTCAGGACACATGCCTGTGCTGCCCAACGTATCGACATAGGTATCAACAATCACCTTTCCATCTGGTCAAGGTCTGCGTCACCCGATGTCAGATGGAGCAGCATGCGGGTGTTGCCCAGGGTGTTCGGTTTGACGTGTTCCAGGTCGAGGAACTCCGCCACACCCTCGTCGTACGAGGCCAGCAGTTCGGCGTACACCTCGGGCGAGACCGGCGTGCCCTGAATCGGGCGAAAGCCGTGTCTCGCGAAGAAGTCCACCTCAAAAGTCAGACAGAATACACGTCGCAGACCCAGATCCTTCGCGTGCTGTATCAGCGCCGAGACGATCCGATGGCCGACGCCCATCCCTCGGCACTCCGGGTCCACGGCCACGGTACGGACCTCCGCGAGATCCTCCCACAACACGTGGAGCGCGCCGCAGCCGACGACCTGCCCGCCCCGCTCGGCCACCCAGAACTCCTGTACGTCCTCGTACAGGGTGACCGTGGCCTTCTCCAGGAGCCGCGGGCCCGCGCCCGCGTAGGTGTCGACCAGCCGCCTGACCGTCCTGACGTCGGGCGTGCGGGCACGCCGGACCACCACTGCGGTCTCGGGCCCGGTCTCGGACGTTGCCAGTTCGGCCACCTGCTCCATGGCTCTCCAGAGTACAGATGTCATTACGGCTCAGACTTAACTCCCATCTCTGGGCCCATCCTGTTACATCTGGTGGCCATATGAGCACGCTCCCCACATCCGGCAGATGCAGCAACGAAGCGGACATAAAGTCCGTTCAGCCCGGTCAGACACGAGATCACCTTGTGACCCTTCGGTTGTGAAACCTCTATGAACTCGGCAGTTCCGGTTGAGCACGAACTCGGAGTGCATTAGTGTCCAGCGACGATGTTCCCCGCGTGTCGCGCGCGAGGAACACGCCCAATCCCCGCGAGGGGAGCCGGGGACCCACCGGCGGCGACCCCCATCGCCCGCCATTCGGGGTGAATCCGAGTTGTTCGGTAGGGCTGCTCCGGCCCGAACCCGCCAGCTAACCCGGTAGGCGTCGAGGAAGGGAGCTCGGTTGGTGGAGCGCACGCGCAACGGCGGGGGGAAGACGGCGGGCAGGCACGCCCGCCCTCAGGAACGGCTCCGGCGATCACGCCGGCTCGGCGGTGTGGTGAGTTTCACAGTCGCGGCTCTCCTGATCGCCATTCCCGTCGGCTCGGCGTCCGCGGACCCCCAGCCCTCGCTCCAGGACCTGGCCAAGCAGGTCGAGAAGATGCACACCGAGATCGAGACGCTGACCGAGGAGTACAACGGCCAGCGCGAGAAGCTCAAGACGGCCAAGAAGGCCGCCGACGCCGCGCAGAGGACGCTGGCGACCAGTGAGGCCGATCTCGAGGCCAAGCGCGCGGAGGTCGCGCTGCTGGCGGAGAACGCGTACATCACCGGTGGGCTGAACCGGATGCTGGCCTTCGCCACCTCCGGCGACCCCGACTCCTTCCTCGACCGGGCCGCCACCATGGACGTGCTCGAACAGCAGCAGGGCGCGGAGGTCACCCAGGTCACCCAGGCCAGGGAGGCCGCCGAGCGGGCCAGGTCCGGCGCCCAGGCCCGTATCGAGGAGGTACAGGAGATCGTCTCCGACCTCGACACGAAGCGCGACAAGATCACCAAGCTCGTCACCAAGGTCGAGAGCAACCTGTTCAGGCGGGCGCTGGGCGAGGCGGGCCGGCCCGGCACGCGGGCCCAGCGCGTCAACCTGCCGATCGTCGGCAGCGGCAAGGCCGCCCAGGCCGCGCGCTGGGCGCTCACGCAGCAGCTCAAGCCGTACGTCTGGGGCGCCGAGGGCCCCGGCTCCTACGACTGCTCGGGCCTGGTCATGGCCGCCTACCAGAAGGTCGGCATCTCCCTGCCGCACTACACCGGCAGCCAGTGGACCGCGGGCAGGCACATCTCACGCGAGGAGATGCGCCCCGGCGACCTGGTGTTCTTCTACAGCGACCTGCACCACGTGGGCATCTACCTGGGCGGCGGCATGATGGTGCACGCGCCGCGGACCGGTGACGTGGTCCGGATCGCCTCGATCGCCAACAGGCCCTTCGCCGGTGCGGTACGCATCGCAGACTGAGCCGACCTATGCCGACCTATGGCGACCAGGGCCGGCCGATCCAGGGCCCCTCTCCCCACGGCCGCTCGCCGCTAGATCAACTGGCGGCGGGCCGCCCAGGCCACGGCCTCGATCGCCGTGGCGACACCGATGCGATCACAGATGCCACGTAGTCTCCTGCGCACCGTGCGCCCGCTGATATCCAGCCGTCTGCCCACCCGATCGACCGTAACCCCCTTGGCCAGCTCCGCGAGCAACGCAAGATCCGCATGGCTCAGCTCAACACCTTCAGTGAGCACATCCATCGGGAGCCCTCCCCCCCAACAGCTGACTTGGGCCTCATGACCGGGCCGAAGTCGCTCCTCGCAGACGGTAAACGCATCCTGGAAAGGTCGTCAAGCATAACAATCGGCGCGCTTGACCAGCACTATTGACATGATCCGAAATATGTGACGTACTCGCGATATGTCGGCACCGATCAGTCGAAGATGAGCGATCTCATGGAGCCTTCCGGCGCTCCGGATCCGGCGGTTCTGAGCCCGGCCGACGTCCTGGGTTTCGATCCGTTCGATCGGGGATTTCTGCATGATCCTTACTCCCGCTATCGGGAGCTGAGCGCGCGCGGCGCCCTCTTCCGTACGCGCGGGGGTCTGCTCGTCGCCACCACGCACGAGCTGTGCACGACCCTGCTCCGCGACCCGCGCTTCGGCCGCGGCTCCGGCAGGCAGAACGGCGCCGACCCAGGTCAGCCGGTTGCATCGTTCCTCTGGCTGGACCCGCCCGACCACACGAGGCTGCGTGCCCTGGTGAGCAGGGCGTTCACCCCGCGCATGATCGAACGGCTGCGCCCGCGCGTCGAGGCGATCGCGGCGTCGTTGATCCGCGAGCTGCCCGACGAGGCCGATCTCGTGTCCGGGCTCGCCTACCCGCTGCCGGTCCTGGTGATCAGCGAGATGCTCGGGGTGCCTCCAGAGGACCACGAACGCTTTCGCGGCTGGAGCGAGAAGCTTGCCCGCGGCCTTGACCCGATGCTTACAGAGGACCTCTTATCGGAAACCGGCCGGGCCAGAAGGGAGTTCGGCGACTACTTCCGCGAGCTCGCCGCGCGCCGGCGGGAGCGGCCCGGCGACGACCTCCTGAGCGCGCTGACGGGCGTGCGGGAGCTCACCGAGGCCGAGCTGCTGGCCACCTGTGTGCTGCTGCTCGTGGCCGGCCACGAGACGACCGTCAACCTCATCGCCAACGGCGTCCTGGCCCTGCTCCGGCACGGGCAGCTGGCGCAGGCGGCGCGGCGGCCCAGGGAGGTCGTGGAGGAGGTGCTCAGGTACGACCCGCCGGTGCAGCTCACCAGCAGGGTCGCGCTGGAGGACGTGTCGCTGGGCGGGACGCCGGTGCCGGAGGGCACGCCCGTGATGGCGGTGATAGGCGCGGCCAATCGCGATCCGGCGGTCTTTCCCGATCCCGGCCGCTTCGACGTGACCCGCTCGCCGGAGCGGCACCTCGCGTTCGGGCTGGGCATCCACTTCTGCCTCGGGGCCACGCTGGCACGGATGGAAGGCGAGATCGCGCTGTCGGCCCTCGCCTCGGCGGCGCCGGGGATGGAGCTGGCCGAGCCCGCGCCGCCGTACAAGGAGAACGTGGTGCTGCGCGGGCTGGCCTCGCTGCCGGTGCGGCTGCGGCGCCGCTGAGCCGGCCTACTGAGTGGGCTTGACGAGCGGGAACAGGATGGTCTCGCGGATGTTCTTGCCGGTGAAGGCCATGATCAGCCGGTCGATGCCCGCGCCCATGCCTCCCGTGGGCGGCATGGCGTACTCCAGGGCCTGGAGGAAGTCCTCGTCGAGCTGCATGGCCTCCGGGTCGCCCCCGGCCGCCAGCATGGACTGCTCCACCAGGCGGCGGCGCTGGTCGATCGGGTCGTTCAGCTCCGAGAAGGCGGTGCCCAGCTCGGTGCCGAAGCCGATCAGGTCCCACTTCTCGGTCAGCAGCGGGTTGTCGCGGTGCACGCGGGCCAGCGGGGAGGTCTCCACCGGGTAGTCCATGACGAACGTGGGCTGGATCAGCGTGTGCTCCACCAGCTCCTCGAACAGCTCCTGGACGAGCTTGCCCGGGCCCCACTTGGCGTCCCAGTGGATCTCGCGGCGGTCGGCGATCTTGCGCAGCTCCTCCAGGGTGGTGGAGGTGGTGATCTCCTCGCCCACCGCCTCGGAGACGAGGTGGTGGAGCGGGATGCGGGGCCACTGCGCGCCGCCGAGGTCGACCTCGGTGCCGTCGTGCACGACCACCGTGCCGTCCAGCGCGGCCAGGGCGGCCCGCTGGATCATCCGCTGGGTCAGATCCGCCATGTCGTGATAATCGAGGTACGTTCCGTACGCCTCGACCATCGTGAACTCGGGGTTGTGCGTGGAGTCCGCGCCCTCGTTGCGGAAGGTCCGGCTGATCTCGAAGACCTTCTCGATGCCGCCCACCACGAGCCGCTTGAGGTAGAGCTCGATCGCGATGCGAAGGTAGAGCTCCATGTCGTAGGCGTTGATGTGGGTCTTGAACGGCCTGGCCGCGGCGCCGCCGTGGATCGGCTGCAACATCGGCGTCTCGACCTCGAGGTAACCCTCCTCGTGCCAGAAGTCGCGCACCGCGCGCACCGTGGCGCTGCGCAGGCGGGCCATCTTCCTGGCGTCGTCGTTGACGATGAGGTCGACGTAGCGCTGGCGGACCCGCGCCTCGGGGTCGGTGAGGCCGACGTGCTTCTCCGGCAGCGGGCGCAGGCACTTGGCGGTGATCTGCCAGCTGTCGGCGAGGATGGACAGCTCGCCGCGGCGGGAGGTGATGACCTCGCCGACCACGCCGACATGGTCACCCAGGTCGACGTCGCGCTTCCAGCTCGCCAGCGACTCCTCGCCCACCTTGTCGAGCGAGATCATCACCTGCAGGTCGGCGCCGCCGTCGCGGATCGTGGCGAAGCAGAGCTTGCCGCCCACGCGGTTGAGCATGACGCGCCCGACCACGGCGACCTGGTCGCCGGTGGCGGTGTCGGGCTCCAGGCCCTGGTATTTCTCCCTGACCTCGGCGTTGGTCGCCGTGCGTGGGAAATTCACCGGGTAAGGGTCGACGCCCTCGCTGCGAAGGCGGTCGAGCTTCTCCCTCCGGATGCGCATCTGCTCGGGAAGTTCGTCGCTCACAACAACAAAGGGTAGGGGATATGGCGAACTGCAAGGGCTCGTCGGCCCGCTGAAGGAACACTGAAGGAACGCTGAAGGTCGCTGAAGGAGCGCTGCAAGAGCCCCGATTTACAACTTTCTTACGAGCTCGGGGGGGGAGCCGGTAGGGAGCCGGCCCATAGGGAGCTCGAGGAGAGAAAATGTTCAAGAAGATCGCGACCGGTCTCGCCGCTGTCGCCGCGACCACCGCCGTGGCCCTGTCGCTGCCGGCTTCGGCCCAGGCGAGCTCGTACGACTACTCCGAGTACTGGGGCCCCGCGTACGCCAAGCACGGCGTGGCCAAGGCGCAGGGCTGGGTCGGCGTCGACTGGGACCACCACGGCGAGTCGAACGAGGTCACGGTCAGGGGCAAGCTGTTCGACCTGGACAACCGCACCTACGAAGAGGGCGGCAAGTGCGCGTACGTCCAGTTCCAGGCCAGCGACTTCGACCACGAGTGGTCCCCGGTCTACGGCAAGAAGTACTGCGGCTATCCCGGCTACAAGAAGTTCGGCTTCCAGGAGCACGACGTCTACAGCTTGCGGGCGAGGGTCTGCCAGGTCGGCCCGTACGGGGGCTACCCGAAGAAGTGCGGTCCCTGGGAGTACCTCTACACCGCCGAGAGCGAGTGACCCCGATAAACAGGAACGGCCCCCGCGGCTTCTTCGCGGGGGCCGTTCGCTGTCTCACGAGGCGTTGCGGTGGTAGACCAGCCGGAGCCCGATGAGGGTGAGCCAGGGCTCGTGCACGTCGATCGAGCGGGACTCGCCCACCACCAGGGCGGCGTGCCCGCCGGTGGCCACCACGGTGACCTCGTCGGGGTCGTCGGCCAGCTCTGCCGCCATGCGCTCGACGATGCCGTCCACCTGGCCCGCGAAGCCGTAGATGATGCCGGCCTGGAGCGCCTCGACGGTGTTCTTGGCGATCACCGAACGCGGCCTGACCAGCTCGACCTTGTGCAGCTGAGCGCCGGCGGCGGCCAGCGCGTCCACGGAGATCTCGATGCCGGGGGCGGTGACGGCGCCGACGTACTCGCCCTTGGCCGAGACCGCGTCGAAGGAGGTCGCGGTGCCGAAGTCGACGATGATGCAGGGGCCGCCGTACTGGTCGATGGCGGCCAGCGCGTTCACGATCCGGTCGCTGCCGACCTCCTTGGGGTTGTCCATGCGTACGGGCACCCCGGTGCGAATCCCCGGCTCCACGATCACCGCGGTCACGTCGCCGTAGTAACGGCGGCACATCTCGCGCATCTCGTTCAGCACGCTCGGCACGGTGGAACAGATGGCGATGCCGTCGACGTCGGCCCCCTTGAGCAGCGGCGACTGGGCCAGCAGACCCTGGAGCACGACAGCGATCTCGTCGGCGGTGCGGCGGGCGTCGGTGGCCAGCCTCCAGTGCTCGATGACGTCCTCGCCCTCGAACAGCCCCAGCACCGTGTGCGTGTTGCCGACGTCGATCGTGAGCAGCATCAATTACCCCCGCAGATCCAGTGCGATGTCAAGGGCCGGCGCTGAGTGCGTTAGCGCTCCCACCGCAAGGTAGTCGACGCCAGTTTCCGCCACATCACGGGCCGATTCCAAGGTCAATCCCCCGCTCGCTTCAAGCGCAACCCTGTTTTTCGCCCGATTTTTCACGACATGTACAGCACGAGCTGTGTCCTCGACCGTGAAGTTGTCCAGCAGGATCAGCTCGGCCCCCTCGTCCAGAACCGGGTCGAGCTGATCGAGCCGGTCGATCTCCACCTCGATCGGCAGGTCCGGGTACCGCTCCCTGACCGCCCTGAACGCCTCGGCCACGCCGCCGGCGGCCACCACGTGGTTGTCCTTGATCAGCGCGGCGTCCGACAGCGACATCCGGTGGTTGACGCCGCCCCCGCAGCGGACGGCGTACTTCTCCAGGGCCCGCAGCCCCGGCAGCGTCTTGCGGCTGTCGCGCACGCGGGCCGCGGTGCCGCTGACCGCCTCGACCCAGCGGCCGGTCAGCGTGGCCACCCCGGACAGGTGCGTGAGCAGGTTGAGCGCGGTGCGCTCGGCCGTCAGCAGGGCCCGCACGGGGCCCTCGACGGTCATCAGCACGTCACCGGCCCTGACCTGCTCGCCGTCCTTGGCCACGCGCTCGGCCCGGGCCGCGCCCAGCCGCACGAACACCGCCTCGGCCACCGCCAGCCCGGCCACCACACCGTCCTTGCGGGCCACCACGTCGGCGATCGAGCGCTGGTCGGCCGGGATGGTGGCCAGGCTCGTGACGTCGCCCGCCTCCTGAAGGTCCTCGGCGAGCGCCCGGTCGATCAGCGCGTCCACCTCGGCCGGGTCCAGCCCGGCGGCGGTCAGCTCGTGCGCCAGGCGCGGCGGCATCGCGTCGCCGTGCGGTGTGTACGTCATGCGCAGGCCCTCCTCCGTCAGGGTCACGTCCAGGTGACCCAGCCATTCGTCGTCGTCGCGGGTGTCGTGATCCTCGCGCCAGTGTGAACCGCGCGTCTCCAGCCGGGCCGCCGCCGCGCCGGTGAGGACGGTGGCGACGGTGAGCAGGTTCGTGGCCTCCCAGGACTCGGTGCACGCGGGCACCTGGACCGGGGTCCAGCGCGCGTCGCGCAGCGCCCTGGCCGTGGCGATCAGCGACTCGCGGCTGCGCAGCACGCTCGCCCCGGTGCTCATGTGGGCCTGGATCCTGCCTCTGGCCCTGGGGTCCACCAGCCCCTCCGCGGCCGCGCCCGGCACCGGCTCCCCGGGCGCGGGGCGTACCGCGTGGATGTCCTCGGCGATGCGCTCGGCGAAGACCAGCCCTTCCAGCAGGGAGTTGGAGGCCAGCCGGTTGGCGCCGTGCACGCCCGTGCAGGCGACCTCGCCGCAGGCGTACAGGCCGTCGATGGAGGTACGGCCGTGCAGGTCCGTACGGACGCCGCCGCTGGCGTAGTGGGCGGCCGGCGAGACCGGGATCGGCTGCGTGGCCGGGTCGATGCCGTGCTCGCGGCAGACCGCGTAGATCGTCGGGAAGCGGGACTCCCACTTGTCGCGGCCGAAGTGCCGCCCGTCCAGGTACACGTGCTCGCGCCCCGTCTGGCGCATCACCCCCAGGATGGCCTTGGCCACGACGTCGCGCGGCGCCAGGTCGGCCAGCTCGTGCACGTCCGCCATGAAGCGGTTGCCCTCGTGGTCGGTCAGGAAGGCCCCCTCGCCCCTGACCGCCTCCGAGATCAGCGGCTGCTGGCCCTTCGAGCCCTCGCCGAGCCACAACACGGTGGGGTGGAACTGCACGAACTCGATGTCGCGCACCACGGCCCCGGCCCGCAGGGCCAGCGCCACGCCGTCGCCGGTGGAGACGGCGGGGTTGGTGGTGGCGGCGTAGACCTGGCCCATGCCGCCGGTGGCGAGCACCACGGCCCTGGCGCGTACCGCGCCCACGCCGTCACGCGCGCCCTCGCCCATGACGTGCAGCGTCACGCCCCTGGCCCGGCCTCTGGCGTCCTTGAGCAGGTCGAGCACCAGCGCGTGCTCGATCACCTCGATCCGGCTCGCCCTGACCGCCTCGACGAGCGCCCGCTGCACCTCGGCGCCCGTGGCGTCGCCGCCGGCGTGCACGATCCGGCGCCGATGGTGCCCGCCTTCCCTGGTGAGCTGGAGTTCCCCCTCGGGGGTCCGGTCGAAGCGGGCACCCCGTTCCATGAGCCGCCGCACCGCGCCGGGGCCCTCGGTCACGAGCGTGCGCACCGCCCGCACGTCGCACAGCCCCACGCCGGCGACCAAGGTGTCGTTCAGGTGTTCGTCAGGGGTGTCGCGCGGGTCGAGCACGGCCGCGATGCCGCCCTGGGCCCAGCGGGTGGAGCCGGCCGACAGCACGTCCTTGGTGACGACCAGGACCTTGGCCGCCGGCTCCAGCTCCGTGTAGTGCAGGGCCACGGTCAGTCCCGCGACGCCGGAGCCCACGACGACCACGTCCGCCTCGACGGTCCAGCCGGGCTCCGGCGCGGTCAGACGCAGGGGAATCACCGGTGCGCTCATGGGGGTCTCCTCACTGAGGCGATTTCGTCAGTATGACGATAATCCCTGGAGTGGTGATTTCGTCAATATGACGATAACGCCTGGGGTGGCGGGAACATGCCCCGGGGGTTGCTCAGTGACTCCCGCTCTTCCTGATGAACGCCTCGTACTCGGCGAACGGCTCCAGCCCGACGGCCCTGCGCCGCTCGTCCAGCAGCTCGGGATCCTCGATCGGCATGGGCTCCAGGCCGTCCGCGCCGTCGTGGAACTGGGTGCCGTAGAGCTGGGGACGGCCGGAGCGCACGCGTACGCGGTCCACCAGGTACGCGAAGTCGCGCGGCGAGGCCTCGTCCGACTCCACGGCGTCGGCCATCACCTCGCGGAACAGCCGCTGCACGTCACGGGAGGTCGCGTGCTGCGCCAGCAGCCAGGCCGCCCGCGCGGCCCGCTCCCCCACCTGGGAGATCAGCGGCCAGCCACGGGTGGCGACGACGGTGTAGAGCCAGGCCGTGTTGCCCTCGTCGAGCCGCTGCAGGCGTGCGAGCCGCTTGTCGCCGGGGACGCCCTTGGCCGGGTCGCGCATGGCCCGGTCCATCTCCATGCGCCGGAGCAGCTCGTCCCTCAGCTCCTCGTCCGTCATGCTCCCGACGGTAATCCGCCTCAGCTGGGATTCAAGGTGAGGGTGACGTTGTCGATCAGCCGCGTGGAGCCGACGCTGGCCGCCACCGCGAGCACGGCCATGCCCTCGAAGCCGTCGCCGACCTCCGTGAACGTGGCCGGATCGACCAGGGCCAGGTAGTCGACGTCGAGCTCGGGGCCGGCCTCGTCGAGCACCGCGCGCGCGGTCCGCCGGATCTCGGCCGGGGTGAGCTGGGCCGCGCCCGCCCGCAGGGCCCGCGACAGCGCCAGCGCCACCCGCCGGTCGTCGCCCGACAGGTACCGGTTGCGGCTGGACAGGGCCAGGCCGTCGGGCTCGCGTACGGTCGGCACGCCCAGGATCTCGATCGGCAGGTCGAGATCGGCGACCATGCGGCGGATCAGGGCGAGCTGCTGGGCATCCTTCTGGCCGAACACCGCCAGGTCGGGCTGCACCAGGTTGAACAGCTTCAGCACCACCGTGAGCACGCCGTCGAAGTGCCCCGGCCTGAAGGCGCCCTCGACGATCCGGCCCATCTGCCCGGCGGAGACGCCCACCTGGCGGTCGGGGGCGTACATGTCCTCGGCTGCCGGGTGGAAGACGACGTCCACGTCCTCGGCCCGGCACGCATCAAGATCGGACTCAAATGTACGTGGATAGCGTGAAAAATCCTCGTTAGGACCAAATTGGAGGGGGTTGACGAAAATGCTGACCACGACCTGATCGGCGCGCACCCGGGCCTGCCTGATCAGCGACCGGTGGCCCTCGTGGAGCGCGCCCATGGTGGGCACCAGCGCCACCGTGCCTCCACGGCGCGCCTTGACCAGGTCTTCCCGGCCCCTGGCGACGATCAGCTCCATAACAGCCCTCCCAACGCGACGGTCAGGTCCATATATTGCCCCCCAGCGCGTCGAGCAGCCGCTCCGCCTCCTCCGGTTTGAGCAGCCCCGCGGCCAGCGCCCGGTCCGCGGTGAGCCTGGCCAGCGCGACATAGGCGTCGGCCGCCTCGGGCGCGGCCAGGATCAGCGCGTCGACGTGCTTGCGCACGGTGCCCGCGTCACCGCGGACGACGGGGCCGGTCAGCCCGGCGATGCCCAGCCGCAGCACGTTGTCGAGGGCCGCGCCCAGCAGCGGGCCCAGCATGCGGCCCGGATGCTCGACCCCGATGCCCCGCAGCAGGTCGGAGGACTCGGCGATGAGCGTGACCATGTGGTTGGCCGCGTTGGCCAGGGCCGCGTGGTAGAGCGGGCGGTCGGCGTCGGCGATCCACACCGGCTCGCCACCCATCTCGATCACCAGGGCCTCGGCGACGGGCCGCAGCACCTCGGGGGCGGTGACGCCGTAGGAGATGCCGGTCAGCTTGTTGAGGTCGTCGTCCCTGCCGGTGAACGTCATCACCGGGTGCAGCGCGAGCGGCAGCGCCCCTGCCTCGGCGGCCGGGTCGAGCACGGACAGCCCGTACGCGCCGCTGGTGTGCACCAGCATCTTGCCGTGGAGGTCGGCGCCGGTGCCGGCCAGGCCGCTGACAAGGTGCGGCAGCGCGTCGTCGGGCACGGTGAGCAGGACCAGCTGGGCCGCCGCCACCACCTCGTCGGGCTGGGACGGCGTGACGCCGAGCCGGTCGGCCGCCCATCGCTGCGAGTTGTCGGACACGCCGCTGGCGGCCACGACCCTGTGCCCGGCCTGCGCCAACGCGGCGCCGAGAGCGGAGCCGACCTTGCCCGCCCCGAGCACGCCGACGGTCAGCCGTGCCGGGCGATCCCCTGCGTCCATGACGTCTCACCCCTGTCGACCGTGATGGCACTGCCGACCAGCGTAACGGCCTCTCAGAGTGACGAGCGTGACCGGTGTTTTGCCGCGCGTTGAGTTATTCGCAAAAGCGACAAGGGCATACAAAACGTGCACCCCCTGTCGGAAGAGATGAGGAGAGGGGTTCATCGCATGGCAGCGGGCGCCGAGTCCCGGATCGAGGCCCGACGCCCGCACGATGCGACCCCTTGGAGGTGCGCCGGCCGGTCATCCGCCGACTGACCGGCCGGGGGACGAGCCCGGGCCGACCTGCGTCGGCCCGGGCTCTTTTCCCATCAGTAGTGGTGAGGGGCGTGCACGCCGGCGCCACCCTTGCAGCCGGCGACCGCGACGCCGATGACGGCCACGGCGTTGCCGCAGATGTTGATCGGCGCGGTGATCGGGGCGACCACCTGGTTGCCGGAGAGCACACCGCCTGCGCCGTCGGTGATGATGTCGGCGTGCGCCGGGACGGCCAGCGACATCATGGCGACGGCTCCGGTGACGACCAGGACCTTCTTCAGCATGAGGGCTCCTCTCGGTTTCGCGGCACGGGACCGCGGGTGCATGGTCGGGAGTGACCGGGATCGGCCAATTGGGGGTTGGCGGAACGCGACCACTCGGTGACAATGGGTAAACGCTACCGCAAGTTCACGACCTTGAGTAGTCATATGATGACGGTGCGTGCCTGTCGCGAGTCATGAGATAGTCCAGGCATGTGGCTCACCTGGCGCGTCGCAACGGAGCGCGCGCTGTACGGCGAGGAGGGCTTTTACCTCCGCGAACGCCCGTCGGGCCACTTCCGCACCTCCGTCAGCGCCTCGGCGGCCTTCGCCGGCGCGGTCCTGGCGCTGCTCGCGGAGGTGGACGCGGACCTGGGCGAACCAGACGTGCTCGACCTGGTCGACATCGGCGCGGGCGAGGGCGTGCTGGTCACGCAGGTGCTGGAGGCGGCCGAGCCCCGGCTGCGCGACCGGCTGCGCGTCACGGCCGTGGACCTCTCGCCCAGACCGGCGGGGCTGCCCGAGCGGATCGAGTGGTCGCCGGTCCTGCCGACGGAGATCACCGGGCTGGCGATCGCCAACGAGTGGCTGGACAACGTGCCGCTCGACGTGGTCGAGCAGACCTCCGAGGGGCCGCGGCTGGTCATGGTCAACGTGCACACGGGCGAGGAGCACGTCGGCGGCCCGCTGCGGCCGGCCGACCGGAGCTGGCTGGAGCGGTGGTGGCCGCTCGGCCGCGTGGGCTCGCGGGCCGAGATCGGGCGACCGCGCGACGAGGCGTGGGCGTCGGTGCTCGTCCGTCTCACCAGGGGGCGGGCGATCGCCATCGATTATGCACACCCTGTGGACAACCGGCCGCTGCACGGCACGCTGACCGGGTATCGCGACGGGGCGGTCGTCACGCCCGTACCCGACGGGACCTGCGACATCACCGCGCACGTCGCGCTCGACGCGTGCGCGGAGGCCGGGCGGCGGGCCGGTGCGATATCCACAACCTTGTCCACACAGCGGGAGGCGCTGCGGGAGCTGGGGCTCACCGGCGAGCGGCCGCCGCTGGAGCTGGCCCGCAGCGATCCGCGCGGCTACCTCCGGGCCCTGGCGCGGGCCTCGGAGGAGGGCGAGCTGATCGACGCGTCCGGGCTCGGCGGGTTCGGCTGGCTCAGCCAGTCGAAGTGAAACGGTCTGCGGCGATGTCCGGCTGGCTCGGCCGGTCGAAGTCGGCCGCTCCTCTCGGCTCCGGCGCGAACCGGTCTCAGGCGGTGGCGGTGAGCTCCAGCGCGTGCAGGCCGCGGATGACGTAGCCCGGCTTCCAGGAGGGCTCGTGCCGCAGCTCCAGCGTGGCCGCCCGGTCGAGCAGCGCGCCGAACGACTCCATCAGCTCGATCCTGGCCAGCGGCGCGCCGAGGCAGAAGTGGATCCCGGCGCCGAAGGAGATGTGCGGGTTGTCGGCCCGGCCCACGTCGAGCCGGTCCGGGTCGGCGAACACGGCCGGGTCCCTGTTCGCCGAGCCGAACAGCAGCGCCACCTCCGAGCCGCGCGGGATCCGCACGCCGTGCACCTCGATGTCCTCCAGCACCCAGCGCTCGAACATCTGCAGCGGCGTGTCCCAGCGCATCAGCTCCTCCACCGCCGTGGGCAGCAGGGAGCGGTCGGCGCGCAGCCTGTCCAGCTCGCCGGGGTTCCGGAACAGGGACCACCAGCCGTTACCCGTCACGTTCACCGTGGCCTCGTGACCGGCGTTGAGCAGCAGGACGCAGGTGCCGACCAGCTCGTCCTCGGTCAGCTCGTCGATCTGGGCGAGCGCGCTGACGAGGTCGTCGCCGGGGCTGCGCCGGCGCTGGGCGGCCAGGGTCTTGAGGTAGCCGGAGAACTCCGAGGCCGCGCGGACCGCGGTGTGCTGGGCCTCGGGGGACGGGTTGAGCTCGTACATGCCGCAGATGTCGGCGGACCAGGGGCGCAGCAGGTGGCGGTCCTGGTCCGGGATGCCGAGCATCTCCGCGATCACGGTGACCGGAAGCGGCTCGGCGACCTCGGCGATCAGGTCACCGCCGCCCTTTTCCACGAAAGCGTCCACCAGGCTCCCGGCGATTGCCCGGACGCGGGGGCGCAGCGACTCGACCATGCGGGGCGTGAACGCCCTGGAGACCAGCCGGCGCAGCCTGGTGTGCACCGGCGGCTCCACGTCGAGCATGCCCGCCCTGATCACGCGCCAGAACGGCTCCTGGAACTCCGGCTCCGGCGGCCTGCCGAACTCCTCGTGGGTGGCCACGTGCAGGTACGAGCGGCCCAGCCGGCGGTCCCTGAGCAGCGCGTTCACGTCGGCGTGCCGGGCGATGAGCCACTGGCCCGTCGGCTCGAAGTAGCTGACGGGCGCCTCGCGCCTCAACTCGTCGTAAACCCTGTACGGGTAAGCCACGAAATCCGGATTCCAAGGATCAAAGCCCACTACTGCATCTTAGGATCGCCTTCCACCTGCTTGGTGTGCCTGCCGCGCATCCGGATGTTGAGCAGCTCCACGATGACCGAGAACGCCATCGCGAAGTAGATGTACCCCTTCGGGATGTGCTGGTCGAGCCCCTCGGCGACGAGCACCACGCCGATCAGCACCAGGAAGGCCAGCGCCAGCATCTTGATCGTCGGGTGCTGGTCCACGAACCTGCTGATCGGCCCGGAGGCGAACAACATCACCGCCACCGACACCACGACGGCCGCGATCATCACGCCGATCTCGTCCACCATGCCGACCGCGGTGATGACGGAGTCCAGCGAGAACACGATGTCCAGCACCATGATCTGCACGATCACCGAGGCGAACGAGGCCGCGGCGGCCTGCTTGCCGTCCTTGCCGGAGGGTCCCTCCATGCTGTGGTGGATCTCCGTGACGCTCTTGCCCAGCAGGAACAGGCCGCCGAGCAGCAGGATCAGGTCCCGCCCCGAGATCTCGTGGCCGAGTACGGAGAACAGCGGCTCGGTGAGCTGGACCACCCACGACAGGCCGAGCAGCAGGAGCAGCCGGCTGATGAGGGCCGCGGCCAGACCGAGCACCCTGGCCCGGTCCCGCTGTTCAGGGGGCAGCTTGCCGGCCAGGATGGAGATGAAGATGATGTTGTCGATCCCGAGCACGATCTCCAGGGCGACAAGGGTGAAGAAGCCGATCCAGATGTTCGGGTCGGTCACCCAGTCCAACATCTGCTCACCTCCATGACTCAGGGGGGACATTTCGGGGGTTTCCCGGTAGCAACGAGTCACAGGTGGCATTAGTTCGCGGTCTTGCGTTTCCTGCCCGGCTGTCGGTTATAGTTCACGACGTAGGTCATGAGTGCCAGCGACAAGCCCCGGCTAGCTGGCCGGCAACCCTCGCGTCCGCGGCGGGGTGCCCCGGGTGAAGACCTGGTCCGCCACGAGGTGTGGCGGGCAAGCGCGGGCTCCGTGGCTGCTCCCAGGGGTCCGATGACCCCGCAGGAGGTTTGCCGTGTCCACGCTCACGATCTTCAGCTCCGCCCGTGACGCCGCCGCCGGGACCGCTCCGGCCACCTCGGCCGGCCGGCCGATCCCCGCCGTGATCGGCGCCGATCTGGAAGTGCCCGTCAAGGGCGGCCGGCTCGTCGGGTACGCCAACCTGGACTACGCCGCCAGCGCGCCCTGTCTGGAGCCGGTCAGCGCCGCCGTCGCCGCCGCGCTCCCGGCCTACTCCAGCGTCCACCGCGGCGCCGGTTACGCCTCGCAGCTCACCACCGCCAGGTACGAGCAGGCCCGCCACACGGTCAGGGCGTTCGTCGGCGCCCGGCCGGACGATGCCGTGATCTTCACCCGCAACACCACCGATGCCACGAACCTGCTGGCCGGCTGCCTGCCGGCAGGCACCACCGCCGTGGTCTTCGACACCGAGCACCACGCCTCCCTGCTGCCCTGGCCCCAGGCCGTACGGCTGGCGCCGCCCGCCTTCCCCGGCGAGGCCGTGCGCGCCGCGGACGAGGCGCTGGCCGGGATCGACGGGCCGAAGCTGCTCGTGGTCACCGCCGCCTCCAACGTGACCGGCGAGCTGTGGCCGATCGCCGCCCTGGCCCACATCGCGCACCGGCACGGGGCCCGCATCCTGGTGGACGCGGCGCAGCTCGTACCGCATCGCAAGCTCAACCTGACGGCGCTCGACCTGGACTACGTGGCCTTCTCCGGGCACAAGCTGTACGCGCCGTTCGGCGCCGGGGTGCTGGTCGGGCGGCGGGACTGGCTGGCGGAGGGGACTCCGTACCTCAAGGGCGGGGGCGCGGTGCGCTCGGTCGGGGAGGACGTCGAGTGGCACGACGACCCGGAGCCGCGGCACGAGGCGGGCACCCCGAACGTGCTGGGCGCCATCGCCCTGGCGGCCGCGTGCGACGCGCTGACCGCCACCGGGTGGACCGAGCTGGTCCGCGAGGAGGAGCGGCTGATCGCGCGGTTGCGAGCGGGGCTGGGCTCGATCGCGGGTGTACGGGAGCTGTCGCTGTGGGGGGACGACCACCCGCGGGTCGGCATCGTGTCGTTCACCGTGGCCGGGTACTCGGCCCGCGAGGTGGCCGAGGCGCTGTCCGGCGAGTACGGCATCGGGGTGCGCGACGGGAAGTTCTGCGCGCACCCGTTCGTGCGGCATCTGCTGGACTCCGCCGATGGTGGTTGTGACGACGACACCGCGTCGGCGGTGAGGGCCTCGATCGGGATCGGCACCACGCAGGAGCACGTGGACCGGCTGATCGAGGCCGTGCGTGACCTGGTCTCCCGCCTCTAGGTCCGGCTGGGCCGGTCAGCCGTTCGGCGGCTTGCGGTGCTGCGGTGGCTCGTCGGAGACGAGGGCGTCGATCTCCCGCATGTCGTCGTCGTTGAGCCTCCCAGAGCTGGGTGCCGTGCTGGGCGCGTCCGGCTGCCGGGGCACCTCGGGCTGCTCGCCGGGCGCGGGAGCGGGCGTCGTGGGGCCGCCGGTGGTCGTGGTGGGGCCGCCGGTGGTCGTCGTGCCGGCCACTCCGCCTGCCGTCGTGCCCGCGGCGGTCGTCCTGCCCGGCCCGTAGGCCGTCAGCTCCTCCTCGGCCGTACGCCGCTCGGCACGCCTGCGGAAGATCGCGCCGAAGATGGCGTCCAGGCTGATCCGGCCACCCCCCAGCGCCAGGAACAGCAGGCTGAGCGCGCCGAGGGCTCCTGTCAGCTCCCAGCCGCCCTCGCCGACCATCACGCCCTTGGTACCGTGCACGAACATGATCGCGCCGAGCATGTTGATCAGCAACAGCAGCGCCACCGGGCGTACCAGCAGGCCCAGGATCAGGAAGATGCCGCCAACGGTCTCGACGACGGTCGCGTAACCGGCGGCCAGCTCGGGCGTCGGGATCCCCATCTCCCTGAAGCCCTGTGTCGTGGCACCCAGCCCGCTCTGCCACTTCTGCCAGCCGTGTGCCACGAAGATCACGCCGGTCGCGACGCGCGCGATCAGTGCCGCGACATCAAAGAGAACTCTCTTCATGGTGTTTTCTCCCCCCGTTCCCGGTATTCCTCCCCATGTCCGGCTTCACGATGCGTTTCCATACCATCTCTTGACCTGCCCCCGCGCTGGATCACCACCGTGGTCGGTGGCAGCATGGCCCGTATGACGGAACGAGTGGTCGGAATCGGCGCGGGCGCGAAAGAGCTGGCCACCGAGGACATGATCCTCAACATCGGCCCCCAGCACCCGTCCACCCACGGCGTCCTCAGGCTCCGGCTGACGCTCGACGGCGAGCGCATCGCCACCGCCGAGCCGATCATCGGCTACATGCACCGGGGCGCGGAGAAGCTGTTCGAGGTGCGCGACTACCGTCAGATCATCATGCTGGCCAACCGGCACGACTGGCTGTCGGGCTTCGCCAACGAGCTGGGCGTGGTGCTCGCCGCCGAGCGCATGCTGGGCATGGAGCCGCCGGTGCGGGCCGTGTGGGCGCGTACGCTGCTGGCCGAGCTCAACCGGGCGCTCAACCACCTGATGTTCCTCGGCTCCTACCCCCTCGAACTGGGCGCGATGACGCCGCTGTTCTACTCCTTCAACGAGCGCGAGCGCATCCAGGCCGTGATGGAGGAGATCTCCGGCGGGCGCATGCACTACATGTTCAACCGGGTCGGCGGGCTCAAGGAGGACCTGCCGTACGGCTGGCTCGACCGCGTCTCCGCCACCGTCGCCGAGACCCGCCGCCGGGTCCCCGACATCGAGAACCTCATCCTGCACAACGAGATCTTCATCGCCCGCACCAAGGGCGTGGGGGTGCTGACGCGCGAGCAGATCATGCAGTACGGCGTCAGCGGCCCCATCGCCCGCGCCTCCGGCGTGGACCTCGACCTGCGGCGCGACGATCCGTACCTGGCCTATCCCGAGCTGCCCGTCAAGGTCGTCACCCGCGGCGCCGGCGACTGCCACGCCCGCTTCACGGTGCTGCTCGAACAGCTCAAGGTCTCCCTCGACCTGGCCGACGCGTGCGTCGACCGGCTGCGCTCGCTGCCGCCCGGGCCGATCAACCAGCGGCTGCCGAAGGTGCTCAAGGTGCCCGAGGGGCACACGTACGCGTGGACGGAGAACCCGCTCGGCATCAACGGCTACTACCTGGTCTCCAAGGGCGACAAGACGCCGTGGCGGCTCAAGCTGCGCTCGGCCTCCTATAGCAACATCCAGGTGCTGCGCGAGATGCTTCCCGGGCATCTCGTGGCGGACATGGTGGCGATCCTCGGCTCCATGTTCTTCGTGGTGGGTGACATCGACAAGTGACGGCTCAGGAACGCGACAAGTACGTCGACTGGCTGCGGGCGCTCAGCCTGATCGTCGTGGTGGTGTGGCACTGGGCCTTCACGATCCTCGACTGGAAACCGTACGGACCCGAACCCACCAGCCCGCTCGGCTTCACCAGCGGGCTGTGGATCCTCACCTGGCTGCTGCAGGTGCTGCCGCTGTTCTTCTACGTCGGCGGCCACGTGCACCTGCTGTCCTGGCACCGGGCCAGGGCCCGCGGCACCGGGATCGGCGCGTTCGTCTGGCGGCGCATCCGCGCGCTGGCCTTACCGGCGCTGTTCCTGTCCGGAGTGTGGATCGTCATCGGGGCGGTGGTGACGTACACGTTCCATGTCGACTGGATGTGGCGGGTGGTGCTGCTGGTGCTCAGCCCGCTGTGGTTCCTCGGCGTCTACCTCGTGCTCATCGCGCTGCTGCCCCTCGCGCTCTGGCTGCACCAGCGGTACGACGTGCTGACCCTCATCTGGCTCGGCGGCGCGGCCCTGGTGGTGGACGTGCTGCGCTTCCGGTACGGCATCGAGTGGGCCGCCTGGCTCAACATGATCATCGTGTGGGGGCTGGCGCACCAGGCGGGGTTCTTCTACGACCGGATCGTGGCGCTGCCCAGGCGCTACGACATCGCGCTGCTGTGGACCGGGCTGTTCGCCCTGTTCGGGCTGGTCTACTCGGGCATCTACCCGGGCTCGATGGTGGGGGTGCCCGGTGACAAGTTCTCCAACATGGCGCCGCCGACGTTCGTGATCGTGGCGCTGCTGCTGTTCCAGATCGGACTGGTCGAGGTGCTCAGGCCGGCCATGGAACGGGTGCTGGAACGGCCGCGCTGGCGGCGGCTGAACGACTTCATCAACCGGTACTCGCTGCCGCTGTTCCTGTTCCACACGACCGGGATGGCGATCTCCCTGGGGCTGTCGTGGTGGCTGTTCGGCACGCTGGGAGACCGGATCCCGCCGGACTCGGTGTGGTGGCTGGAGCGGCCGATCGCCATCGTCGGGCCGCTCATCTGCACCGCTCCGGTCATCTACCTCTTCGGGCGCAGGCGTGCTCCCGTCAGGCAAACGCAGGACAAGGATGTCAGCGGGTCCATAAGCTCTGACCATGGCTGACATCGCCTTCCGGGCCAACGCCGAAGACGAGCGGATCATTCGCACCGCGCTGCGGGAAGGTGAGCGGCCCAGCGACGTCCTGCGCCGCGCGCTACGCCTGCTGCAGCGCGAGATGTGGTACGACCGCCTGGTCACCGACGGTCTGCGCGCCATCGAGGAGCTGCCCGACGAGCACTAGTCGCGCGGACGTTCCTCCGGCTCCTTCGGGATGCGGCAGGCGTGCTCCAGGTAGAGCGCCGCGCAGACCAGCACCACGCACGAGACGAACGAGCCCGTCGCGACGAAGAACTCCCCGCGCGGCGTCTCCCGGTCGAGCAGTTGCACGGTGTGCAGGGCGAACCCGGCGAACACCCCGCCGAACACCGCCCCCGCGTACGCCGAGGCCTTCGCCAGCGCCGCCAGCCGGGCCACGGCCAGCGGCTCCACCGGCTTCATGCCCGGCTTCCTGGCGATCCTGGCCTTGGTCGCCCAGCCGCTGTAGGCCTCGCCGAGGGCCAGCAGCAACAGCGTGGGGATCGCGGTCCAGGGCATGAGCGGCAGCCCCGAGTAGTTGCGGCTGACCACCGCCCAGGTGATCAGGGCGACGACGACGAGGATGCCGACCAGGACGGCGGGACGGGTGGGCTTCAATCGGGCCTCTGCAGTCTCAGATCCTCACGCAGGCGGACACCCTGCTCGCCGAGCCCGCCGAGCAGCTCCGCCACCCGGCCGCGACCGGGCACCTCCCCCTCCGGGTCAGCCTTCGACCAGGGCACGAGCACGAACGCGCGCTCGTGCGCCCGAGGATGCGGCAGCGTCAGGTCGGGGTCGTCGCAGACGGTCTCGCCCACCACGATCAGGTCGATGTCGAGCGTCCGAGGCCCCCAGCGCTCGGCGCGCTCACGGCCGAAGGCGTTCTCGACGCTCTGCGCCCGCTCCAGCAGCGTGCGCGGGGCGAGCGTGGTCTCCGCGACCACGATCGCGTTGAGGTACGGGCGCTGCCCGCCGGGCCCGCCGACCGGGTCGGTCTCGTAGACCGGGGACGCCGAGACGAACTCCAGCCCCGGCGCGTCGAACAGCGTGTCCACGGCACCCTGCAACGTCTGGAACCGGCGTCCCAGGTTGCTGCCGAGAGAGAGCACCACTTTCATGCGCGGCTCCGCTCGATGGTCACGATCACGTCGTCGAAGGGCAGCGGGATGGGCGCCGCCGGCTTGTGCACGCTCACCTCGACCTTACGCACCAGCTCGCTCGCCAGGCACACGTCGGCCAGCCGCTGCGCGAGCGTCTCGATCAGCTCGACCGGCTCGCCCTCCACCACCTCGGTCAGCGCCTGCGCCAGCTCGCCGTAGTGGACGGTCTTGGTCAGGTCGTCGCCGGCCGCGGCCGGCGCGGTGTCGAGGAACAGCGTCGCGTCCACCACGAACTCCTGCCCGAGCTCCCGCTCGGCAGCGAGCACGCCGTGCCTGCCCCGGGCCCGCAGGCCCTTGAGAGCGATGCGATCAAGGCTCAAGCTCGCCTTCCTCCTCCTCGTCGTCGTCGCCCTGGAGGACCGGCGAGCCGTGGTGCATCCACAACCGCCAGCCCTGCGAGGTACGGATGTAGACGTTGCTGGCCACCACCTTGCCCGCGGCGAAGCTGGCCTCGCCCTCCTCGCCCGCCGTCAGGATGTTCTCCACGCAGGTGAGGACGGCCACGTCGCCCAGCACGGTCGTGTTGACGTCGGTCAGCACGAACTGGATGTAGGTGGTGTTCGCCATGATCAGGGCCCAGGAGCGCAGCACCTCCTGGCGGCCCGTCAGCAGGGTCCAGCCCGGGTGCACGCAGCTCACCTGGTCGTCAGCGGTGTCCTCGGCCCAGATCTCGGTCATCTTGTCCAGGTCCGCACTCTCGATGGCGGCGTAGAACTCCTGGTTGACCGTCTCGATCGCGGCGGTGTCGACGCTCATGTGCCTGCTCCGGCTCTCTTCCATGCGGCCGCCACGCGCACGGCATCGGCGTTGGGACCTACCTCGTGCACGCGTACGCACCAGGCGCCGGCGTGCGCCGCCAGCGCGGTGACAGCCAAGGTGGCGTCGTCACTGCGGCTGAACGGCCGTGGCGTGCCGTCGGGATCGGCCAGCAGCCGCCCGAGGAAACGTTTGCGCGATGCCCCGATGAGCAGCGGGAAGCCCAGCTCGGCCAGGCGCGGGATGCCCGCGAGCACGGCCCAGTTGTGCTCGGCGTTCTTGGCGAAGCCGAGGCCGGGGTCGAGCACGACCTGCTCCGGCGTGACCCCCTCGGCCAGCACCAGGTCCACCCGCTTGCTCAGCTCCTCGCGCACCTCCGTCACCACGTCGGCGTAGACGGCACGCGAGTACATGTCGTGGCTGTGGCCGCGCCAGTGCATCACGACGTACGTGACCCCGGTCGCGGCGACCACGCGCGGCATCGCCGGGTCGGCCAGGCCGCCGCTCACGTCGTTGACGATCCGCGCGCCCGCCTCCACCGCGGCCTTGGCCACCTCGGCACGCATCGTGTCGACGCTGACCACCACCCCCTCGGCGGACAGCGCCCTGATCACCGGGACGACCCGGGCCAGCTCCTCGTCCATGGACACCCTGGCCGCGCCCGGGCGGGTGGACTCGCCGCCCACGTCGACGATGTCGGCGCCCTCGCGCACCAGCTCGAAGCCGTGCTGGATGGCCGCCGCCTCGTCGAACCACATGCCGCCATCGCTGAACGAATCGGGCGTCACGTTGACCACACCCATGACGAGGCACCGCTCCGCACCTCCCGGCACGCTGATGGGCACGCTAGTCATGGGCCAAGCCTAGGCGCTTCCCCACACCTGCTGACATCGTGGGTACCCCGTTCGGTCATCGGCCGCCGTTCAGCGGCCGAGGATCAGCGCCATGGCCTCGGATCGGGTCTTGTCGCTGGTGCGGAAGTCGCCGCGAACGGCCGAGGTGACGGTCTTGGCGCCCGGCTTGCGCACGCCGCGCATCGTCATGCACAGGTGCTCGCACTCCACCACCACGATGACCCCGCGCGGCTCCAGCACCCGCATGAGCGCGTCGGCGATCTGCGAGGTCATGCGCTCCTGCACCTGGGGGCGGCGGGCGAACACGTCCACCAGGCGCGCGAGCTTCGACAGGCCGGTGACCTGGCCCTTCTCGTTGGGGATGTACCCCACGTGGGCCAGGCCGTGGAACGGCACGAGGTGGTGCTCGCAGGTCGAGTAGACCTCGATGTCGCGTACCAGCACCATCTCGTCGTGGTCGACGTCGAACACCTTGTTCAGTACGTCTTCCGGCGCCTGGCCGAGCCCCGAATACTGCTCGGCCATGGCTCTGGCGACCCGGGCGGGCGTCTCGACCAGGCCGTCACGGTCGGGATCCTCGCCGATGGCGTAGAGGATCTCGCGAACGGCCTTCTCGATCCGCCCGAGGTCGACGTCGTGCTGCGTCACGCACTGTCCCCGGAAGGCAGGGCGTCCTGGCGGCCCGTGGTGAGCGAGCCGTTGGCCGACTGCTCCTTCGGGGTCAGGATCGGCGGGCGATCGGAGGGGAGCCGCTTGCCGTAACCCGCGTACGACGGGCGGTGCTCCTTGACGATCACCGGAGCGAAGATCTGCAGCACCTGCTCGCGGGAGAGGGTCTCCTTCTCCATGAGCTCCAGCACCAGGTTGTCGAGCACGTCGCGGTACTCGACCAGGATGTCCCACGCCTGGTCGTGCGCCGTCTCGATCATCCGGCGGACCTCCTCGTCGATCGTGGAGGCGATCTTCTCGGAGTAGTCGCGCTCGTGACCCATCTCGCGGCCCAGGAAGACCTCCGCCTGGCCGGTGCCGAACTTACGGGCGCCGAGCTGCTCGCTCATGCCGTACTCGGTCACCATGCGGCGGGCGACGGCCGTGGCCTTCTCGATGTCGTTGGAGGCGCCGGTGGTGGGCTCGTGGAAGACGAGCTCCTCCGCCGCGCGGCCGCCGAGCAGCATCGCGAGCTGGTCCATCATCTCGGACCTGGTGGCCAGGAACTTGTCCTCCATCGGCAGCGTCATCGTGTAACCGAGGGCGCGGCCGCGGGACAGAATCGTGATCTTGTGGACCGGGTCGGAGTTCGGCAGCGCGTGCGCCACCAGCGCGTGACCGCCCTCGTGGTAGGCGATCATCTTCTTTTCCTTGTCCGACATGACCCGCGTCTTGCGCTCGGGCCCTGCCATGACGCGGTCGATCGACTCCTCGAGGGTGTCCATCGTGATCAGCTTCTGGTCGGCCCGCGCGGTGAGCAGGGCGGCCTCGTTGATCACGTTGGCCAGGTCGGCGCCGGTGAACCCGGGGGTGCGGCGCGCGATGACGTCGAGGTCGACGTTGGGCGCGAACGGCTTGCCGCGGCCGTGCACCTTGAGGATGCCCTTGCGGCCCTCCAGGTCGGGGCGGTCGACGGTGACCTGCCGGTCGAAGCGGCCGGGACGCAGCAGCGCCGGGTCGAGGATGTCGGGCCGGTTCGTCGCGGCGATGAGGATCACGCCGCCCTTGACGTCGAAGCCGTCCATCTCGACGAGCAGCTGGTTCAGCGTCTGCTCGCGCTCGTCGTGACCGCCGCCCAGGCCGGCGCCGCGGTGGCGGCCGACGGCGTCGATCTCGTCGATGAAGATGATCGCCGGGGCGTTGGCCTTCGCCTGCTCGAACAGGTCGCGAACCCGCGAGGCACCGACACCGACGAACATCTCGACGAAGTCGGAACCGGAGATCGAGTAGAACGGCACGCCGGCCTCACCGGCGACCGCGCGGGCCAGCAGCGTCTTACCGGTGCCGGGCGGGCCGTACAGCAGCACGCCCTTGGGGATCTTGGCGCCGATCGCCTGGAACTTGGCCGGGGCCTGCAGGAACTCCTTGATCTCCTGGAGCTCCTCGATGGCCTCGTCGGCGCCGGCGACGTCGGCGAACGTGGTCTTGGGGGTGTCCTTGGTGATCAACTTGGCCTTCGACTTGCCGAAGTTCATCACCCGGGAGCCGCCGCCCTGCATCTGGTTCATCAGGAACAGGAAGATCAGCACGATGACGACGATCGGCAGGAAGCTCACCAGGAGGCTGAGCAGGATGTTCTCCTGGGGGACCTCGGTGGTGAAGCTCTTCGTCTTGCCGGCGTCGACCTGAGCCTGGAGCTCGTCGGTCAGCTTGCTGCCGTAACCGGTGACCCAGCTCGTCTGGATCAGCTTGGTCGGCGCGTCACCCGGCTTGACCGAGATCGGGTTGACCAGCGTCGCCTCGATCCGGTTGTCCTTGTCGATAACCTTGGCGTTGCTGACGTTTCCGGACCGAATCTGCTGAAGAACCAAGGACGTGTCGGCCGTCTTGTAATTCCCGCCCCCGCTCCAGAGCTGGGTGACGAGGAGGAGCAGCACGACGATGCCCAGGATCCACAGCAGTGGCCCACGTGTAAATCGCTTGAGATCCATCCGATGCGGAACCCCTTGCGGGCCCGTCCCTTCCTGACCATGGCCTGGAACCCCGGGCACGCCCGGGGCCGCGGCATCCGGCACCGCGACTTCTGACTACCCGAAGGGGACACGTGGTCACCCTCCCGGAGTCTGAAGGTACACCGGCGACGCGCACGGAGGGACCGCCCGCTACACCGGTCTTGCCCTATCAACGTACGTCACGTTGGGCGATGTTCCCGGCCATGACAGAGATTGCTACGTGTAAACGTGCGGGGCCAGAGTGCCGATGAACGGAAGGTTCCGGTATCGCTCGGCGTAGTCGAGGCCATAACCGATGACGAACTCGTTGGGAATGTCGAAGCCCACGTATTTGACGTCGATCGGCACCTTCACCGCGTCGGGTTTCCGCAGCGCGGTGCAGATCTCCAGCGACGCGGGATTGCGCGACTTCAGGTTTTCCAGCAGCCAGTGCAGGGTCAGGCCGGAGTCGATGATGTCCTCGACGATCAGCACGTGACGGTTCAAGATGTCGGTGTCGAGGTCTTTCAGCACGCGTACGACGCCGGAGGACTTGGTGCCCGCGCCGTACGACGACACCGCCATCCAATCCATCTGCACCGGCACATGCAACGCTCTGGCCAGGTCGGCCATCACCATGACGGCGCCCTTCAACACGCCCACGAGCAGGACGTCCTTGCCCGCGTAATCCTCGTCGATCCGGCCGGCAAGCTCTTTGATCTTGGCCTGGAGCTCATCCTCTGGAATGAGCACCTTTTCCAGGTCATTGCCCATGTCGGCAGCGTCCACCTGTGGTTCCTTACGCGATGGGACTGATGGCGAATATCAGGGTGCCATACCGCCGGACGGCCGACAGACCCCCGGGCAGGTCAACGGCTTTCTGCCCGCGCCAGTGCGTGATCAGCCGGTCCACGGCCAGTACATGGGTGGCCGACAAGGCGCCGGACGGGGATCCCGCCGCGATCGCCGCCCGCCGCAGCACCCGCCGCCGGACTGCGGCGGGCAGCTTTTCCAACTCGGCCACCGCCAGTTTCACCGACTCGCCGATATCGCTAAGAGCGCAATTCTGGTACGCCGACTCTGCCCATTCGTCGAGCGCGTCCGCGTCCTCCCGCGCCAGCGCCGCCGTCCGCGCCAGCGCCTCCGCCACCCCCGGGCCCAGCTCCTGCTCCAGGACCGGGAGGACGGTGCGGCGGACGCGTACCCGGGTGTACCTCGGGTCCTCGTTGTGCGGGTCGTCCCAGGGGGTGAGGTTCCCCGCCCGGCAGGCGGCCACGGTGGTCTGCCTGGACAGGGCGAGCAGGGGTCTGCGGTAGCGGCCCGCTCTGGCCGCCATGCCGGACAGGGAACGGGGGCCGCTGCCGCGCGCCAGGCCCAGGAGGACCGTCTCCGCCTGGTCGTCCCTGGTGTGGCCGAGCAGGACGGCCGCCGCCTGCAGCCTGTCGGCCGCCTCGGCCAGGGCGGCGTACCTCGCCTCCCTGGCCGCCGCCTCGGGGCCGCCCTCCGTGCCCACTGTGACGGTGAGGATCTCCGCTGGGGTCAGGCCCATGCGCTCTCCCAGGTCCTTCACCGTTGCGGCGCGGGCCTTGGAGCCGGGCTGGAGCTGGTGGTCCACGGTGAGGAGGCCGGCGCGCAGGTGCAGGCGGGGGGCCACGAAGGCCAGGGCGGCGGCCAGGGCCAGCGAGTCCGCTCCGCCGCTGCAGGCTGCCAGGACGAGGGCGTCCCTGTCGAGGTCGGCCAGGGCTTCACGGACTGCTCGGCGGACGTCGGCTATGGCTGGATGTGGGCCCACGGGTGCCATCGTCGCATCTGACGCGGCATGTGTGCTCCAGTGCGTCTGACGCGCCAGGTGGTATCCGGCACGTCAGGCTGGGCACCGCACCCCGGCGCCGAACTCCACCACACCACGTCCCGCCGACGCGGCGCTGCGAGGCGCGCACGCTACAGGGAGGGGGTCAACCCACCGGCCCGGGGCTGCGAGGCGCGCGGGCTGTGGGCGTGGTCAACCCGCCGGCTCGGGCGGGTGAGGGTTAGGCCGGGAGGGCTGGGGTGCCGATGACGCGGCTGATCCAGGCGGTCGGGTCGGCGATCTCCTGGGTGGTGGGGAGGGTTTCCGGGGAGGTCCAGACCTTGTTGAAGCCGTCCATCCCCACCCGGTCCACCACCGTACGCACGAAGGCCGAGCCCTCCGCGTACTGCTTCATCTTGACCTCGATCCCCAGCAGCCGCCGCACCGTGCGGTCGAGGCGGGAGCCGCCCTCGCGCCGCTGGGCGAACTTGGAACGGATCTCGGCCACCGACGGCACCACCGACGGGCCCACCGCGTCCATGACGTAGTCGCCGTGGCCCTCCACGAGGGTCATGACGGCGGTGAGGCGGTCGAGGATCTCTTTCTGGCCCGGCGACTGGATGGCGTCGATGAGGTTGCCCTCGCCGCCGCGCACCACGTCGGCCACCGTGTCGGCGGCGTTGCGGAGGCGTTCGAGGAGGGTGGGCAGGTCGAGGTCGGAGGCGAGCAGGAACTCGGTCATCTGCGAGCGCACGTACTCGCGCAGCCACGTCACCCCGGTGAACTGCACCCGGTGCGTCTCCTCGTGGAGGCAGACCCACAGGCGGAAGTCGTGGGGGTTGACGTTCATCTCGCGCTCGGCGTGGACGATGTTGGGCGCGACGAGCGTCAGCCGGCCGACCGGCTCCTGGCCGGTGGGGTCGGGCGGGAGGAAGAGCTCGTACTGGCCGAGCACGCGGGAGGCGAGGAAGGCCAGGACGGCGCCGACCTCGACGCCCGTGATGCGGGAGCCCACGGCGGTGACGATGGCCGGAGCCTGGTTGGCGCCGGCGCTCATCCGCTGCGTGAGCGGTTCGAGGACCACGCGGAAGCCCTGGACGTTGGCCTTGATCCAGCCGGGCCGGTCGACGATGGTGGCCGGCTGCGGCGCGGTCTCGGTGTGGATTTGGGTGAACTGCCGGACGTGGCCCTCGGCCTCGCGCGACAGGGTGCGGAGCTCGGTGACGGCCTGCCTGGCCTCCTCCCGGCTCACCTGTGGGCCGGGGCGCACCAGGCGCGTGCCGGTCGTGACGGCCAGATCCCAGTCGATCACCTGCATACCGTCCACCGTACGTGGTTCTCGCCGAGCGTGGGCGAAGGAGACCGTACGCGTTCGCGCCGCGCCGGGTCAGGAGCGGGCGACGATGGCGGCGAGCCGGTCGAGTACGGGTTCGGCGTTGACCGGCACGCGGTCGGCCATGAACGCGTACGTGACCAGCCGCCCGTCCTTCGTCGTGGCCAGCCCGGCCAGCGTGTTGACGTTGTTGAGCGTGCCGGTCTTGGCGCGTACGAGGCCGACCTGGCCCCTGCTGTCGCTGCCGACGAAGCGGCGGCCGTTGCCGAGCGTGCCGGAGAAGCCGGCGATCGGCATGCCGGAGGCGACGGCGTGCAGGCCGGGGTGGGCGGGCGAGCCGGACAGGGCGATGGCCTTGGCCAGGGCGTTGGGGCTGATGCGATTGCGGATGGACAGGCCGCTGCCGTCGTCGAGGGAGACGCCCTGGGCGATCCCGAGCCGCTGCATGACCGTGGCCACCGCCTTGGCGCCGCCCTTGAAGGAAGCCTCCTGTCCCTCCTTGATGGCGACGTGGCGCATCAGGGCCTCGGCCATGTCGTTGTCGCTGTGGGTGAGGGTGTGCTCGACGAGGGCGTAGAGGGGGGCGGAGTCGACCCGGCCCAGCTCCGCCGCGCCGGCGGGCGCCTTGGTCTGGCGTACGGACTTGGCGACCTTGATGCCCTGCTTGGTGAGGAGCCTGGCGAAGGCGTCGGCGGCGTACTGGGGCGGGTTCGGAACGCGGGGGCTGCGGAAGCGGGGGTCCTGGCGGCCGACGTCCATGGTCAGGGCGTAGACCGGGGCCACCTCGCCGTCGGGGATGTAGTTGGACTTCCAGCCGGGCGCCTTGGCGATGCCGGTGAACAGGGACGTGTCGTACGAAAGAGTGACCTTGCGTACGCCCTGGGACTTGAGCGTCGCGGCGGTGCGGGCGGCGAGCGTGGCGAGGCCGGCCTGCTTGGGGTAGCCGTCCTGCTTGGCTGTGGGGCCCGCGAGGAGGGGGTCGCCGCCGCCGACGAGGACGACGTTGCCGGGCGCGGAGCCCTGGACGGCCCGGGTGGAGAAGCGGGTGTCGGGACCCAGCGCGGCCAGGGCCGCGGAACAGGTGATGATCTTGGTGGTGGAGGCGGGGGTGACGGCGGTGTCGGGGTCGGCGGCGAAGAGCTGCTCCCCGGTGACGGTGTCGATGACCGAGACGCCGACGCGGTCGCCGAGCGCATCGTCACCCAGCGCGCTGGCCAACTGCTTCGTCAAAGTACCCTTAGTCGGGAGAGGTCCGTCTCCGGGCTTCACCGGGAGCTGGGCCAGCACAGGCCCCGCGGTGACGACGGGGACGGAGGGAGAAGTGCCTTCCGCCGGTGACGCCGTCGGCTTGGTCGGTGAAGACCCGCTCGTCAGCGCGCTCAGGCTGAACTCGGTGGTCATCGCGTAAACGCCGATGACGATCGTGAGGACCTGGAGCACGGCGAGGGTGGTCAGCATCACCAACCGGTCGCGCCGCGCCACGTCGCCTGCCCTCTCTCTGTGTTCGCCTACGAGACATTAACGCCCAGCCGGGGGTGCCCGGGGGCCTGAGCGGAGGAACCGCGGTGGAGTTCGACGTTGTCGTTGAGATTCCCAAGGGGCAACGGAACAAGTACGAAGTGGACCATGAGACCGGGAAGATCAGGCTTGACCGGCTCCTGTTCACCTCCACGCAGTATCCCGCCGACTACGGCTTCATCGAGAACACCCTCGGCGAGGACGGCGACCCGCTCGACGCGCTGGTGCTGCTCCAGGAGCCGACGTTCCCGGGCTGCTACATCACGTGCCGGGCGGTGGGGATGTTCCGGATGACGGACGAGAAGGGCGGTGACGACAAGGTGCTGTGCGTGCCGTCCACCGACCCCCGGATGCACCACATCCAGGACATCCATCACGTGTCGGAGTTCGACCGGCTGGAGATCCAGCACTTCTTCGAGGTCTACAAGGACCTCGAGCCCGGCAAGTCCGTCGAGGGCGCCAACTGGGTGGGGCGCATCGAGGCCGAGGCCGAGATCGAGCGCTCCTTCCGCCGCGCCAAGGAGGAGGGCCACCACTAGGCCTCCTCAGCGGGGCCTGGTGGCGCCCACCAGGTCCCCGCGCCAGATCGAGGCGACCCGCACCACGTCGCCGGTCTGCGGGGCGTGCACCATCTGGTCGCGCCCGACGTAGATCCCGACGTGGTGGATGGTCGACGGGTCGCCGTTGTGGGCGAAGAACAGCAGGTCGCCGCGGCGTAGCTGGTCGAGCGGCACGTGCGGGCCCGAGGTCCACTGGGTGCCCGTCCAGTGATCGAGCCGGACGCCCGCCTTCTCCCAGGCCCGCATCGACAGCCCTGAGCAGTCGTAGGTCTCGGGCCCGTCGGCAGCCCACACGTACGGCTTGCCGAGCTGGGTGAGCGCCCAGTTCGCCGCCACGTCGCCCATCGCCGACCCGCCCCCGATCAACCCCGACAACGCCGCCTGGCGCCGCCTGGCCAGCAGTTCGGCGCGGCCGCGGGCCGCGTCCACCGCGCGCTGCAGGCTCTCCTTGCGTGCCGTGAGCTGCCTGGTCTCGCGCCGCTGGCTCAGCACCGCCTCCTCGGCGGCCAGCTTGGCCTGCCGGGCGCGTTCCGCGGCCTCCTGCCTGGCCGTGTGGGCGGCGGCGGCCTGGGCACGCAGGATCGCGGCGACCTCCTGGGCGTCGCGCATCCGGCCCAGGACGGCCGCCCGCTCCTCGTTGAGGTGGCCGAGCACGCCCGCCCTGTGCAGGAACCCGTCCGAGCCGGCCCGGTCGGACAACATGCCGACGATCGGGTGCACCGTCCCGAGCCCGCCGTAGCTCTCCGCCGCCAGCAGCGCCACGGCCTGCCTGGCCCGCTCCACCTCGGCGTCGGCCGCCGCCAGCCGGATCCCGGCCTGCTGGTGGGCCTGCTCGGCCTGCCGCAGCCTGACGACCTCCCCGTTGTACGCCTCCACCAGCCGCTCCACCTCGGCCGCCAGCGCGTCCAGGCGTGACTGGGCGGTGGCCAGCTCGGCGGTCGTCCGGCTCAGCTCCTTGGAGCGCTCGCGTACGGTCTGCCGGGCCTTCTGGACATCACGGGAGGAAGGCCCCCGATCGGCCTCCACCGGCGGGCACAGGCTCACCAGCAGGCAGCCTGCGAGGAGCCCCGCCCGATATGCGCGCATAGGTCCCCCTGAAACCAATGGTTACTCTATGCACACAGTTCCCGCCTATTCGCACACGTAACGTAAAGGTCCCTCAGGAGGTGGTCTGCGAGGGCGTGCCCGGAGGCTCCTCCGTGGGCGTGGGGGTGGCGGGCTCCGTCGGCGTGGCGGTCGGGGTGGGGGTCTGGCTGGGGGTCGGCGTGGGAGTGGGGGTCTGGCTCGGGGTGGGGGTCGGGGTCGGGCAGGGGGTCCGGGTGCTCGGGTCGGACGGCTTCGGCTCCTCCGGGGGGCTGCCGGGTGGCGGCTCCGACGGCCGGCCTGGCTCCGTGGGGTCGGGCTCGTCGTACTCGTCGGGGGGCTCCGTGGGCGGCGGGCCGCTGGTCGGCGACGACTGCACGTGCGAGGGGACGGCGGGGGGCGGCGCCGCCGTCGAGGGGGACGGCGAGCCGAGCGGCTTCGTGGTGGCGTTGTCGACGATGGGGACCACGGTCAGCGGCTCATCCCGCGGGTTCGCCTGCCAGGGCAGCCGGATGCCGGGCGGCTCGCCCGTCGCCGGGAACGCGGCCGTCGCGATGCCTGTGACTCCACCGTTGTCCCTCCCGATCCGATCGAAGATCATCATTATCGCCACCACGGCCGCGACCGCCGCCAGCGCGCCTGCCAGCGCCTGAGGCCACCGCCGAACGTGCCGCTCCGCTGAAACGGGAAACCCGGCGGCTCCCAGCACACCCGTACGCCTGGCGACGTAACGGCGGTACGGCAGCAGCTCGGGGTCGGCGAAGCAGCTCATCACCCTGATGCGCAGCGAGTCCGGCAGCACGGCTCCGGGCAGCAGCTCGTAGACCTTGGCGGGCGACACCTCGCGGGTGCGGTGCGGGGCGCAGGTCTCGCACCGCGGCAGGTGCTTGACCAGGTGCTCGCGCATCTCCTGGGTCAGCTCGCCCGCGAAGCCCGCCAGGATGCGGGCCCGGCGCGGGCAGTCGTACGGCCCCTTCCTGGCCAGGACCTCGGCCGTGATCGCGTCGCTCAGGAGCTCGCCCGCCTCCTCCAGGAGCAGCTCGAGGCGGCGCGGCGGGAGGCCGACGACCTGGGTCAGCTCGTCGGCGGGCAGCCCGTGCCGGTGGACCAGCTCCAGCACCTCGCGCTCGGCCACGGGCAGGCTCTGGACGGCGTTCCAGGCCATGACGCGCAGGTCGGCGTCGGCCGGATCGTCCAGTGGCGGCGCCTCTGCCAGGCCCTCGGCGGCGCCCGGTGGCGCGGCGGCGCGGCGGCGCAGGCACTCGACCCTGGCCAGCGCGTACAGCCAGGCACGCAGCCGTCCGGGGTCGGCGAGCGCGCCCGCGTGCGCCTCGGCGGCGATCAGCGTGTCACGCAGCGCCACCTGGGCGCTCTCGGCGCTCAGCAGCAGGGACCAGCAGTAGCGGTAGACGCTCTCCGCGTGGGCGTCATAGAGCGCGGACAGTGCTCCTGGATCACGGGCGCGGAGTGCTTCGACCAGGACGCGGTCATTCATGTGACTGAAGGTAATGGATCGGTAACTAGTAGTTCTACCTGTTCACGCCGATGGCATGGCTTGTCTGGCGAAGCCGCCGAAATTCGTACGGATAATGCGGGCGGTCAGGGCCGATGGCCCGAAATTTGCGGAAATCACTGCTTATATTCCGAGACGATCTGGGTGCTGCGGTCCACCGCGAACGGCTCGCTCGTCGGCTTGACCGTGTGCACCGGAACGGCCCCGCCGAGCGCCAGCTCCTCGTACGGGCGGCCGGTGGACCCCCAGGTCCTGGCGGTGATCTCGGTGGCGCCGATGTCGGCGCCCTTCGGCAGGCCGCTCACCGTGAGGATGAAGCGCGGCGGGCTGCCCGCCTCCACCTCGTCCACGAACGTGCTGCCACCGCCGAGCAGTTTGCCCGCCTTGTCGCGCAGCAACGCGTTCACGACCAGAGTGCTCGCCGGGATTTGATAAGGATTGTCTATATATCCCGTAATAAGGTACGTGCCATCTTTCTGGCGCATTGTCTGGACACGTGAGGTCGGGAACCGCTGGAACGCCGACGCGATCCGCGCCGCCTGCCGCCACTGCGCCGGGCGGTACTGGATCGTCACCTTCGCCGGCTTCTGGGTGGCGTTCGCCTGGCCGGTGAAGGCCAGCGACCCGCCCGGCGGCACGGCGTCGAGCGGCTGGTCCATCCTGACCACCTCGGCGCCCCGGGCGTCGTGCCCGACGATCGTGGCCACCACGTGCTCGCCGAAGTGCCACGGGTTGGCGTTGCTGAGCACGCCCGCCCAGGTGACGGCGTACCCGTCGGCGGACTTGACGATGTTGGAGGCCTGCTCCTTGAGAGCGAGCGGCTTGAGCTGCTGGACTGGCTTCTCCTCGCTCGCACACGCGGACAAGGAGATCGCCCCCAGTGCGACAAGAAGGCTGACGGTACGGCTGCGCGGCATCACTTTGCCGTGATAACCCGAACATGGGCCCGGAAGGGGCGGGACACGCGCCAGCCGTACCGAACCTTTAACGCTGGCGCACCACCCGCGACTCGTCCCAGACCGGCTCGGGCGACTCGTAAACCGTGCCGTCGGAGCCGAACACCAGGTAGCGGTCGAAGTCGGAGGCGAACCACCGGTCGTGGGTGACCGCCAGCACCGTGCCGTCGAACGCCTCCAGGCCCGCCTGCAGCGCCTCCGCGCTGGCCAGGTCGAGGTTGTCGGTCGGCTCGTCGAGCAGCAGCAGCGTGGCCCCCGACAGCTCCAGCAGCAGGATCTGCAGGCGTGCCTGCTGCCCGCCCGACAGCGTGTCGAAGCGCTGCTCGGCGATCAGCCCGGCCAGCTCGTAGCGGGCCAGGATCTTCATGGCCTCGTTCTTGAGCCTGGCGTGCTCGGTCATGACGATCTCGACTGGGGTGCGGCCGAGCAGGTCGGGGCGGGCGTGGGTCTGGGCGAAGTGGCCGGGGACCACCCGGGCGCCCAGCCTGGCGCCGCCCTCGTGGGCGACCGGCTCGCCCGCCAGCAGCCGCAGGAAGTGGGACTTGCCCGAGCCGTTGGAGCCGAGGACCGCGACGCGCTCGCCGTACCAGACCTCCAGGTCGAACGGGCGCATCAGGCCGGTGAGCTCCAGCCCCTCGCAGATCACCGCGCGCTTGCCCGTGCGGCCGCCGCGCAGGCGCATCCTGATGTTTTGGTCGCTCGGCGCCACCTCGGGCGGGCCGGCCTCCTCGAACTTGCGCAGCCGCGTCTGGGCCGCGTGGTAGGCCGGGGCCATGCCGTCGTTGTAACGCGCCTTGTTCTTCAGCATGTTGACCAGGGCCTTGAGCTTGGCGTGCTCCTCGTCCCAGCGCCTGCGCAGCTCGTCGAGGCGCTCGTTGCGGGCCTTGCGGGCCTCGGCGTACGTGGCGAAGCCGCCGCCGTGGATCCAGATGTTGCCGGACTCGACGGTGATGATGCGGTCGGCGGCGTTGGCCAGGAGCTGGCGGTCGTGGCTGACCAGCAGCACGGTCTTGGGCGTCTCCTTGAGCTGCTGCTCCAGCCACTCCTTGCCGGGGACGTCGAGGTAGTTGTCGGGCTCGTCGAGCAGCAGGGTCTGGTCGGGGCCGCGCAGCAGCGCTTCCAGGACCAGGCGCTTCTGCTCGCCGCCCGACAGCGTCGACACGTCCCGATATTTCACCCTTTCGAAGGGCACGCCGAGGGCGGACACCGTACAGGTGTCCCAGAGCACCTCGATGTCGTAGCCGCCGGCGTCGGTGTAGTCGCTGATGGCCTGCGCGTAACGCATCTGCGTCTTCTCGTCGTCGCGCTCCATCATCGCCAGCTCGGCCGCGTCGAGCCGCTCCGCCGCCTGCCGTACGGCGGGCGGCGCCACGCCCAGCAGCAGGTCGCGTACGTTGCTGCCGTCGCGCACGCTGCCGATGAACTGCCGCATCACGCCCAGCCCGCCGGAGCTCGCCACACTGCCCTCGACCGGCTGGACGTCGCCGGCTATCAGTCGCATCAGCGTGGTCTTGCCCGCGCCGTTGGGCCCGACGAGCGCGGCCTTGACGCCTTCGCCGATCCTGAAGGACACGTCGTTGAGCAGGGGCCGCCCGTCGGGCAGCACGTACGTCAGATGTCCTACTTCAACGTGGCCCATCCCGGCAGGTTAACGGGCGACCCGCCACGCGGTCACCCGGATTTCCGCGCGTTCACGGGGGCCCTAGACAGTAAGTGATCTAATGACTAGAACTGTAGGGAACCCCTCCCCTAGGACGTGTGATGACGCGATTCCGCACCGCCCTGGCACCCCTCGCCATCGCCCTGGCCGGCTTCACGGCCGTGCCGCAACCCGTCTGGGCCGCGCCGCCCAGGCCGGTGCCCGCCGCGCAGGAGCAGCAGCAACAGGTCACAACGGCCGCTTCCGCGTGCGCGCCCACCGTGCGGGGCACCGCCACCAACGCGCGCCTGACCAGCCTGTTCACCAACTACGGCAACGACAACAGCCGCCTGGACGACTGGACGGGCGCCGACGGCACCTACTCGCTGAGGCTGCCCAGTGGCAAGGAGCTCTGGGTGTTCTCCGACACCTTCCTCGGCCAGGTCAACCCGGACGGGTCCCGCCCGCCGGTGGTCGAGGAGGGCGGGACGACCGTCTTCCTGAACAACTCCTTCGCCGTCGAGCGCAACGGGCGGCTGTCCACGATCCACGACGGCACCCCCGCGAAGCCGACGGCCGTGATGCCGCCCCGCGACAGCAAGCACTGGTTCTGGGCCGGTGACGCGACGCTGGCCGGCGGGGTGGTCGAGGTCACCTACCAGGAGTACGAGCGGTTCGGCACCGGGGCGTGGGACTGGCGCTGGCATCGCAACGTGGTGGCCAGGTTCGCGCCGGGACGCCTCGAACGGCCGATCAGCGTGCACGACCTGCCGAGCGGGCACGGCGTGGCCTGGGCCTCGGGCATCCTGAAGGACGGCGGCTACACCTACGTGTACGGGGTCGAGGATCTCGGCTCGCCCAAGTACATGCACGTCGCCAGGGTGCGCGGGCAGAGCCTGCTCGGCCGGTGGGAGTACCTCAAGGCCGACGGCACCTGGTCGGCGAACGAGGCCGACTCCGCGAGAATCATGAGCGGGGTGGCGAACGAGTACAGCGTCAGCCGGGTCGGCGACGGCTACGTGCTGATCACGCACGACACGACCGAGGTGCTGAGCCCGAACATCGTGGCCTACTCCGCCTGTTCACCCGCCGGCCCGTTCACCGGCAAGCAGCACGTCTACACCACGCCCGAGACGAGCGGGAACATCTTCACCTACAACGCCCACGCCCACCCCGAGATAGACGGCCCCGGGCTCGTGGTGTCGTACAACGTCAACAGCTTCGTCAACACCGACCACTACCGCGACGTCACCATCTACCGCCCCCGGTTCCTGGACGTGACGTTCGGATGAGACGCAACTGGGCGGCCCGGCTGCGGCACGGCACGATCGACGGGCTGCGGGCGGTCACGCTGGAGAACGAGCGGCTGCGGGTGACCGTGCTGCCCGGCAAGGGCGGGGACGTGGTGGAGCTGCTGCACAAGCCCACCGACACCGACTTCGTCTGGCTGGCGCCGCAGGGCCTGCGCGACCCGCGCGACCACCTCCAGGGCGCCGCGGACGACGTCGCCCAGTTCGTCGACCACTACGAGGGCGGCTGGCAGGAGATCTTCCCCAGCGGGGGCGCGCCGAGCGAGTACCGCGGCGCGCGGCTGGCGCAGCACGGCGAGGTGTCGGGGCTGCCGTGGGAGTGCGAGGTCGTGACCGACTCCCCCGACGAGGTCGCGGTACGGCTGAGCGTGCGGACGCGGCGGCTGCCGTACCGGCTGGAGAAGGTCTTCCGGCTGCGGTCGGGCACGGCGGCGCTGGAGGTCGAGGGCCGGGCCACGAACGAGTCGGGGCTGCGGCTGCACGCCATGTGGGGCCAGCACATCGTGTACGGCCCGCCGTTCCTGCGCCCCGGCGCCCGGATCAGGCTGCCGGACGGCGTCACCGTGATCCCGCACGAGAGCGCGATCAACCCGCCGGAGCGGAGGGTGCGCGCGGGCGGGCCGTGGCCCGTGGTGCCCGCCGACGGGGGCGGCGAGACGGATCTGAGTGTCGTGCCGGAGCCGGGAGCGCCGAGCGACATCGTCTACCTGACCGGCTTCGGCGACGAGGGTTGGTACGAAATTTCTGGGGATATCGGTATGCGGGTGGAATGGGATGCGACGGTGCTGCCGTACCTGTGGATGTGGCAGGAGCTCGGCGCGTCCACCGGCTACCCGTGGTGGGGACGGGCGTACACGGTCGGGCTGGAGCCGTTCGCCGGCATGCCGACCGACGGGCTGGCCGCCGCCGTGGCCAACGGCACGGCCCTCGTCCTGGACCCGTACGAGACGAAGGTGCTGAGGTTGCGCGCGGAGGTGCTGGCATGAACGAGTTCGACGGCAAGGTGGCGCTGGTCACGGGCGGGTCGACGGGCATCGGGCGCGCGGTGGTGGACCGGCTGGCCGCCGGCGGGGCGTCGGTGGTGTTCTGCGGCGTGGACAAGGAGGCCGAGCAGGACGGCGAGCGCGTCACGGGCCGCATCGCCGACGTGCGCAGGGCCGGCGAGCTGCGCGACCTGGTGGACCTGGCCGTCACCCGGTACGGCGGCCTCGACGTCGTGGTGACCTGCGCCGGGGTGCAGCGTTACGGCACCGTCGAGGACACCCCCGAGGACGTCTGGGACGAGGTGATGGACATCAACCTCAAGGGCGTCTACCTCACCTGCAAGGCCGCCGTCCCCAGGATGCGCGAGCGCGGCGGCGGCTCGATCGTGGTCGTCTCGTCGGTGCAGGCGTTCGCCTCGCAGGCGCGGGTGGCCGCCTACAGCACGAGCAAGGCGGCGCTCAACGGCCTGGTGCGGGCCATGGCGCTGGACCACGCGGCCGACGGCGTCAGGGTGAACGCGGTCTGCCCCGGCTCGGTGGACACGCCGATGCTGCGCTGGGCTGCGGACCTGTGGCGGGGCGAGCTGTCGCAGGACGAGCAGGTCGCGCAGTGGGGCCGCTCCCATCCGCTGGGCCGGGTGGGCAGGCCGGAGGAGGTGGCGGAGCTGGTGGCGTTCCTGGCGGGGCCGCGCTCGTCGTTCATCACCGGAGCCGAGCACCGCGTGGACGGCGGGCTGCTGGCGCAGAATCCCGCGGCACTTCCCGAATGACGATTTCCACATAGCCGCCCCTCGGCTGGGTCACGGGTTCCTCCACGCGCCCACCCGAGGTGGCAACAGTTGCGTCAATACGAGAAACACCCAGGTCACCGCACGATACGAGTGGGTCTGGCGGGCCGGGCACGCGACCCTCACCCGGGCGCGAAGCCTTTCGGGATCAGCGAGTCACAACGGCTCGTATTCGATTCCGCACGCTAAGTTACGAGGTCGAAATGACTCACCGATCGAGGAGAGACCTGTGAGGCTATTCAAGAAGGCCGCGGGCTTCGTCGCCGCGGCCGCACTGTTCGCCGCGGTCGCCCCCGCTGCCACCGCGGCGGCAAGCCCCCGCTCGACCTGCTACGGAGGTCGGGTCTGCCTGTACGCCGGGTTCGACTACAACCGCGGCCAGGTCGACCACTGGCGGGACTTCACCAAGGACGACTCCAACTTCGCCGACAACAACTGGCTGAACTGGGACTTCAGCAATTCCTGGCACAGCATGAACAACGAGACCAGCTCGATCAGGAACCGAGTCGGCTGCAGCTCCACCCTCTGGCAGCACCCCGGTTACACCGGCGCCCACAGCACGTTCACGCACAACTCGAACGACGGTTTCCTGGCGAACAACGCCATCGGCAACAACCGCGCCAGCGCGATCGACATCTGGTGCCACTGAGCATCAAGGGGAGTGCCGGTTTCCGGGCTTGGCCGCCGGAAACCGGCTGCCGCGGACTTGTCGCGAGCACGCTGCTGCTGATGACCGCCGCGGCCTGCGGGGCCGACCAGCCCGCGCCACCGGCGCCCGTACGGGGCGTCACCTCCGTCTCGGAGCTGGTGCTGCCGTTCGACGCCTACAAGACCACTCCCCAGCAGCGGGCCGTCCTGGGCAACGCCCACAACCGTCTCGTCGTGCGGTGCATGCGCAAGCAGGGCATCGCCATCTCCCCGCCCGCCGAGGACCCGTCCATGCTGGCCGCGGTGGACCCCGGCAACTCCCGCCGCTACGGCGTCACCGACCCCGAGGCTGCCAGACGCAGCGGCTACCACCTGGCCAGGCCGCCCTCTCCCGACACCACCGGCACCTGGGCGGGCAAGCTGCCCAAACGCACCCGCCACCGCCTGTACGGCACCGCCGCCGACCGCGGCTGCCTCGACCGCGCCACGCACAACCTGGACAGGGGGGTGCGCAAGGCGGACTGGCCGTGGCTGGCCCTCCAGGACTCGCTCACGCTGGAGCAGGCCGCCAAGCACCCGTCGGTCACCGCCGCGGTCAAGCGCTGGTCGGCGTGCATGAGCAGGGCGGGGCACACGTACCCGGCGCCCGAGGCGGCCATCGCCGACAGCCGCTGGGACCTCGACGAGCCCGCCGTGACCGAGGACGAGAAGCAGGTCGCGACCGCCGACACCGCGTGCAAGTGGTCGTCGGGCCTGGTCGCCGCCTGGTACGCGGCCGACACCGAGCTGCAGCGGGCCGTCATCCGCGACAACCCGGAACGGTTCACCGCCCTGCGCGTCAACCTCAAGCAGCGCCTGGAGCGGGCCTCACGCCTGCTCGCCGAGCACGAAGGCCGCAAGGTCCGCTGACTGCTGGAGCCTGCTGGGCTCGTGCACGTACATCATGTGGCCGGCCTCGTAGTACTTGAACTCCACGTTGCCGGCCAGCTCGGCGGGCACGGCCAGGTGGGCGAAGGTGTGCTCGGCCGCGAAGTACGGGGTGGCGCCGTCGTGGTAGCCGCAGGCCACGTGCACCCGCAGGTGGGGGTTGGCCCGCATGGCGGCGGCCAGGCGGTCGGCGACGTGCACGTGCGCGTTCTCGAACTCCTTGTACGACCAGGGCTGCACGCGCGAGGTGAGGATCTCGTACGGCAGGTCGTTGGCGTAGCCCAGCTCGGTGCGCAGGTAGTGGTTGAGCGCCGCGCTGTAGGGCCCCATGATGGCGTCCATGCTGGGGTCGGCGGTGAAGTGCTCGCGCCCCGCGTCGGGGTCCCAGCCGGTGAACCGGCCGTCGAGCCGGCCGACGGTCCGGCGGCGCGAGCGCAGCAGCTCGGTGAAGAAGCGGATGTGCTCGATCCGGAGGTTCACCCGGTCCACGTAGTCCTCGCTCAGCCCGGCCAGCGTGGCGATCTTGGCGACCGCGGCCGCGCGTTCCTGCTCGGTGAGGCGGTTGCCGCGGGCGAGCACCCACAGGTAGTCGCGGTCGGCGTACTCCTCGGCCTCGCGCAGCACCTCGGCGAGGGGGCGGTCGCCGTGCAGCCCGTGGTAGTGCGCGATGGCCGCGTACGTCGGCAGGTAGAGGGCGTAGGCCAGGTCGTGGCCCTCGTTGAACTCGCCGGTGGCGTAGTCGAGCACCGAGGAGATCAGCATCACCCCGTTGAGGTACATGCCGTAACGCGACTGCAGGTGGTCGGCGAGCCCGGCGGCCCTGACCGTCCCGTACGACTCGCCCGCCAGGAACTTCGGCGACATCCACCGCCCGTTCCTGGTCGTCCACAACCTGATCACCTCGCCGATGGACTCCAGGTCGCCGCTGAAGCCGTGGTACGGCTCCGCCTTCTCCCCCTCCGCCACCCGCGAGTAGCCGGTGGAGATCGGGTCGATGAAGACGAGGTCGCTCTCCCGCAGCAGGCTCTCCTCGTTGTCGGCCAGCCCGTACGGGGGAGGCAGCAGCGCTCCGGCGTCACCCATGACGACCCGGCGCGGCCCGAGCACCCCCAGGTGCAGCCACACGCTGGACGACCCGGGCCCGCCGTTGAACGCGAACGTGACCGGCCTGGTCAGCGGGTCGGCCCCGTCCAGCGTGTACGAGGTGACGAACACCTCGGCCTTCGGCCGCAATCCCTCGAACCTGCCGTCCGTGGTCACCTCTTCGCGCAGCACGACGGTGCCGGTCGTGGCGGTGTACGACTGGCCGGACGGCAGGGTGTGGGAGGTGGTGACCAGGTTGTCGGCGGGGGCGGCCGGCTTCGACTCTTCAGACATGTTGACCAATTATGGTCTGATTTCGACGGAGATATCCGGATCGGCGAACCGCTCGTTGGGGACCGTGGCGTACCAGCCGGGCCGCCCGGGATCGCGGTCGTACGGATAGCCCCCCGTTTCCCGGTAGTACTCGGCGTAGCGGGCGACCCGCTCGGGGTCCAGCCGGACCCCCAGCCCGGGTCCTTCGGGCACCGCGATGGCGCCCTCCGAGTACGCCAGCTTGCCGCCCTCGATCACGTCGTCCGTGAGCTGGTGGTAGTGCGCGTCGGCGGCGTAGGTCAGGTTCGGCAGCACCGCGCCCAGATGCAGCATGGTCGCGAGCTGGACGCCCAGCTCCCCCGACGAGTGCACGGCCACCCCGAGCTGGAACGTCTCGCACACCCCCGCCGCCTTCACGCACGGCCTGATCCCGCCCCAGAACGTCGTGTCCAGCAGCACCACGTCGGCGCCCCTGCGCAGCACGTTCGAGGCGAGCTGCTCGAAGTTGACCACGACCGTGTTGGTCGCCAGCGGCACCCTGACCTGCTCGCGCACGGCCCGCAGCCCTTCGAGCCCCCAGACCGGGTCCTCCAGGTAGTCGTTGTTCAGGTGCTCGATGGCGCGGCCGAAGCGCAGGCCCTCGGCCACCGACAGCACGGCGTTCGGGTCGTACCTGAGCCGGTCGCCGGGGAACGCCTCGGCCAGCGCCCGGTAGCACTCCAGCTCGTAGTCCGGCGGGAACACGCCGCCCTTGAGCTTGTGCACGGTGAACCCGTGCGCCTCCTTGAGCCGCCTGGTGTGCTCGACGAGCTGGTCCGGGGTACGGATCTCGCCGTGGCCGCCGGACGCGTACCGGAAGAACAGGTACGACGCGAACGGCACCGCGTCCCGCAACCGCCCGCCCAGCAGGTCGCAGACGGCCACCCCGAGGTGCTGCCCGATGAGGTCGAGGCAGGCGAACTCGATCGCGGCCAGGAGCTGCGTGCGGTTGTTGTAGAGCGAGGCCGTCGGGTTCGCGATCTTGAAGCGCAGCGCTTCGAGCCTGAACGGGTCGTGGCCCTCCAGGTACGGCTTGAGCGCACGGAAGGCCGACTCCGCGCTCTCGCCCCCGCCGCCCATCTCCCCCAGGCCGACCAGCCCGTTGTCGGCCTCGACCTCGACGATCGTGCGGACGAACCGGCCCCAGTGGGCGCCGTTGCTGTGCCGCAGCGGCGCCTCCAGCGGGACCGCGACCGTGGTGGCCCGGATGTCGACGATCTTCACTGACGTGTCCCCCTGACCACGGCCACCCCGCACGCGGGCAGCGTCACCTCGGCTGTCTCGTGTCCCGGCCGCGACACCCTGACCTCGACCGGCTCGGCGGCCAGCGACTGCAGCCGCACGCCGTCCCAGCCCAGGGACGTGACCAGGACGTCGGGGTGATCGACGGAGACGTACGTCTCCTCGCTCGCGGGGCTGTCGGTGATCAGCGCGCCGACGAACGGCTCGGTCAGCCCGGAGGCCACCGCCGCGCCGAGGCGCCTGGGGAGCGCTCCCGGCTCCGAGGTGACCGCGTACCGGAAGGTGGTCTCGCCCTGCTGCTGTGCGGGGAAGTTGGTGTCCCAGATGTTGTTGAGCGCCCACGAGTAGACGGTGCCGTCCTCCTGGTCCAGCGTGGGCGGGAACGGCGCGTACGGCATGTGGATGGTGCCGAGCTGCACCAGCGGTGCCTCCAGCGTGGCCCAGGCGACGGTCAGCTCCGGGTCCTCGAAGGCGATCCAGTGCCTGATCGGCAGCATGTACTCGGCCGAGCCCGGCACCCTGGGCACGCCGGGGCCACCGACGCCGCCGGTCAGCTCCCAGGCCGTGGCCGGTCCGGTGGCGAACGGAAAGGCCAGGAAGACGGCCTCCTTGGCGGGCGTGCCCTGCTTGGCGAGCTGGTAGGTCAGGTCGACGCGGGGCACGCCGTGGTGCAGCTCGATCGTGGTGCGGATCCAGTCGACGCCCTTGCCGCGCAGCTCCACGACCAGCTTCTCGCCGACGGCCGTGCGCCTGGCCTCCTTGATCGTGGCGTGGGTGCCGATGGCGCGGTCGCCGAGCAGGGTCCGGTCGTGCGCGCCCACGTGTCCCGACAGGTGGTTGAAGTGGGGGGCGGTGGCGTACCGGTCGTAGACGTACTGGCCGAAGCCGGCCGCCGCGTCGCCGTTGACCAGCTCGCGGCCCGCCCGCTTGTCGAAGATCGAGGAGACGTACCCTTCGCGCACGTCGTACGCGACCCGGTACAACTCGTTCTCGATCACCCCGCTGGCCTGGTCGAGCTCGACCGGCTCGGGCGCCTGGCTCTCGCCCGGGACGACGTCCACCCGTACATAGCTGTATCCGGAAATATCCGGCACTACGGCGTGGATGTGCCGGCCGATCGGCCGGGTCGGCCAGTCGTCGGGATCCACGAACTCCTCGTGGTGCGGCAGCGTCGCCCCCGTCCTGGCGTCCACCAGCGCGATCGGCACGTCCACGCCCACCACGTCCCGGGGCAGGAAGGCCCGCACGACGTCGGTGCGTGCCCGGGTGCCGGGGTTGAAGACGGCGAACGACGCCAGCGCGCCGCCCTCGACGCCCGTCTCCGACAGCGCCGCCGCGAACCTGCGGATCCCGGCGTGCAGCAGGTCGGCGGCGTCGTCCTGGGCGTCGTACGCGCCGGACGACTTGCGCGTCCACTGCAGGCCGCCGGAGTCGCCCGCCTCCTCGGCGTCCTCCCACGGGTTCGCCGCACCCCAGGTGTGCTCGTTGAACAGGGCGACCTTGTCGTAGGCGGCGTCCACCTGCTCGGTGGCGTCCACCCCGGCGAGCGTGTGCAGCGTCTCGGCCACGCGCAGTGCCGACTGCGCCCGGCGGACGTAGCCGAGTGGGCGCGCGCCCGAGCCGAGCCCGTCGGCCCACCAGTCGGTCCAGTCGCCCTCGTGCACGGCCAGCCGGTCGTGGTAGCGCTCCTCGACGTGCTCGAAGAAGTCGCTGTTCACGGCCGAGCGCAGCCGCGGGTAGGCCCACTGCTCGTTCCACCGGCGGGCGATCGTCGCGGGCACGATCGACGGGCCGGCGTTGTCGGCGTGTGCGCCCTGCACGCGCAGGTGCAGCACGTCCAGCTCGTACGGCTCCTTCGGCGCGTCCGGCCCCTGCCAGCCGAACGTGCCGGGACCGTACGGGTACCCCCGCGTCGCCAGCGCGGACAGGTACCGCGGCAGCAGGTCGTCGGCCAGCTCGTAGGAGTCGGTCAGCCCGACCGTGTTGCCCTCCATGTACGCCATCCCGTGCGGCGTGTCCGTGAACCACACGAGGATCTCGTTCCCGCTCGGCGCCCGCCACCGGAACGGCCTGGTCAGCTTGTCGCCACCGTGCAGGTACGGCACGGACCTGCCGGCCCAGTTGTGCGCCGCGGCGAGATACCGCACGCCCGCCGCGCTGAGCGCGTCCACCAGCCCGACCACGGCCCCCGGCACGTCGGTGTGCATGGCCGACCTGGTGGCGAAGCCGTAGCGCCGTTCGAGCTGCGTGGTGAAGCGGAGCTGCCGGTGCAGCTCCTCGGTCGAGCACGCCTCGGTGTGGAGCTGGAACGGCAGCGCGGTCACCTCGATCGAGCCCGCCCTGGCCAGCGCGGCGAACGAGTCGACCATCTCCTTCGGCCGGTGCTCCAGCCACCTGAGCGCCGGCATCGACGACTCGACCGTCCACCGGAACTTCGCGTCGTCCGGCCAGGACGCGGTCTCCTCCGCCAGGCGCAGCGCCGCGTCGAGGTAGTCGAGGTGGTGGCGCAGGACCGTGCCCTGCGGGTCGGTGTAGCCGATGTCGAGATGCGAGTGGTGCACCACGAACACGTGCCACTTGCGCTGCGGCGTCACCGTGATCCGCGCGCTGCCGACCACCCCCGCCTCGTCGCGGCACTCCAGGGTCAGCGCGCGCGGCGCGTCCACCTCGGGCACCAGCAGCGTCACGTCGCTGCCGGACGCGCTGTCCACGCCGACCAGCACGTGCGTCAGCGGCTCCGTGCTGGAGACCCTGACCGCCTGGCGGCCGTCGTGGGTGAACAGCGGCAGCACCGCGACCCGCACCTCCAGCCCGCGCACGCTGATCACGGGGGTCGAGGTGTCGTCGCGCAGCGCCTGCCTGATCCCGTCGTAGTCGGGGCTTCCCAGGCTGCGCTGGAGCAACCGGCTGGTCATTGAACACTCCCTAGAGAAAGGCCCCTGGCGAACAGGCGCTGGGTGGCGAGGAACAGCACGACGGTCGGCAGCGAGACCACCAGTCCCGCCGCCAGGCCGACGGGGACCGGGGTGCCGGCGTACACGTCGGTCATGAGGCCCGCGATGGCCGTCATCACCGGCCGGACGCCCTCGGTCTGGGTGAGGGTGAGCCCGAAGACGAGGTCGTTCCAGATGAAGGTGAACTCGAGGATGAACACGGCCGTCAGCGCCGGCAGCGACATCGGCAGGTAGATGCGCCAGAAGACGCGGAAGGTCGAGGCGCCGTCCATGCGCGCGGCCTCGAAGATCGAGAAGGCGACGCCGGAGTAGAAGTTGCGCAGCACGAACGCGGCCAGCGGCACGTTGATCGACGTGTAGACGATGATCAGTCCGAGGCGGCTGTCGTACAGGCCGGCGTCGCTGTAGCCGACGAAGAGCGGCACGAGCAACATCTGCGAGGGGAAGACGGTGCCGCCGAAGATCAGCAGGAACCACCAGAACCCGTACCGCAGCCGCAGCACCACGATCACGTACCCGGCCAGCGCCCCGATCAGCACGCCGAGCAGCGGCGAGACGACGCTGTAGAGCGCGGTGCTGGCCAGGCTGCCGCCGAGGTTGGCGCCGTCCACGGCGCGGGCGAAGTTCTCCAGCAGCGCGAAGTCGCCCGAGGGCACCCACGCGGCGGCCGGATCGTAGGCGTCCGCCGGCCGCGAGGCGTTGACCAGCAGCAGGTACGTCGGCCCGAGCCAGACCAGCCCGAGCAGGACGAGCACGGCCCGCCTGATCATGTGGCCGTCACCTGCCTGCGCAGGTACAGGTACGACGCCAGCCCCGTCACGACGGTCAGCATCACCGCGACCGCCGAGCCGTAACCGTAGTCGCTGGCCACGAACGTCTCCTTGTACATGGTCACCGCCAGCGTCTCGGAGTTGCGTCCTGGACCGCCCTGGGTCAGCACCCAGACGATGTCGAACGTCTTCAGGCTCGACACCAGCGCCAGTCCCACCACGACCGCCGTAAGGGGCCGCATCAGCGGCCAGATCACGTGCCGGAACAGCCGCCAGCCCGACGCCCCGTCCAGCCGCGCCGCCTCGATCGGCTCCTTCGGGATGGACTGCAGCCCCACCACGAACAGCAGCGTGTTCACGCCGAGCTGCTGCCACGTCCAGACCGCCAGCATCGCGAACGTGTTCACCGGCTCCTCTTGCAGGAACGCGGTGTCCACGCCGAGCAGCAGGTTCGCGATGCCGTCGTGCGACAGGATCGGGCTCCACACCATGGCCAGGCCCGCGCCGCTCAGCGCGTACGGCAGCATGAACGGCACCCGGTACCACGCGCCGCCCCTGATGTCGTACGACAGCACCGCGACCAGCAGCCCGAGCCCGACCGGCAGCACCATGGTGCCGATCACCCAGATCAGCGTGTTACGGGTCGAGGTGATCAGCGCGGCGTCGTCGAACAGCTTGGCGAAGTTGGCCAGGCCGACCCAGACCGGCGGCTCCAGGCCGTCGTAACGGGTCAGGCTCAGGTACGCCGTCCACACGAACGGCGCGTACAGCAGCACCGCGACCAGCAGCGCCGCCGGCGCCACGTAGCCGTACCTGAACCTGCCGAGGATGGGAGCGGCGCGGCTCACTGATGCGTGCTCCAGTACTCGTCGGCCGCCTTCTGGATCGTCTCCAGGACCTCCTTGTAGCTGCCCGGCTCGGTCACGAACTTGCTGAACCCGTCGAGCGCGGCCGTCAGGATCGGCGGCGGAGTCGCCTCGAAGTAGCGGTTGACCAGCCGGTACTTCCCGCTGCCCGCGTCCTTGGTGACGGTGCCGAGCACCTTGTCGTCGATCGTCACCTTCGGGTTGGCGCTGACGTCACCCCGGCTCTTGGCCCACTTGTCCTGCGCCTCCGAGCCGGTCCACCACTTGAGGTACTTCATGCTGGCGTCGGGGTCGGCCGCCTTGGTGAGCGAGCACAGCGGCCCGCTCTCGAAGATCATCGATGTCTTGGGCAGCGCCGCGTTGACGTTCGGGATGACGAAGAAGTCGTAGTGGGTGCCGGCCTTCATGCTGCGCGTGGTCATGCTGGTGTTGAACCAGGTGCCGAACGAGACCATCGCCGCCTTGCCGGTCTTCAGCACGTCGCCGGGGTCGGTCTTGTCGCCCGGGTTGATGAAGTAGCCGGCGTCGATGAGCTGCTTCCACCGCTCCATCACCTGCACCACGCCGGGGTCGGTGTACTTGGCCTTGCCGGTGGACAGGCGGTCGTACAGGTCGGGGTCGGTGCCGGCCATGAGCTGCTCGAACCAGACGAACGAGAACAGCACGCTGGTGTGGTAGAAGGCCTTGACGCCGTTCTGCTTGAGCGTTTCGGCCGTTTTCACGAGGTCGTCCCAGGTCTGGGGCGGCTTCAGGTCGTACTGGTCGAAGATCTTCTTGTTGTAGAACATGCCCCAGTAGGCGACGTTCATCGGCACGCAGTACTGCTTGCCGCCGATCGTGTAGTACGGGGCGAGGTCCTGCGACAGGTCGCCCGCCTTGATCGCCTCCTGCCAGATGGCCGTGGTCTCGGCCACCTGCTTCTGCTTGACGATCTCCTCCAGCATCCCCCCGGTCTGCCAGGTGAACAGGTCGGGCTTGACGTCCGTGCGGAACGACGCCTTGATGAACGCCTGGTACTGCGCCGAGTCCGTGTATCCCGTCGGCTTCATGCCCAGGCCGATGCTCTGCTTGGACAGGGCACCCATCTCGTCGAAGTACTTCGTCCAGGCGCCCTTGTCGTTGTAGAGGGTCAGCTCGGTCTTCTTCTGCGGCGCCTCGGCGCCGTTGCCGCCGCAGGCGGCCAGGACGAGCGCCGCCACGCCGAGCGTGGCCACACGTGACCGGTACATGGGCCGGCCTCCTTGGTTCTCATCGGGGGGGGTTGCATCCGGTGCTCGATCACCGTCTTGACGTCCACCAGGTGGGCCCGCATGCGCTGCTCGGCCTGGGCCGCGTCACGCGCCTCGACGGCCTCCAGGATGGCCAGGTGCTCCTCGTGGTCGCGGCGGCGGTCATCGAAGATCTGCAGGATCTCCCGCTGCTCCGGCCCGTGGACCGTGAGCAGCGAGTCGACGACCTCGTGCAGCACGCTGTTGCCCGCCATCCGGGCGGTGGCCCGGTGGAAGGTCATGTTCGCGTCGTGCAGTTCTGCGTCCTCGCCGCGCAGGTGCCTGCTCGCCTCGTCCAGCGCCTGCCTGAGCGCTCTGAGCTCGTCGCCGTCGGCGTTCCTGGCGGCCAGGGCGGCCAGCGGCGGCTCGATCAGGATCCGCGCGTCGAGCAGCTCCAGGAGCTGGGCGGCGTGGATCTCGCGCATGTTGGGGTTGGGCAGGACCAGCCGTTCGATGGCGGCGCCGACGTAGATGCCGGAGCCGTGCCGCAGCTCGATGGCCCCGGTGGCCTCCAGCCTGCGTAGCGCCTCGCGCAGCGTCGGGGTGGTGACGGCGAAGCGCTGGGAGAGCTCCCTGGTCGAGGGCAGCCTGTCGCCCGGCCGGTGCCCTCCCGTACGGATGAGCTCCAGCATGCGCTCGGTCAGAGCGTCGGAAAGCGTGGGCCGCGCTACCTCGGACATATCAAGTGATCTAATCACTTAATGGGCACGGCGTCTATGAGTTCTTCTGGCGGCGTCCGCTACTTCTTGATGAGGTCCATCATCATGTCGATCTGACCCTTGCGGGAGCTCTGCACCTGGGCCGCCCACTGCTGGACCGCCGGGTTCGCGCCGCCCGCGACCTCCGCGGCGGCCATCTGGACGGCGTCGTCCTGGTGGGCGATGAGCAGGTTGCACAGGTCGTACTCGAAGTTCCTGGACTGCCGCAGCGCCTGGATCTGCTTGGCGTCCGTCTCCGGCATGCCGCCGTGGTGGTCGTGGGCGCTGGTGGCGGGCGTGAGGGGCTGGTCCCAGGAGTGCAACCAGCGCAGCATCATCTCGACCTCGGTCTGCTGCGTGCTCTCGATGGCCGCGGTCAGGGTCTTGAGCTCGGGAGTCGTGGCGCGGGACGTGCCCACCTTGGCGATCTCGATCCCCTGCCGGTGGTGCTGCACCATCATCTGGACGAACATCACGTCCTCGGCATTGACCGGGGGCTCGTCCTTCGCCGGCCCGCCGCAGGCGGCGGCCACCAGGAGGCTCAGGCCCGCCAAGACACGTCTTCCGCGCACCTGGTCCTCCTCAACTGTTAGGAAACCTTCCTAAGAGTTGACCAAATCGACCGGCGGCGCAAGGGCCCCGGCGGCCGGTTATCACCATACGTCCGGCATGCCCCCCGTTTGGAGTACTTCCTGCGTGTGGTGGCGGGCGATCTCCAGCATGAAGGCCCGATCGGGGAAGTCGCCGTCCAGCAGCCGCAGCGGCCCCGCGACCAGCGACAGGTGCTGGGCCAGCCGGTAGAGCCGCATCCTGCGCTCGTCCAGGCCGTCCGCCCGCAGCCGGGCGTAGTGGTCGCCGAAGCGGATCCGCAGGAAGACGTGCTCCCACTCGACGTCGAAGAACATCGCGCCCTCGACGTCGATGAGCACCGGCCGGTCGTCGTCGTCCATCAGGACGTGATCGGGGCCCAGCTCGCCGTGCATCAGGCCGTGGTCCGTACGCGGCTCGATGCCCGCCGCCAGCTCCCGCAGCCGCTCCTCCAGCTCGGCGGCGGCCCTGCCGATCGGCTCGACCCTGGACGCGGCCTCGGCGAGGTCGCCCAGCGCCACCTCCAGCACGATCCGCGAAGCCGGCCCGCTGATGCCCTGGCCGCTCTCGACCAGGGCGACCTTCCCCAGGTCACGTGACCGGCACCGGGCCATCGCGCGCAGGCCGTCCGCGAGTCGTTCCATGGGCTCGGCGTGCTCGCCGGCCAGCCGGGCCTCCAGGGTTCCGCCGCGTACGTCCTCGATCAGGGCCACGTCGGCGGGATAGAGCTCGTGGCCGTCGTCGGCGAAGTAGAGGTCGGGGACCCGGACGCCCGCGGCGCTCAGCCGGGCGTGCGCGGCCTTGAAGAGGCCCAGCCCGGTGCCGTGCGCGAAGGGCTCGGGGCGGTCCGCCGGGTCCCAGTAGTCCTCGTCGCCGGACCAGACGTAGAGCACGGCGGTCGGGCCCTGGTCCTGGAAGGACAGGCGGTAGACGCCCTTCTTGGAGCCGCCGGTGAGCCGCTCGACGCGGGCCAGGCGGCGGCCGGCGCCATAGACCTCGCGCGTCAGGGCGGCCAGCTCCTCGCGGCCGGCGAACCGCCGCCCGGCGCCGCTCCCAGCGGCTGCGCTTCCGGTCATCGGGCGATCATGGCCTGTGATCCGGCTCGCTCGCCACGGGTTTTCGCGTTGACATCAACCTTGCTCGAGGTTGCATCGTCGATCTCATGGAGAACTTCGAGATCGGCGTCATCCTGCCCGGAGTCGCCGTACAGCGCCGCGACGGCCTCACCCTCGGCGAGGCCGCCCGGCATGCGGAGCGGGCCGGGCTCGACGGGGTCTGGCACGGCGATCATCTGGCGGTCGGCGGGCCGGTGCTGGACGCGCCGATCGCCCTGGCCACCGCCGCCGCGGCCACCAGCCGGGTCAGGATCGGCACCAGCGTGTTCATCCCCGCCATCCGGCCGCTGGTGTGGGCGGCCAAGCAGGTGGCGAGCCTGCAGTACGTGTCGGGTGAGCGGCTCGTGCTGGGGGTGGGGTCCGGTGGCGGGCCTGCGCAGTGGGCGGCGGCCGGGGTGCCGTACGGGGAGCGGGGGCGGCTCACGGACACCGCCCTGGGGTTGTTGCCGCGGTTGCTGGCGGGCGAGCCGGTGCTGCTGCCGGACGCCGCGGACGGCGACCGGCGCGTTCAGCTCGCACCCGCCGTTCCCATGCCGCCGGTGTGGGTCGGCAACGCCTCGGCGGCCGCCATCCGGCGGGCGGCGGCGTTCGGGGACGGCTGGTTCCCGTCCCTGATCTCGCCGCAGGACGTCGCCCGCGGCCGGGCCAGGCTGGCCGAGCTGGCGGACGGGCACGGGCGGCCAGCACCCGTGATCGCCATCGGCGGGGCCGCGCACCTGGGCGGTGGGGCCACCGCCCAGGCGGAGATCGCGGCCGGCATCAGCGGCGCCTACGGGCGTCCACTGGAGGAGGTCGCCGGGATCCCGCTCACCGGGCAGCCGAAGGAGGTCGCCGAGAGGCTGGCCGAGTACCGCGCGGCCGGGGCGAGCCACGCGGTGATCGGCATCTCGGGCGGTGACTGGCGGCGCCAGGTGGAGCTGCTGGCCGAGGTCAGGGACCTCCTGCGCCCTTAGGCAGTGGCAGCTCGAAGGACCTCCTGCGAACACTTAGGCAGTGGATCTCCTGCGGCCTTGGGCAGTGACAGCTCAGTGGAGCCGCGCCGCGCTCCAGCAGTCCATCGCGCCCGGTTTGCCGCACCCCGCCAGCCGGTCGAGCACCCCGGCCAGCTCGGCCGTCCTGGGGTTGTCCGGGTCGTTGGACTCCTGGTGCGGGTCGGCCACGGTGTCGTAGTACTCGGGCCGCGGATCCCCCTCGTACTCGACGTACAGCTCCCCGGCCGTACGCACGGCGGCGTAGCTCGGCGGCCCGGGGTTCGCGGGCGCCTGAAGCTCGTCGGCGTCCGGGTCCGGCTCGCCGGCGGCGTTCGGATCCGGCCTGACGTGCTCGATCAGCGCCGCCTCCCGCCAGTCCTTCACCTTGTGCCCCTGGATGAGCGGCAGCAGGCTGCGCCCGTCGCGCGGCTCGCTCCGGACCCCCGCCATGTCGAGGAAGGTCGCGAAGAGGTCCACGTTCTGTGCGATGGCGTCGACGGCGAGATCGCCGTGCCGCCCCGCCTCCGGCCGCTTGACCAGCAGCGGCACCCGTACGTCGTGGTCGTAGGCGGTGGACTTGCCACGCAACAGCCTGTGCTGCCCGAGGTGGAAGCCGTTGTCGCTGGTGAACACCACGTACGTGTGACGCCGTTCCTCGGGGCTCAGCGCCGCGAGCACCCGCTCCACCATGTCGTCCACCGACTGCACCATGCGGATGCGGTCCCGGAAATCCTTGCGCAGCTCCTTGAGCCCCTGCGCCGCGATCGGCTCCCGCCGTACCCAGGAGGGCTTGTCGGCGGTGTCCTCGTTGAACGCCGGCAGGTCCGCCACGTCGATGCTCGTGCAGTCGGGCCCGCCGCAGTCGCCGTGCGGGAACTCCCCGGCGGGGAACTGGTTCTTGGGCCGGTCCCGCCGCGCCGGCGGGAATCGCGGTTCCTTGTCCCCGGCCTTGGCGCCGATCCTGGAATGCGGCGAGAACGGCGAGACCTGCAAGAAGAACGGCTCGTCCGGCGCGTACCGGCGGGACCTCTCGATGAAGTCCACGGCCCGCTGCCCGAGCTCGTCCGTCAGATATTTCCCACCGGAGGGGTCGATCGGCTTCTCCTCCGCCGTCTCCTCCTTGATGTAGCGGGTGAGCTGATACTTGAACTCGCTGTATCCGCCCCCGGCGGCCACGTGCCATTCATCCCACCCGACCGGCACGCGATAATCCGCGGGCACGGGATATTCGTTGATGTACTTGCCCAGGTAACCCGTGCGATAGCCGGCCCGGTCGAGGGCGACGGCGTACGTCCGGCCCTCGTGCTTCTCGAACGCCTGATAACCGCCCCCGTCGGAATTCTTGTTCGTGGCCACACCCGTGTTGTGCGGGAACTGACCCGTGAACATGGAGGCCCTGGACGGGCAGCAGAGCGAGTTGGAGACGTAGTAGTTGCTGAACGTCGTGCCGTCCTTCGCCAGGCCGCGCACGGTGTCCATGTACTGGAGCAACTCTGCCGACAGATCGTCGACGAGGACGAAGACGATGTTCGGCCGCTTCGGCTTGGCCGCCGTCCCGGCCCCGGCCTGCGACGCCACGGAGGTCATGGCCAGGACGACGGTCAACGCCACCGCCACGGCCCTGCGAAGGTTCCCGATCACGGGCATGACCACCCCTTTTGACAAACGCTGGGAGATCGGAGTCGAGGAACGACGCTAACGCCCGTCCTCGCACCCATCAAGAACGGCCCTCGGGTTGCGCCCGCCCCGCGAACTCCAGCAGGATCCTCCACGTGGATTTCACCGTCGAATACGAGCCCACTCCCGGCGAAGTCGTGCGGGGGCTGGAACGGGCCTTGAAACACCAGCTCAAGGCCCTCATCTGGCTGTTCCCCGCCTTCCTGGTGGTATTCGGCGTGGTCTTTCTCCTGCTCGGCAACATCGGCATCGGCGTGGGCCTGCTGGTCGCGGCGATCGTCGTCCCGTTCGTGATCCCCTGGTCACTGCGCCGGACGGCCAGGAAACAGGTTCCCTACCTCTGCGTCCCCACCACGCTCCACGTGACCGACGACGGATACGAGAGCCGCTCCGAGAAACTCACCACCGACGTGCGCTGGTCACTGTTCTCGCGGGTCGTCGTCACCCCCGAGTTCTGGCTGTTCTTCGTCAACAAGCAGGCCACCGGATTCCTCCCGAGAAACGCGTTCACCCCGGAACAGCAGGCACAACTCGACGCCCGGCTGGCCCCGCTGACGAACCCGCCCGCCTAACGTCCGCGCCGCAACGTCATTGACTGGAACCGGCTCTCATCGGCTCCCACGGTGTGAAAGTCCACGACCTCGAAAGACGTACGCGCGAACTCCTGAAGCTGCTCGTCATCCCGGAAGGAGAAGAACCGGGGAGGATCGTGGTCGTCCTCCTCGAAGACCCCCTCGTCCCGCAGGCTGCCCCCGCCGTACACGCCCACGTAGAACAACCCGCCGGGCCGCATCAGCGTACGGATCGTGTCCAGGACCGCCGGGAAATCGCTGTTGGGCACGTGCAGCAGGCAATTGAACGCGTACACCGCGTCGAACGACCCGGGCGCGAAATCGAGCCCCAGAAAGTCCATGACCCGGGCGTCGAGGCCCTTCTTCCGGCAGTGGGCCACCATGGCGGGCGAAAGGTCCACGGCCACGACCTCCAGCCCGTTCTCCTGGAAGCAGAGGCTGTCCTGACCGGTGCCGGCACCCACCTCCAGCAGCCGCCCGCATCCGTGCTCCCGGAGCCGGCCCAGGAACGCCTCGCGCTCCGCCACCTTCCACGGGCTCTTACCGCTGCCCTCACGCCGCTCCGCACCACCGTCGTAGGCCGCCCGGAGCGAACCGATCACCTCGTCGTAGCGCACGCTCATCGCGCCATGATGCCCCAGATCACGACGCCTGCGCGCATCGCACGCGTACGTCCTAGATTCGAGATCATGACGACTTTCACCGTACGGCTTCGTGGTTACAGCAAGCGCCAGGTTCAGGAGCTCGCCGAGCGGGTCGAGCGGTCACTGGCCGGCTCCGGCGAGCTGACCGGTGCGGAGTTACGCAGGGAGCTCGATGAGCGCGGCCTGGACGTCGTCCTGAGGGGCTACGACCCCGAGGAGGTCCACGCGGCCGTGCTGGAATGGGAGCGGCGGCTGAACGAGCAGGCGTAGGGCCTGCCAAGAGAGAGACGGCCAGCGTTCGCGGCCGTCAGCCGTGGTTGTCACTCAGTCTGCGGGTTTCACCCGCCCAGACTCCACACCCGGATGGTCCTGTCCGATCCGCCGGAGATGACGACAGGGGTTCCGTCGCTACGCTGCCCTGTCGCCAGGGCGACGATCGGAAGGGTGTGCCCGGTGAGAGGTTCGCCGATGCGCTCGCCTGTGTCCAGATCCCACACTGACAAGTCGCCGTCGTCATCGCCGGAGACGATGACCGGAGAGCCGTCACTTCGCTTCCCGACCACTACTTCGATGCTGGCGTCGCTCTCAACGGCGATGGAGTCGCCGATCGGCTTGCCTGTGTCCAGGTTCCAGATCCGGATCCAACTCCGCGGAACGTCGCCGTTCTCGGCGGGACCGGGCAGAATGTCGCCGGAGACGGCCACCGGAGTGCCGTCACTCCGCTTGCCGACCGCGAGTCCTTCCACCAGGCAGATGCCACAACGGCTGAGAGACCCGCTCAGGGGCTTGCCGGTGTTCAGGTTCCAGATGCGCACCCTGCCGTTGGTCGCTCCCGTGACGAACACCGGAGTGCCGTCGCTGCGCCTGCCGGTGACGAGCTGGGTGACCGTGAAGGCGAACGGGTTGACGGACGGCTTGCCGATGAGCTTCCCCGTGTCCAGGTTCCAGATCTCGACGTCCCTGGTCAGGGCGTCACCGTCGGACACGATGACCGGCGTTCCGTCGCTCCGCCGGCCGGTCGTCACCGCGTAGACGGAGCCTTTACGCGTCTTGAGGGGCTTTCCGAGCGGCTTGCCGGTGTTCAGGTTCCAGAGCCGGATGCCGTCGGCGGCACTGGAGACGATGACCGGCGTCCCGTCGCTCCGCTTGCCGGTGGCGACGTCGTAGACCTCACCCTTGTGACCTTTGAGGGGCTTTCCGAGGGCCTTGCCGGTGTTCAGGTCCCATATCCGTACGGTCCTGTCGTAGGCGCCGGAGACGATGACCGGTGTCCCGTCGCTGCGCTTGCCCACGGCCACCGCCTCAACGCGGTCCGTGTGACCCTTCAGGGGCTTGCCGATGGGCGTGCCAAGGGCAGGTGCTTCTGCCCGCGACGCGGCCCCCTTGGCTGCGGCCATCTGCTGGGCATATGTGAGGCGAAAGTCAGGGGTTGCCCTTCCGGCTGACGGATTCAGCGGTCCGATGAGCAGCAGTGCCCCTGCTGCGATCGCCAACGCCCTCGGCTTGGCAGGCACGATCCGGCTTCCCATGCTCACTCCATCACCCGAGAGCCGATGCGATCTTCAAGTGCCGACACTCTATCCTCACGATCGGCTGAAGACGGTTGGATCAGGCGTCCTACGGAACGGATCATGGGCGCTTCCACCAACGCCGATGGCGCCTTCACGTGCCAAGGATTTCGAGAAGGGTGACACCAACTCTTCAACCGCGGCGGATGTCCGGCCTACGCAGAAAATCCCGTGAGCTCTCTCACAGGGTTCTGCGCTGGAGCCGCCTTGGGGATTCGAACCCCAGCCCCCTTCATTATGAGGAAAATAGAACTGACGTTCGTCGGACTACTGCGATATCCCCTGCCAGGGCGTATGCCACCGAGAGCGTCCGCTCACGCGTTGCTGGGCCCCAACCCGTTGGATCGGTTCCGGCAATGGCTGGTGTTGCAGGATGACATCGGGCAACTCCGAAGCAGCACCCGCCTATGCTGTCTCAGCGTATGGGCCGAGCAGCCAATCACTTATCTCTGATCACGGCAGCGAGAAAACGCGAGTCCAGCATCGCCCTGGAGAACGGGAAGCCTGTGATCCTCTTTGCCAGCGCGAAGCTCCGCGGGAAGGTGGCGTCGATCCCAGGTTCTGACCAGTCGTGGTCGGGATCCAACCCCACCCCACGCATCTTCTCCACTAGCCGGTCCGGATCGGATCCCGAACGCGCCTGTGGACATAGTTGGTCGAACCACGTGATCTGTTCACCATCTACCACGTAGATGAAGTAGTCGGTGGCATGAAGGTTCCGGTGGACCACCACGAGCTCGCTCCCCCGCGAGAGGCTGTGCATCAGACGGCGGTCAAGTGCAATCGATCCCGCCCAGAGCTGGATCAGAACCGTCCAGCCAGCGGACTCAACCGCCCCTATGTAGGTACTGCGCATGTTGTCGGCGTCGACGCACCACATCGTGCGCTCCTGGAATCCTTCAAACGTCACCTGTTCCAGGTCAGCGACTCCCGCCCCAAGACGAGTCAATGCTTCAAGAGGAGTGAGAGACCGAGCGAAAGAAACACAAGAGATGTCGTAGAACGGGCCGAACTCGCCGACCCAGCGGAACTCTTCGTATTCGTCTGTCACTTCGGCCCTCCCATAGCCCTACACCGCCTGGCGCGCACCCCGCCCGAGGAAGGGAAGTTAGACCTGCTTGAACGCCCCTGCCTTCGATCCGATGCCATGCATGCGGGCCATTGCTCCGTCACCACTTGTCCCAGCCGGAGTATGCATACCAGGGGCCAGCGATCGGGTAGAAACGCTCCACAACGCCCTCGGGCATCTGGCCTGCCGGACTCCATATGAAGCCGGCCGATGTGCGGATGCCTGGGTCATCGACAGTGAACCACGCTCCACCGCCGGGTATCGCCTCCGACCAGCAGGTTGGGTAGAGGCCCACCTGGCGGCACTCCCCCGAGACGTCGCCGCTCTGGGCCACGGCCTGGGCATGAGCGATCAGCGCAGACTCCGACAACGCGAATCGCACTCGAAACGGCGCATCGAGGGTCACAGCTACGACAACACCGCAGACGATGATCCATGGCATGAACCAACGCAGCTTGCGGTCGCGGATCGCATCGGCATCACGAATGAGCGCGGCAACTGCCCGCACGGTCCAAATGAGACCGAGAATGACGCCGCTACAGTACGCCCAAAGGGCGAACTCGACGTACATGTAGGGCGCGCTGGCCCACCACAGGGCTACCAGACCCGCGAGGGTGAACGCCGTCAGTAAGGGCCATCCGGGCGGTTTGTCGAGCACGGCGCAACCCTAAGACCTCCGCTTCGATCTTGACCAGATGGATGTCAGGCCGCGGCTCGGCGAAGGGATGTGGGCATGACCAGCGATAAGTGATCGTCGACTTGCTATGAGTGCGTGATCTCGGGGGCCAAAAGGTGCGACTGTCCACCGTCCGCGTTCATCCGTAGTGCACCGTCCAAACCCCGGCGAATCTACAAGCCGCTCGGCATCGCGCTGACGTTCGCCCTGGCCATGGGGTTGAGTGCAGGTCTCGGTTACTCCGCTGGCCATGTTCACCAAGCGAACACCCCTGCTGCCGCATATGCGCAGCCTGCCACTACCGAGTCAGCAGTTGCTCCATCTCCATCTGCTCCAAGGCCGACGACGCAGACACCCATGGTCACGCCGACGTCTTCGTCTGGGCCGTGCTGGGTCGTGCCTCCGGGGGCTGGCGCGGCTTCACCATGACCAGCACGGGCCTGCGCATCCTGCACGACCTCCGCGCGACTTGGGCCGGGCGATGGTGATCGGCCCGCTGGTGGTCTTGACGGTGGTTGGGCAGTGCCCGTCGCGGTAACCGGGCCGCACCGTGCTCTCCTCTCCGCTGCCGGCATCAGCGGTGACAGTGACGGCGCGCTGATAGCGGGCGCGGCCGAGGAAGGCGTCCGCCTCGGCTTCAACGGCGGTCTGGATGATTAAGCGGGCGACGTCCTCGATGACCTCGACCAGGTCACGGCCTTCGGCGAACAGAGCGTCGATCTCGGCGCGGATGGCTTGAACGGGCGGCAGTGTGCGTGCCACGAGCGTAGGTCCTTGCGTTGTGCGAACTTGGTCGGTTCAGCACGGCAACCTACGCTCGTTCACTTTGCACCGCATCTCGGACACAACCCTGCATCTCAGAGCTGGCACACAGACTAGGTCGTGGTGATTCGTTGCCACGACGGTAGCCACTCACTTAGACACGCAGAAGGCCTCCGTGATCTTGCGGAGGCCTTCTGACCTGGAGCCGCCTTGGGGATTCGAACCCCAGACCCCTTCATTACGAGTGAAGTGCTCTGGCCGACTGAGCTAAGGCGGCGTGCGCTGTGCAGCGTGAAAGAGTCTACAGGAGCCCGGGCAGTTCTCGCTCCATCGATCACCCGATGCCCGGACAGACCGCCCCATCCTCCGGCACCACCCCAGCCACCAGATACCCCTCCACCACCTCGTCCACGCACCTCGACCCGCCGCCGTAGGCGGTGTGGCCATCACCTCCGTACCTCAGCAGCACCCCCGACCCCAGCGCGCCCGCCAGCTTGCGAGCCCACGCGTACGGCGTGACAGGATCCCGTTCGGTGCCGACGACCAGGATCGGGGCGGAACCCTCCACCTTCAGCGGGCCAAGTGCCGCCGGGTGCGGCCAGTAGGCGCACGGCAAGGACGACCACACCAGGTACGCCCCGAATCGCGGCGCCCGCTCGCGAGCAGCCGCCGCCGCCGCGGCCCTTCCGTACGTCGCCGGCCGCCTCGGGTGGCCCCCGTCCGCGCAGTTCACGGCCAGGTTGGCCTCGGTCTCGTTGGAGTAGGTCCCGTCGTGGTGCCGTCCGGTGAGCTGGTCGGCGTTGCGCAGCAGCAGCGCACCGTCCCCCTTGAACGCGCGGCGCAACGCCTCGCCCAGCTCCGGCCACAGGGCCCGGTCGTAGAGCGGCCCGAGCAGCCCGAGGACGGCCACCGCCTGCGTCACCTCGCGCCTGCCGTCGCCACGCAGCGGCCGCGCGTCAGTACGCCGGAGCAGCCCGCTCACCTCCTCCAACGCCCCGTCCACGGTGCGGCTCCTGAACGGGCACCCGCCCACCGCGAGGCAGTCCTCGGCGTACGCCCGCAGCGCCCGCTCGAACCCCGCCGCCTGCTCCGCGCCGAGCCGCACCCGCGACCTGCCAGGATCGAGCGCCCCGTCCAGCACCATGGCCCGCACCCGGCCAGGGAAGAGCTTCGCGTACACCGCCCCCAGCAACGTCCCGTACGACTTGCCCAGGTACGTCAGCCTGCGCTCGCCCAGCGCCTGCCGTAGCAGGTCCAGGTCGCGTGCCACGTTCACGGTCCCGAGGTGCGGCAGCAGCCTGCCCGACCGCCTGCGGCACCCCTCCGCGAACCGCCTGGCCCCCTCCTCCAGCGCCAGCCGCTCCCCGGCCGTGTCGGGTGTGCCGTCCAGCGCGACGAACGCGTCCAGCTCCTCGTCGCTCAGACACTCGACGGGCGCCGACGTCCCGACTCCCCGCGGATCGAACCCCACGACGTCGAACCGCTTCCGCACCTCCACGCCCAGTACGACCCGAGCAGCCCTCACATACTCCACCCCGGAGGCCCCAGGCCCGCCAGGATTGACCACCAACGACCCGATCCGTTCCCCCGCGCCGCCGCTGGCGGGCAACCGGATCACCGCGAGCTCCACCTGGTCACCGGATCGCCCATGTACGAGCGGCACCCGCAAGGCGGCGCACTCGAACCCGCCTCCGCAGTCCGTCCAGGCCAGTCCGCCAACCGGCGGCCCCACCCGGCCCGGCCTGGGCTCCAGTCCCGTCATCGCCAGCGCCAGCACCCCAGCGACCGCAGCCGCCCGGCACCACCTGCGGCCTGCCCCCACCTCAGCGGAGATCCACCTTCGGCCCATCCCCACCTCACCGGAACTCCACCTGCCGCGCGTCACCTCCGGTCTCGGCACGTCCCCCCGCCTCAGCGGGCCTCCACCCGCACCGGCTCGGCGCCGCCAGGCGATTCACCACCGCGGATCCGCCACCGGTACCGCAACGGCGACTCCCCCACCTCCCGCTTGAACGCGGTACTGAACGCACTCTCCGATGCGTACCCCAGCTCGGCCGCCAGCGACCCGACCCGCACGTCGCCATCCCGGAGAGCCCGTTGCGCCAGCAACATCCGCCACCGGTTCAGGTAGGTCAGCGGCGGCACCCCCGCCACCGTACGGAAACGTTCGGCGAATGACGTCCGCGACATCGCCGCCGCCCGCGCCAGCTCCTCCAGCCGCCACGGCTGCCCCGGCTCGGCGTGCATGAGGGCGAGCGCCGGACGCAACCGCTCGTCGATCAGCACCCGCAGCCATCCCGGGGGCAGCTCGGCCTGGCCGACGTAGGCACGCAGCACCTCCAGCAGCAGGAGCTGCCCGTACTGCCGGATCGCGAACGCCGAGCCGATCCGGTTCCCCGTCACCTCGTTGAACAGCCCGTCGAGGCTCCGCCGCAGGTTGGTCGCCGCCGCGGCCGACGCCCGTACGTGCCCCACCGGGGGAAGCGCCTGCAGCAGCAGCGCCTGACCGGCCGGGTTCAGATCGACGCGACCGCCCACGACGGCGTCGGGAGCCCCGCGCCCGTCATCATCGTCGAGGTGGACGGAGGTGTAGCCCTCCACGGGCAGGATGTCGCGGGGCGGCCCGTCACCGGTGCCGCCCTCGAGCCGCAGCCACGACCGGTTGTTCAGGATGGCGACGTCACCCGGCCCGAGCTCGATCGGCCCGTCGAGGCCGTCGGTGGTCAGCCTGGCCCGGCCGCGCACCATCGCCATGAGCTTCAGCGGATCGTCGACGGCGTGCTGCGCCACCCAGCGCCCCCGCACCTCGAACCCGCCCGTCACCTGCCCGCGGACCTCCACGAGATCGAACACTTCGGACAGCTGGTCACCCACCATGTCCGTACTCTCGCGAAGGAAGTCCGCACTGTCAATTATTCAAAGTACGGACGATGCCCCACAGAGTGGTGTCATGCATGAAAAACAACACCCCATCGGCTCCGGCTTCACCGCGGCCTCGACGACCGACGAGGTGCTCAAGGGCCTCGACCTGTCCGGCAAGAACGTCATCGTCACCGGCGGCCACGTCGGGCTCGGCCTGGAGACCACCCGCGCACTCAGCGAGGCGGGCGCGTCCGTCACGGTCGGCTCGCGCGATCCCGACCGCGCCGCCCCCGCCCTCTCCGGTCTCGAACGTGTCCAGCCCGCCCAGCTCGACCTCCTCGAAACCGCGTCGATCGACGCCTTCACCGCCCGTTACCTCTCTTCCGGCCGCCCGCTCCACATCCTGATCAACAACGCCGGCATCATGGCAGGCCCCCTGGTCCGGGACGCGCGCGGCTACGAAGCCCAGTTCGCCACCAACCATCTCGGCCACTTCCAGCTGACCCTGGGCCTGCTGCCCGCACTGCGCGCCGCCCACGGCGCCCGCGTCGTCAACGTGACGTCCGGCGGCCACCGGCTCTCCGACATCCGCTGGGACGACCCGCACTTCACCACCGGCTACGACGGCATGCTCGCCTACGGCCAGTCGAAGACCGCCAACGTGCTGTTCGCCGTCGAGCTGGACCGCCGGTGGGCGGCGGACGGGATCCGCGGCTACGCCCTCCACCCGGGCGTCGTCGTCGGCACGAACCTGGGCCCCTCGATCGACAAGGCCGCCCTCCGGGCCATGGGCCTGATCGACGAGTCCGGCCGGCCGATCATCGACCCCGACCGCGAGAGGAAGACACCTCGGCAAGGCGCCAGCACCAGCGTGTTCGCCGCGACGAGCCCGCTGCTGGCCGGCATCGGCGGCGTCTACCTCAAGGACAACGACATCTCCCCCTTGGGCGCGCCGCGGCCCATCGACTTCGGCGCCGAGGAGGACGTCCCCTCCGATGTCGTCCCACACGCCCTCGACCCCGAGTCGGCACAGCGCCTCTGGACCCTGAGCGAACAACTCCTCAAGCCCTAACCCTCCCACCCATCGAACACATCCGAACGCCCCGCCGGTGCAGGCCAGGGCCTCCAAGCCCGCAGGACAGTATGGGTGTGGCCGTGGGAAGCGGTCAGCGGGCCATGAGGCGCTAGACCGCGTCTCCGGCCCCCTCACCCCCATACGTCGAGTCGTACGCCTGCCGCGGCCCGCAAACACTGGCCTTGGAACAAGAACACCTCCGCCCCCCGTCGTTGAGCCGCACCACCACGGAGTCGGACGGCACATTGTGCCCCACCACCGTCCCACCCCCCTGCGGCGTCTCCACACTGGCCCCGACCCGGGGAGCCGAGGCGCGAAACTCCTGGTAAAGCGGATGCTCATACTTCAAGCAGCACATGAGCCGCCCGCACGCCCCCGCGATCCGCAGCGGGTTGACCGGCAGGTCCTGGTCCTTGGCCATGCGTACGGAGACCGGTTCGAAGTCCTTGAGGAAGGTGGCGCAGCACAGATCGCGCCCGCAGGGGCCGATGCCGCCCTGGAGCCGCGCCTCGTCCCTCGGCCCGATCTGCCGCAGCTCGACCCTGGCCCGGAGGTTGCGGGCCAGGTCGCGCACCAGGGCGCGGAAGTCCACCCGGTGCGGTGCCGAGAAGTAGACGGTGTAGACGTTGTCCTGGTCGAGGTAGTCGATGCCGACGACCTTCATGGGCAGCGTGTGCCGTTTGATCAGTCGTTTGGACACGCTGCGCGCCTCGGCCCTGCGGCGTTTGTTCGACTCGTCCCTGGACAGGTGCTCCTCGCCCGCCGGCCCCGCGCACACCGGCAGCCCGTCGATGTCCTCGCTCGTGTACTGCGGCGCCCACACGCACTCCGCCACCTCCGGACCGGAGTCCGTCGGGACGAGCACCTTGTCGCCCACCTTGGGGCTGTGCTCGCCGGGGTCGAGGTAGTAGAGCCTCCCGTAGCGGGTGAAGCTCACGGCCATGATCATTCCCATGGGCTCGAGCTCGCCTCCTGACGGCCTAGGGGGTACGTACGGCCTTCCTTGCCAGATTACGTGTGTCCATACACCAGTGGTCAGGGGTGGGCGGGTGGATCTCGCCGGTCACGCACCCCCGGGACAAACCACCTCATCCGGTAGATGAAGTCCGAAATCCGTGGCCAGAGCCGCCCGATCGGTGAGGCACTGGTCGCTGACGACCTGCGCCACGCCTGGTTGCCGCCTCAGCTCCGCAACGACCTCCGACACCACGGCATCCGCATTCAGCTTGATCCTGAACGACTGAGGCATGTCCTCCACGCGGGTCGCCCCGACGAGCGCCTGGTTGTCCTTGAACGTCTCCTTGAAGTTCTCGTACGCGGCCGCCTGGTCCTCGAAGTGGACCTCCTGCACCCCGGGCATCTTCTGGATCAGCTGCTGGAGGGCCTTCGTCTGGGCGGGTGTCGCCGCCCTCCCTCGCACAGTGCTCTTCGAGTCGCCTCCCTCCGGGGCCGCAGGCTTGGCCTGGCACGCCGGCAACTGCGTCCCCGCCTTGCACAGGAAAGCGCTGACCTGCCACCCCCCTTGAGCCGTTGCCGCGGAGGGCGGGCCGGCAGCGTGATCGACGACGCTCAGCACCCCCGCCAGCCCCGAGAACGCCGACGCCACCTGCCGCCGGTCAGCGCCCTGCCGGAGCTTGAACTGGTACGACGGTGGCAGGTCCGCGGCTTGGACCTCGTCCAGCAGTGCCTGGTCGTGGGCGTAACGCTTGCGGAAGTCGTCGTAGGCGACGGCCTGGCTCACCCACTGGCCGACGTCGATCTGCGGCAGTTGCTCCTCCACCACGCGCTCGATCACCTCGCGCTGCTCGGAGCCGGCGGCTCCCGCACAGCCGGTCTCCTTCGGCGCCGTCGCCGTGCACAGGAACACGGTCATATCCAGATCGTCCCGCGTGAGCTCGTTCGCGGCCGTGGCCGCCGTCATGCGACCGCCGTCGCCGCCTCCGTCCGCCGCGCCGCCCGCCAGTACGGCTCCGGCCGACCCCACGACCACCACGGCCGCCGCCGCCGTCAGCATCCGGAAGTCCACCCGGAAACGCCTGTGCCCCGGGGCCCGCAACGGCCTCAGCGTGCTCGGGTCCACCGCCGCCCCCGCCTCGGCGAGGGCCTCCCGCAGTCTGTCTTCCACCGGGCTGTTCATGAATCCTCCCCAAGCGCTCGGCCAAGGGCCGCCAGCCCCCGCGCGATCGTCGACCTGGCCGTGCTCGCACTGATCCGCATCGTCTCGGCGATCTCCTGGTCCGTGAGATCGAAGTAGTAGCGCAGGGTCAGCGCCTCGCGCTGCCTGCGTGGCAGCCGGCGCAGCGCGAGCAGCACCTCGCGCCGCTCCTCACCCATCAGCACGGCGCTCTCCGCCGACCAGACCGGCGGCTCGTACGGCACCGCCCGCCGGAACACCGTCGCCCGCCTGCGCAGCACCGACCGGCACCCGTTGAGCACCGCCGAACGCACGTAGGCCAGCGCCTTGTCCGCATCGCGCAGCCTGGCCCGGCCGGCATGGGTGCGCTCGAACGCCTCCTGCACGACGTCTTCGGCGGTGGCCTGATCACCGACCATGAACAGAGCCAGCCGCACCAGGCCGACGTGGTGCTCGGCGAAGATCGACGCCACGTCGACCCGTTGCCGCGCGAGGTCTTCTTGCTGGGTGAGTAGTTCGGCTTCCACATAACAGAGACGCCTCACGGCCCCATCTGCTGCTCGGGTCACATGACTATCTTCCGCTCGCCGCCCCGGCCCCGCGCGTTCGTCCACAGCCTGTGGACAAGTGTCAGGGCCGACCACCTACCGCGCACCCGGCGCACAGACCTTGCTGTCGGGAAGGGCCACCCAATACCTGATGCCGTACTTCACGCCCAGTGTGGCCTTGGCCGCCAGACACCGCGCGTTGTACGCGCGATGCACCCCGTTCAGCCGTGCCGGCCTGCGGCTCATCAGATTCCAGTCAGCCTCGGGCCTGGCGGTCAGCCGGTACGCCTCCGGCAGGTCCGAGGGCCTGGTGGCTTGCACGAGCGCCTCGTTGTCGGCGAAGTCCTCGGCGAAGTTCCGGTACGCGGTCTTCTGATCCTCGAACACGTACGACGTCACCCCGGGCATCTTCTCGATCGCCGAAACGATCGCCTTCTTCTCCCGAGCCGTCGCGCGTGCCCCGTCAGCCGCTCCACGCCCAGCGCGGCAGGCAGGCACGTAGTCATCCTTCACGCACAAGGTGACCGAAATATCCGCCCCACCCGACCAGTCCGGATTACCGAACATGTCCGCCTCGTCCGCGACGTAAGACACGCCGGGCCGCCTCTCGACCGCCGCGCTCACCGGCTCCCGCTCGGCCCCCTTCGCCACCCGCACCCGGAACGACTCCGGCAGTGCCTTCGCCGGGAACTCCTTCAACAGCCCCTTGTTACCGGCGAAATCGCTGCGAAGGCTCTCGTATGCCTCCGCCTGGGACACGAAGCGGACCCCGGTCACCCCGGGCACGGCCTCCAGCCGCCGCCCCGGTGCCCGCACCGCCGACGACCAGCACCATCCCGGCCAGCAGCGCAACCCCGCCGTTCACCCGCACCAGCGCCCTCCGCCAGACCGGGCGCCGCGGTCAGGATCGCAGCGCCAGCATCATCGCCTCGACGGCCATCTGCGGATTGACGTTCGCCGCCAGCCGTTCCCTGCACTGCATGATCGCATCGATCCGCCGCAGCGTCTCCTCGGGCGTGCCCGACTTGGCGAGCTGGTCCAGGTCGAAGCGCAGATCGTCGTTGGCCAGCTCGACCCCGGCCGCCCCGAACTGCATGGTCAGCACGTCGCGGTAGTACGACACGAGCTCCAGCAGCGCGGCGTCCAGCGAGTCGCGCTTGATCCGGGTGGCCCGCGACTTCTGCCGATCCTCCAGCTCCTTCAGCGCGCCGGCCCCGCCGCGCACCAGCCCCCGGTTGAGCCCCTTGCCGGTGGACCCCTCGCCGTACAGCTTGCGCAGCTCCGAGGTCTCGTTCTCGTTGAGCGCGGCCGTGGCGGCGGCGGCCTCCTCCTCGGCGGTCTTCACCAGCCGCTCGGCGGCGGACACGCACTCGCCGACGCCGGTCAGCGAGCGCGGGATGCTCAGCACGGCCTCCCGCCGCGCCCTGACCCCCTCGTCCAGCGCCAGCGCGCGCGCCCGGCCGACGTGCCCCTGCGCGGCCCGCGCCGCGAACCTGGCAGTCTCCCACGGCACGCTGTCGCGGGTGGCCAGCACGTGGGCCACGGCCTCGGTGGCGGGGGTGGTGAGGGTGACCAGGCGGCAGCGCGACCTGATGGTGATCATCAGGTCGTCGGGCGCGGGCGCGCACAGCAGCCACACCGTACGCGGCGGCGGCTCCTCGATGGCCTTGAGCAGGGCGTTCGCGGCGGACTCGGTGGCCCGGTCGGCGTCCTCGAAGAGGATGACCCGCCACCGGCCCTGCGTCGGCGCCCCGGCCGCCCGCAGGATCAGCTCGCGGGTCTGCTTGACGCTGTAGGACAGGCCCTCGGGGCGTACGGACTCCAGGTCGGGGTGGGAGCCGATGAGCACCTGGTGGCACTGGTCGCAGTGGCCGCAGCCGCCGTCGGGGCACATCAGCGCGGCGGCGAAGGCGCGCGCGGCGTCCTCCCTGCCCGAGCCGGGCGGGCCGGTGAACAGCCAGGCGTGCGTCATGCCGGCGCCGCGCCCGCCCGCGACGACCTCGCCGGCCGCCGCCGCGGCCCGCGACAGCACGGCTACCGCCTGGTCCTGCCCAACGAGGTCATCGAAAACCGTCACGGCACAAGGCTAGTCGCGGATGGCGGGCATCGTCCCCGTGATGTCCTCTGACTCGCGCGGAACCGGGTCGGGCAGGATCTCCCTGATCCGGTCCTGGATCTGGCGGGTGATCACGTCCTGCGGCAGCGTGCCGTCCACCACGAGGTACCGCTCGGGGGCGGCGGCAGCCAGCGCGCGGAACTCCTTGCGCACCCGCTCGTGGAACTCCAGCGGCTCGGATTCGATCCGGTCGGCCGCCCCGCCCAGCCGAGTCAGCCCCACCTCGGGCGGCGTGTCGATGAGCACGGTCAGGTGCGGCACGAGCCCGCCGGTCGCCCATGCGTTGATCTTGGACACGTCCTTGGGGTCGAGAGCCCGCCCGGCGCCCTGGTAGGCCAGCGACGAGTCGACGTACCGGTCGGTGACCACCAGTGAACCCCGGTAGAGCGCCGGCCTGATCACCTTCTCGACGTGCTCGGCCCGGTCGGCGGCGTACAGCAGGGCCTCGGAACGCGCCGACAGCCCGCGCTCGGCCGCGTCGAGCAGGATCGCGCGCAACCGCATGCCGATCTTGGTGGAGCCGGGCTCGCGCGTCTGCACCACGTCGAAGCCCTGGTCGCGCAGCCAGATGGCGACCAGCCGCGACTGGGTGGTCTTGCCCGACCCCTCGCCGCCCTCGAACGCCACGAACAGCCCCGGCACGTGCTCGGCCGCCTCGGTGGGGAAGCGCTCGCCGCGCACCGCCGCGATCAGGTCGGCCGCCAGCGAGACACCCTTCCTGTCGTCCATGTGCCGCAGCGCCAGCACGCCGACGCCCACCGCGAGCGCCCCGCCGATCACCAGCACCAGGTTCGTGCCGTCGAAGCGGTAGCTGAACTCGCCCAGCTCCAGCACGTGCAGCCCGAAGATCGCGGCCAGCGGGTTGGCGAGGGAGACCACGAGCAGCAACGTCACCCGCGCCGTCGACTGCAGGAACGAGAACGTCCGGCCCCGGATCGAGTCCTCGACCTCCAGCCCGATCAGCGTGTAACCGATGATCCAGGCGATGCCCGCGCACGCCCCCAGCACCACGGTCAGCATGACCACGATCACCAGGTTGTGCACCAGCGCGATGGCGACCAGCACCAGCCCCGCCACGGTGATCGCCAGCCCGAACAGCCGCCGCCGCGACAGCTCGCGCAGCAGCCTGAGCCCGAAGAACATGCCCAGCGCCATGCCGACGAAGACCGCGCCGAACACCACGCCGTAGGCCGCGTCACCGCCGCCCAGGGCGGCCACGTACACCTTGGCCACGCCGACCACGGCCCCGCCCGCGGCGAACGCCCCGAGCATGCCGATGACCAGGCCGCGCACCAGGCGGTCGCCGCCCACGAACCGCCAGCCCTCGACGACCTGCTTGAGCACGGAGGGCGTGGAGATCGCGCCGTCGCGCTTGGGGATGTCGCGCAGGGTGAAGATGAGGAAGGCCGACACGAGGTACGCGCAGGCGTTCACGACCAGGGCCAGCCCCGTCGCGTCGCGGCCCAGCGGGAACGGCACGATGCCGGCGATCAGGTCGCCCGCCACCGACAGCGCCGCGAAGAGCATGGCCGCGATGGGCGCGGTGCCGTACGTGACGAGCAGGTTGAGCTGGTTGGCCGACTCGAGCTGCGCCTTGGGCACCAGGTTGGGGACCGTGGCCTCCTTGGCCGGCACCCAGAACAGGTTCACGCACTCGACCAGGACGGTCGCGATGATGACCCACTGGTAGCTGTCGACGAACGGGATCGACAGCACCACGGCGAACCTGGCCAGGTCGGCGCAGAACATCGTCAGCCGCCGGTCGAACCGGTCGGCGAACACGCCCGCCAGCGGCCCCAGCAGCACGGCGGGCAACATCTTGGCCACGAACACGCCACCGACGGCGAGCGACTGCACGCGGTAGTCACCCTGCGTGAGGTTGCCCGCGAGCGCGGTCAGCGCCAGCAGGTTGAGCCAGTCGCCCAGGCTGCACACCGACATGGCCGTCCACAGCCGGCGGAACGGCGCGTTGGCCAGCACATGGGCCGGGCGGCTACGGCCAAGGGCAGTCATGATTTCAGCGTATCCAGGTGTTGACCGGAAGTGGGCAGTCAAGAGACGAGCCGGATATTCCCGGCTGCTCGTGGCCGAGGGTATTACGTGAACGACCCCGAGCGCAGGTTACACACCTCGAATAGGCCCCCAAAAACATCATCAATTCATAACTCCGGACTCTTGCCGCGCCTCTTCCACCAATGGTTGCCACGCGGCCCTGATCTCATCGGGAAGGACCAGCTCGTCCCACAGGTCGATGAGCAGCACGCCGTCGACGTGACCGAGCACCTCGCCGGGCCCGCCCCCGCACAACAACGCGGTGTAGGCCGCCCGCCGCTCGTCACGGTCGGCCAGGTCGTAGACCCGCTCGCCGAGCCGCAGCACGCCCAGCGCCGCCGCCACCGGCAGCCGCCGCAACCGGCTGGGCACGTGGAAGGCGCGCCCGTCACCGCGCGCGTGGGCCGCGCACTCGACCTTGGCCTCCAGCACCAGCCTGAACCCGGCCGCGTCGAGGATGCGCCCAGCGGTCTCCAGCGTCGGCGACTTCCTGCCGTGCTCGTAGGCCGACAACGTCGTACGCGACGTGCCGCTCACGCTGGCCAGCGCCTTCTGGTTGAGGCTCGCGGCCCGTCTGGCCTGCCTGAACAGCAGCCCGCCGCGCCTGGCCCAGAGAGCGACCTCCTGGCCCAGCACCCGCTCCACAGGCGACGAGACCACGAACCACCTCCGCAAAGTATCCGGGCGGATACTCTACGCCATCATGGCATGGCGTGACCACCGGATTACCCGAAGTCAGCCCTGCAATTCCAGCATGGTGATCTCGGGCGGCGCCCCGACCCGCACCGGAGGCCCCCAGAAGCCCGCGCCCCTGGTCACGTACACCTGCGTGCCCCTCACCGAGGCCAGCCCCGACACGACCGGCTGCTGCAGCCCCACCACCAGGTTGAACGGCGCGATCTGCCCGCCGTGCGTGTGCCCGGACAGCTGCAGGTCGACGCCGTGCTCGGCGGCCTGGTCCACCTGGATCGGCTGGTGTGCGAGCAGCACGGTGGAGCGGCCGGTGTCGCGTCCGCCGAGCGCCTTGGCGAAGTCCGGGCCGTCACCGCTCGCGGCGCCGCCGACGTCGTTCACGCCCGCCAGGTCGAGCACGGCGCCCTGGTGGGCGATCTCCACCCGCTCGTTCCGCAGAGAGCGTACGCCGAGCTCCTTCAGCTCCTCGATCCACTCGCCGGGGCCCTCGGCCGTGAAGTACTCGTGGTTGCCGGTCACGAAATAGGCCCCGTAGCGGGACTCGAGGTTCCGCAACGGCCGGGCCAGCGCCCCGAGCTGGGCGACCGTCCCGTCCACCAGGTCGCCCACGATCGCCACCACGTCGGCCTCCAGCCCGTTGATCATCCGGACGATGCGCTCGGTGTGCCCGACGCCCGTGAGAGGCCCGAGGTGGATGTCGCTCACGACGGCGAACCGCAGGCCGTTCAGCCTCGGGTCCAGCTTCGGCAGCGAGACCCTGACCCGCTCGATCACGGGGTCGCCGAGCGCGCTCGCCATGCCGTACCCGACCGTGCCCAGCGCGCTCGCCCCGGCGATGGCGGCGGTGGTCCGTCCGAGGAAGAGCCGCCTGCTCATGGGCGCGGCCCCGCGGGCCGGCGCCACAGCGGTCACGACCGGCCGTTCACCCGCTTCGACGACCTCGACAGGCTCGTCGGCCGCCGGCGCCGCCGTGCCCGCCAGCACGGCGACCGGCTCCGGCTCTGGCTCCGACTGAGGCGCCCGCTCCCGCCGCTCCGCCCCGCGCAGGAACGCCGCCGCCACGCCGCGCGGCACCTCCAGCACCACGAGGATGACGACCAGGTAGAACATCACCGCCAGCCAGATGTAGCCGGGCCAGGCCACCCAGCTCTCCAGCCCCATCCTCGTGCCCACGAACGTCGTCACGAGGACCGCGAGCAGCGCGACCAGGCTCCAGGTCAGCGCCTTGCGCAGCCGCCCGGGACGGGTCGTCTGGCGCACCAGCCGATGCCACAGGTACCAGTGCGCCAGCAACACCATGGCCACGAAGATCAGGACGAACACACCTCGATGCTACTTCCGGAAAAACCGGAAAAAGCGCCTGCGTCCTGGGTTCACGGCGTGATCGAGGACACCCTACGACTTCGTCGCCGGCTTCTTCGCCGGAGCCTTCTTCGCGGGCGCCTTCCTCGTGGTGGTGGTCTTCTTGGGCGCGGGCGCCCGTTCGCGCCGCTCGGCCAGCAGCTCCGCCGCCCGCTCGATCGTGATGTCCTCGACCGTGTCGCCCTTGCGCAGCGACGCGTTCGTCTCGCCGTCGGTCACGTACGGCCCGAACCGCCCCTCCTTGACCACGACGGGCTTCTTGGAGTTGGGGTCGTCACCCAGCTCGCGCAGCGGCGCCGCCGCCGCGGCCCGGCCCCGCCCGCGCTGCTTGGGCTGCGCGAACAGCTCCTTGGCCTGCTCGATCGTGACCGACAGCAGGTCGTCCTCGGAGCCCAGCGACCGGGAGTCGGTGCCCTTCTTCAGGTACGGCCCGAACTTCCCGTTGTGGGCGACGACCTCCTCGCCCTCCAGCTCGCCCACCACCCGCGGGATCGACAGCAGCCTGAGCGCGTCCTCCAGCGTGATCGTGTCCAGCGACATGGACTTGAACAGCGAGCTCGTCCGCGGCTTCGGCGCGTCGGCCTTCTTCGTGCGCCGCTTCGGGGCCTCCTCGTCGGCCGCCGGCTCGGGCAGGACCTCCGTCACGTACGGCCCGTACCGCCCGTCCTTGGCCACGATCATGTGCCCGGTCACCGGGTCGTGCCCGAGCTGCCGGTCGCCGGTCGGCCGCGAGAACAGCTCCTCGGCCTTCTCCGCCGTCAGCTCGTCGGGCGTCATGTCCTCGGGCACGTTCACCCGCGCGCCGTCCCTGTCGAGGTACGGCCCGTACCGCCCGACCCGCAGCACGATGTCCGTGCCCTTGACCGGGAACGAGCTGATCTCCTTGGCGTCGATGTCACCCAGGTCGGTGACCATCTCCTTCAGGCCCTCGTCGCCGTCGGCCCCGTAGTAGAAGCGCTGCAGCTCAGGCACCCGCTCCGCCCGGTCGTTGGCGATGTCGTCGAGCACCTTCTCCATCTCGGCCGTGAAGTCGTAGTCGACCAGGTTCCCGAAATGCTGCTCCAGCAGGTTGACCACGGCGAACGCCAGGAACGACGGCACCAGCGCCGTGCCCTTCTTGAACACGTAGCCGCGGTCGAGGATGGTCCCGATGATCGAGGCGTACGTCGAAGGCCGCCCGATCTCCCGGTCCTCCAGCTCCTTGACCAGCGAAGCCTCGGTGTAGCGCGCGGGCGGCTTGGTCGAGTGACCGGCCACGTCGAGCCGCGTCACGCTGAGCGCGTCGCCCTCCACCAGGTTCGGCAGCCGCTTCTCGGAGTCGTCGCGGTCGGTGGCCGGATCGTCGGCCCCCTCCACGTACGCCTTCAGGAACCCGTAGAACGTGATCGTCCGGCCGGACGCGCTGAACTCGACGTCCTCGCCGGCCGACGACCTGCCGGCCACCTTCACCGTGATCGACTCGCCGACCGCGTCCTTCATCTGCGAGGACACGGTGCGCTGCCAGATCAGCTCGTACAGCCGGAACATGTCGCCCGACAGCCCGGTCTCGCCCGGCGTGCGGAACTCCTCGCCCGACGGCCTGATCGCCTCGTGCGCCTCCTGCGCGCTCTTCACCTTGCTGGCGTAGACGCGGGGCTTGTCCGGCACGTACGAGGCGCCGTACAGCTTGATCGCCTGCGACCGCGCGGCCGCGACCGCCGTCTCCGACAGCGTGATGCTGTCGGTACGCATGTAGGTGATGAACCCGTTCTCGTAGAGCCGCTGCGCGACCTGCATCGTGTACTTGGCGGAGAACCCCAGCTTCCGGCTGGCCTCCTGCTGCAATGTGGTCGTCCGGAACGGCGCGTACGGCTTGCGCGTGTACGGCTTGCGCTCCACGGACTTGACCGCGAACGAGACCCCCTGCAACCGCCCGGCCAGCTCACCGGCGGCGGCCTCCGTCAGGTGCAGCACGGCGGAACCGCTCTTGAGCTGCCCCGTGCTGGCGAAGTCGCGCCCCTGCGCCACCCGCTTGCCGTCGACCCCGGTCAGCGTGGCGGTGAAGTCGCGCGGGCGCTCCTCCGGCTTGTTCGTGTCGAACAGCGCCTGCAGGTCCCAGTAGTGGGCGGGCGTGAACGCGATGCGCTCCCGCTCGCGCTCCACCACCAGCCGCGTCGCCACCGACTGCACCCGGCCGGCCGACAGCTTCGGCTTGACCTTCTTCCACAGGACGGGGCTGACCTCGTAGCCGTAGAGCCGGTCGAGGATGCGCCGCGTCTCCTGGGCGTCGACCAGGCGCAGGTTGAGGTCGCGCGGGTTGGCCACGGCGTCACGGATCGCCTGCGGGGTGATCTCGTGGAACACCATGCGGTGCACCGGCACCTTGGGCTTGAGCACCTCGCGCAGGTGCCAGGCGATGGCCTCGCCCTCGCGGTCCTCGTCAGTGGCCAGATAGAGCTCGTCGGCGTCCTTGAGTAGCTGCCGCAGCTTGGCGACCTGCGAGCGTTTGTCGTGGTTGACGACGTACAGCGGCTCGAACCCGTGCTCGACGTTCACCCCGAGGCGGGCCCATGGGGCTCCCTTGAACTTCTCGGGGATGTCGTCGGCCCTCTCCGGCAGGTCGCGGATGTGGCCGATGCTCGATTCGACGATGTAGCCGCGCCCGAGGTACCCGGCGATGGTCTTCGCCTTGGCCGGCGACTCGACGATCACCAGGCGTGTTCCGCCGGCGCTGCCGTTCTTGGCTGGCACGCTGCTTCCTACCTCGCTGTTCGCTTGCAAATCCCCCTGCCGGGAGTCGGCACAGACTGAAAGGTAACCCGACTCGCGGAAATTTCCTTCCCCCGGGCTACCCACTCGCTTCCGGGTCCACCCACAAGCACGCAGAATAAGGCCCATCGAGCGGCATGGCGCCCTGACTCACCCTGGAGACTAATCGTTGTGCTCGACTACTCCTACATGGATATCTTCATTCCACGTGATCTCACTCGCGAAGCAGCACGTCAACTGCTCACCGAACACGCAGAGTACGGGAAGTGGGAGCTCGCGCGCGTCCGCGTGCACCCCGACGGCAGCCGTCACGTACGCCTGCGGCGGAAGATCATGCGAGTACGCAGCACCCTCTGAACCCGGACATGGCTTTGCCCGCCCCGGGCCGCGCCCCCGGAACGGGCAAAGCGTCTATGGCGGGCTACTCACAGGTTGTGAGCGGTAGCCGTACCGTGTTACGTACTCGCTGAATCCCTTACTTACGGCCGAACCGGAACCGGCGGGCCGTGGCGAACATCGTCGCCGAGGCGGCGAGCAGGGAGCCGACCAGCAGCGCGAGCACCGAGCCCGCGTTCATGCCGGTCACGCCCGCGGGCTGCTCGGCGCTCATCAGGCCGATGTCCGGAACGGGCAGGCTGCGGGTGGCCGAGGCCACCGCCCCACCGGCCGGCGTGGAGGCGACCAGGTCGGTGGCCGGGGCGAGCGCGGAGGCCGGGCCCGAGGAGACCGCGCGGCCCCTGCCGTCGACCGGGGCGGACACCGCGGTCCGCTTCGGCTTCGCCGGGGTCACGGGCAGGCCGGGCAGCTCGGGGAGGGCCGGGAGGCCCAGCGTCCTGGCGGCGTCCGGGACGACGGGGAGCTGCCCGGTGACGTTCCCCACACCCTCGACCTGCTTGGTGACCTCGGCCACATTGCCGTAGCCCTCCACCTGCTTGGCGACGGTGCTGACGCCCGGGACGCTCTTGGTCAGCTCGGTCGCGCTGCCGAGCCCCTGGACCTGGTGGGCGACCTCGGTCACCTTGCCGCCGACCTCCTGGGCGCCGCCCAGCACCGGCAGGGAGGGCGTGATGGGCAGCATCCCGCCCTTGGCCGCCGCGACCTTGTTGTTGGCGCGGGCGAACCGCTCGAACCCGTCGGGACGCTCGTGCCCGGGCCTGCCGACGTTCGAGCCGCCGAGGCAGCCGGCGGCGGCGTCGCCCAGGACGGCCGCGGCGTTGCCGCAGACGTTGATCGGCGCCGCGATCGGCGCGACGGCCTGGTTGCCGCTCAGCACCCCGCCGGCGCCCGAGGTGCGGTTGCCGCCCCAGCCGGCGCCCTCGTGCGCCCAGACGCCCGCCCCGCCCCTGCAGCGGGCCTCGGACAGGCCGAGGACCGCCGCCGCGTTGCCGCAGACGTTGATCGGCGCCGCGATCGGCGCGACGGCCTGGTTGCCGCTCAGCACGCCACCGGCGCCCGAGGTGTGGTTGCCGCCCGCGTTCCTGCCGGACTTCCGTACGACGGCGCCGCCCTTGCACCCGGCGAACGCGTGGCCGAGCACCGCCGCGGCGTTGCCGCACACGTCGATCGGGGCGCTGACCGGGGCCACCGCCTGGTTGCCGCTCAGCACGCCGCCCGTGCCCGACGTACGGTTGCCGCCGGAGCCCGAGTGCTCGACCTTCGAGCCGCCCTTGCACCCGGCCGAGGCGTTCCCGACGGCGTTGCCGCAGACGTCCACCGGCAGGCTGATCGGGGCGACCACCTGGTTGCCGCTGCCGGCCCCGAAACGCCCGTCGGTGTCGTTGCCCGTCGAGCCCGCGGCCAGGTGCCGGGTCTGGTAGCGGTGGCCGGGCCCGCCGTTGTTGGTGACGGTCGAGCCGCCGCGGCAGCCGGAGAAGGCCCGCCCGATCACCGCGATCGAGTTGCCGCAGATGTTGATCGGCGCCGAGATGGGCGCGACGACCTGGTTCCCGCCGAGCACGCTGCCGTTGCCCGACGTACGGTTGCCGCCCACGCCTCGCCCGGTGTTGTTGACGGCGGCGCCGCCGGTGCAGCCGGCCGTCGCGTCACCGAAGATCGCCAGCGCGTTTCCGCAGGCGTTGATCGGGGCCGAGATGGGTGCGGAGATCTGGTTCCCGCCGAGCACGCTGCCGTTGCCCGACGTACGGTTGCCGCCCGCGCCGCCCCTGCCCTGGGTACGGACCGTGGCCCCGCCCTTGCAGCCCGCGTCGGACTTGCCGATCAGGGAGACGGCGTTGCCGCAGGCGTTGACGGGGACGCTGATCGGCGCGTTCACCTGGTTGCCGCCGCCGACGGAGCCGTTGCCCGAGGTGTCGTTGGGGATGCCGGGACGGCCCTGGTTGACGACCTCGGCGCCGCCCTGGGAGGTGGCCTCCGACTTGCCGATCGCGGCGGCGGAGTTGCCGCTGATGTCGATCGGGACGGAGATCGGCAGATCGACCTGGTTGCCGCCGCCGACGGACCCGTTGCCGGAGGTGTCGGCCAGCGCGGTGCCGCCGGTTCCGAACGACATGACGGCCACGGCCAGCAGGGCCGCGGGGCTCGATGCCTTCGCCCACGTACGCATGATGAATGCTCCTAGTGGTTCTTGGGGGGATGACCTGAACGGGTTCGCGGGCAGCCCGAGGGCACGTGCCGGGCACGTGCACAGCGGGACTCGGGATGCGCGAACCGGTGGAACTTGGAACGTGACGTTGTTTCACCCGCGGGCGGAGGGATTGATGCCACACTCCGCCGCTCTACGTGCGATTACGGACTCCGACGCCGTGACTCCTGGCCTCTTTCTGAGGCGCCCGGGCTTACTGACGGTGCCCGGCTTACTGACGGCGTCTGGGCTTCGCTGAGGGTGTCCGGGCTCGCTGAGGCGTGACCTTCAGCGACCGCTCCGAACCCTCGTCGCCCCGGCCGGCTGCCTTGATTCGAGCCGGTGTCCAGGTGCGGGGATCAGTCAGGTGAGAAGGAGGGGTCGTCCGCCGCTGTGCGGACGACGGGGGGAAGCAGGCGTGCCGGGAGGGCACGGCCGGCCTGGAGCCGCGGGTCGAAACCGGACCTCACGGCATCCCCGGTCGCAGGGCCGAAGGGACCACTGCCGCCGCCGTTGGGCACCAGACCATCGGTGTCCAGGATCTTCCCGGCGGAGGAAGGTGCGGGCAGGCCAGGGTCCCGCTGGCTGTTGAGACCGTCGACCGTACGCCCGGCCATGGCCTCGGCGTTGTCCGACGCCGAGACACGAACGGGCGCGGTGAGCCCGTGCTGCGCGGCCGGGTCACCGGCCGCATTGCCAGCCGTGTGACTGACCGCGTTACCGGCCGTATCACCGGCCGCATTGCCGGCCGCCGGGGTCGCGTCCGAACTCTCGGCCGCCCCTGTCGCCGCGGTGGAATCCGCGGCCGCCGGAGCGGCGGTGAGCATGCCGAACACGACAACGAGCAGCCACCCGGCGGCCACCAGGGCGCCAATCGCGACTGCCTTCACGACGACCCGCCGGGCACCGGCCGCGAACCGCGCCATCCGGTCACCCAGCTCGGTGGTCGGACCCGGAGCCGGGACAGCCTGGACAGTCACGCGCGGGCGGCGCGCAGCACGGGCCATCGCCCTCAGCCGCTGCACCGCCACGCGCGTCACATGCCCTCCCGAGCTCCAAGAACCGGCCTCACGTCGTGAGGCCGGTCCGTGGACTCACCCCTCAACGGTCCGTAACCGTAGCAGTACTCAAGGTTGTCGCAAGGCCTTTTCACCTGAGTCCCAGGAATTCACCAACTCCCCCGCCCGCGAACCACCCCGAACCCCCACATCCCTCCGCGCCCGCCGTCACGAGACCCCCATCCAGGACCCCAGATCGCCTTATCCGCAGGCGGTGAGACATCTCTCTGCCGGGGTACGGATTCTTGGTATGACGCACTCCTCAGAGTTTGCTAACCTTACTGAGCCGACGCGGGATGACGGTCTCGCGTGCAGGCACCAAGTCCGGGTGGCGGAATAGGCAGACGCGCTAGCTTGAGGTGCTAGTGCCCAGTGATGGGCATGGGGGTTCAAGTCCCCCCTCGGACACAAACCGGTGGCCTATGGGGTCCTGGTCACGAGAAGACGTGACCAGGACTTTTTGTTTTGACGGATGGTAGGTCAGCCGCAGGCCGATCTCGGCGTAGATCTTGCCCTTCCGGATCGGGTCGGCGTTCGAGAGCACTCGCACCATGTCTCCCAGTCTGTGTGTGATTTCCGCCAGCTCATCTCGCCCCAGCCGCTTCTGGGGCCGTACGTGCGCGCTGCTGAGCCGTTGCTCGGCCGCCTTCTTTCGGACGAGCTCCTCCTGGATCCAGCCGGTGACCAGAGACGGGTCTGCGCCCGCCTCAAGGGCCGCGCGATGCTGGGCGAGCTTGCGATCGCACTCGGCGATCTGACGGCGCGCCACGGCGAGGGCGTGGACCTCGGGCGGGCCCAGGTCCTGCGCGGCCACCAGAAGGTCGAGAGTCTGATCGACCCGGTGCGGCGCGAACAGCCGGCCGAGCCAACGGTCGAGTCGCAGGACCACGCGGTCTTCGCGTAGGTAGACGTTGCGGGGATGCATGAGGTGGTTGGCCAGGGCGTACTCCTCGGGGAAGCGGCACCGGTAGTACGGTGCGTCGTTGACCCATTGGCCCTGCATCCTGCGGTCGCAGATGCCGCAGTACAGCAGCCCTCGGAGCTGGTACGGCTTCGGGGTGCGCTTACGAGTCTTGTCCGTGTGGCGATTGCCCCGCCCGGTCAGCGTCATCTGAACGGCATCGAAGTCCTCCTTGGACACGATCGGCGGATGAACAACCTGTTCCGACCAGACCCAGTCCTCCTTGGCGTTCCACCTGAGTCTGGTGGTGTGGCCCAAGCTGACGTCATCCACGTTCATGAGGACCTCGTGCTTACCTTGCCGGTTCCACACCTGGTGTCCCACGTACCGAGGATTGGTCAAGATGGCGCGCACTGCGCTCTTGGACCAGGCGATGCCGGAGCGGTGCCGGTTCCGGGCCGGGTCGTGCGCCGACGGGCTCGGGATCCCGTTGCGGGTAAGCCTCTCGGCTATGGCGAACAGGCCGTAGCCGTCGAGGAAGGCAGCGAAGATCTCTTCCACCACGGGCGCGGCTGCGGAATCGAGTTCCAGCCGGTGGGCACGCTTGCCGTCGGCGGCCTTGGCGGGGTTGGGGTGAGGGCCGGCATCGGCCAGCCGGTAGCCGTATGGCGGCCGGCCGCCGAGGAAGCGGCCCTCCATCTGGGCCTGGGCGGACATGGCGCTTCGCACGCGGATCTTGATGCGATTGCGCTCGCCCTTGCTCATGCCGCCGAACACGCTCATGACCAGGTCATGGGCCTCGTTGGTCGGGTCGATCGGGCCGCCTACCTCGGGTACCCAGAGCTGGACTCCGAAGTGCTCGAAGACGGGGAAGGTGAGGCTGTACTGGTTGCCGTAGAAGGCTCGGTGTGGTTCGCCGATCACCACCGCGCCGAAGCCTCGATCGGGGTTGCGCAGCTCGGCGAGCAGCGCCGCCGCGTGCGGGCGGCGCTGCCAAGGGATCGAACGGGACTTGTCGACGTCGAAGAACTCGGCGACGATCACACCCCCGCGCGGCTCGATGAGCGCGCGGGAGCGGGTGATCTGCCAGGCCCGTGAGGACTGGGGGTCTTGGTTGTCCTCAGTGGAGACTCGGCCGTAGAAGGCGAAGGGGATGGTGTTCATGGGTTCCTCAGGCCGCGTCCGGGTGGCTGGTCTGGAGGTGGTGATGGGCTTCTAACAGGATGGCGAGCAGTTCCGAGGCCGCGCCAGGCGTGAGGCGGGGAGGCCCGCTCGGCAACACAACATGGGGAGTCGGTTGGGTACGGCGGGTGGATGCCTTCATGATGGGGGTGCTCCTATACGTTCGTTGCTGACGGCAGGAGTGCGGCCCCGGCGACGTGCTTGGCGGTATTGGCGTCGGGGTCGCTTGGAACCACTGGGTGCTCTGGAAGAGCAGCTTTGTGCATCCTCATGCGGTTTCCTCCAGAGCGATGCCACGGCGGCACAGAGCGCACGCACGGGGCCGTGGGTCGCCGTGGATGCACACCGCACTCGTGGTCGCCTCGGCCACAGTTCGCTCATCCGGATATGTCCGGCGGGACCTACGCGGCGGATCAGGGAGGTCCCCCAGGCGAGATGTCAGCACGGCGTACGGGCTGCGCACTCCAGTGGTGTTGGCCCGTACGTACTCGGCGAGAACGGTGGGATCCCAGCCGGCTGCGATTGCCCTGGTGACGACGGGGACGAGGCGGCGAAGCTGTCCCTTGGACAGCGGCCAGTCGGGGCCGAGCTTGGCCAAGAACAACTCGACCGGCGTGGCGGTGGCTTGCTGATGGCTGCCGAGATCCGCACCGCCCGCCCCTTGGTTGTCCACAGGTGTCCCGGCGTCGATGCCGGCCCGTGCGGGTGGTGGTGGTTCATTGCTTGGTTCAGTGGAGAGTTCCGGTGCAGCGGCTGCACCCCGTAGCTGCACCGGTTGCACCTCGTCGCCACGTCGGCTGCACCCCGTGGAGGCGACGGGGTGCGAAAGCTGCGCCCCGCCTTCCTGGTTGTCCACAGCCTGTGCGTCGGCGTTATCCACAGGTGCTTCACCGGCGGCGGCCTTCGCCGCCTCAACGCGAGCGGTGACACCGGGGAACATGGCCTCCAGGGCCTTGAGGTCTTCAGCATCCAGATCGGTACGCACGCGCTCCATCGCAAGGTCCCAGACTTGCGGGCGCCGATCACCCCGCTTGATGTGGGCGGCCACGATGGCCGGGTCACCTTTTCGGATGATCTGGTCGGCCTCCAGGCGGTCGAGTGCCGTACGTACGGTGCGCTCGCACCGGCGGGTATAGCGCACGAGCGTCCTGGTGCTGGGGAATGCGCCCTTCCCGTCGGGGCCGGCATGAATGGCCAGCCCGACCAAGACAGCGGCGCACGAGGCGTTGGGCTTACCGTTGGAATCCATCGGAATGGGCGCAAGGTTGTGCGCCCACTTAACTGCTTCGTGACTCATCTCTCGTCTCTTGTGTTCATCTGGATGGTTCGGAGCAAGATCCGAACGTCGGATTGCTACTGCAGGCTCGGGAGGCCGTCGTTGACCTGTCGCTGCAGACGAAGCGTCCAGCCGGTTCCGGAAGCCCGGAAGCGACCGCTAACTCTCACCGGCCCCTGTGAGGTGCAGGGTGGCGGTGGTGTTGAAAGCGCAGTCGAGGTGCATCGCAAGATCGCGTGCCATCTCCTGAGTCAGAGTCAGTTCTGACAAAGCCTTGTCAAGACTCCCAGCAGGGTCTCCACAGTCGTCGCTCAGTTGTCCTGATGCCTGCATGCGCTTCAACGCCTCACCGAGCTGCCTTAGCAGTTGGTCCAGCCGAGCAGCGGCAACGCTGACCTTGCCGAGCACGTCGTTGACCGTGGCCGGAGAGGAGACGCCAGCGTGAGAGAGCGTGGCATGGTTGAGTACGCGAACCGCCTCGGACAAGGCCGTGGCGGTTCGCACGTGTATTCGTCGTCATGAGGGCCGTCTGTTGACAGCCGAACCGTCTCTGTCACTCCCTGACTCCAGTCGCGAAGAACTTGTCAAGTTGCGCTCTGGCCGTCAGAGTGGTGATCAGAGTCAGCAGCCGATGCACAAGCGGCCAAGGCACCCCCAAGGTGTCTGCGCTTGCGTCCGATGGCATGCTGAACACGACCGACTCCCTTCGAGTGGGTCTGGCGGGAGGCCCGGCGCCTCAGCGCCTGCAAGCTTTGCGGCGCCGGGCTCTCCCCTGTCAATGGATTAGAACAAGGTCGACATCATGGACCTCGCGTCCGTCGACCAGGTGCGTGCCCGAGATCGCGTCTCCCCGCGTCTCCGGCCTCGATCGCTTCCAACGTCCCCCCGCCTGTTATTTGGGTCACATCAAGACCAGGTGTACCAACTATAGGAAACAACGACGCTTTACGGAATGTTGACTGGCCTGTCAAGGATTTGAGGCTACTACTCCAGCGCTCTGCAAGACCTTCGCGGGACCGTGACAAAGCTTGCCTCGGCCGCGACTTTCCGCACGTCAGCACATTCTTTTCCGGATTCAGACCGCCTTGGACGGTAATGGATCCGTCTCGCCAAACCTGGGCGGCAACTCGCGGCATGCAGCAGGCGTAAGACGACACCACCTCCCGGATCTGAGCGGACGAAAACTAGCTAACCACCACTGTACTAGTTCAGTCTAGATCTAGCTCAACACCTCTTTCCTGGTACACCCAGAACACCTAGCCTTGGTGTCGTGCCGGTGCCTGACTTCAGCAATCCTCGACCTGTCTACCTCCAGATCGCGGATGACCTGCGACAAGAGGTAGCAGCAGGCCGCCTCGAAGTGGGCGAGCGACTGCCCGCGCGGCGGCAACTTGCCCAGCGCTACAGCGTCGCTGTGGAGACCATCCGCCGGGCGTTGGACGAACTTGCGCGCGAAGGCGTGATCAGCACCCAATCGACCCGCGGCACATATGTGGTCAAGACTCCCGATCAGCCTGATCCCTCTCCCGATCTGCAGCAGCTCATCAGCGATGTGCGACAGCTGACCGAGCGCATGAAAATGCTGGAGGCCCGGGTGAAGGACCTCGAAGGCCGTTGACTACTTTCATCGGCGCTAAAGATCAACTTGGGTGCCGCTCTCGTACTTCACCTACGGTCCTCCTCGGCAGTTGCCCACGGCCGTCGAGAAGCCGCGGGTCCAGGTGGAGCGGACCGAGCGCAGCGAGGGCCGACTACCTGGAGGCGCGGCGAGCGACGGTCATAATCGGGCTGCGAGGAGGGCCGAGGTGGCACCGGGCCGAGTCGGCTTCTTCTCTCTCTACCTGCTCAGGCCACGTCTGTGAGTGGGTTCGTTGCTGGAGTGGTGGCGGGGCGGCTGGTATGCCTGCCCAGGAGGTCGCCGATCCGTGCCGTTCGGGATGCGCTGGTCTGTTCTTTCCCGGACGTCCGTGTGTTCGGCTCGGATCAGCTGTTCGAGGTCGCGCTGGTCGGGAGGGAGATCGAATCGGCGCATGATCTCGTTTTGGATGGCGGTGAGTTCGCGCTGGGCGGCGGTGTGGGCTTGCCGGTGTTCACGGGCGCGCATCTCGGCAAGAGAGACGTCGCGTTGTCTTGCGACGTGTAGTTCCGTGTCAAGGGCGCGTGTCAGCTCAGCGTGGCGGCGTCGTACCTGTAGCCAGGTGCCGGCGGGCGGGGCCTGTGCGGCGGTCTGGCGGGCTGCCTCGTCCAGCGCCGGGCCTTGGGCGCGGAGTGACGTCAATGCATGAGTGATGCGCTCGTGGGCGGCGTGGAGATCGGCGAGGGTGGCTGTCAGGTCGTGGCGGCGAGTTCGGTGCCACGGGCGCAGGCTGTCCAGCTCGCGCTCGGCGGCACGCTGTCGCCGGCGTAGCTCGGTCAGGCGCTGATGGGCCTCGGTGACGGTTTGGCGGGCCTGCTGGAGTCGCAGGGCCGCGGTTTCCGCCGTCTCGATCTGACGGACTTGCTTCTCCAAGGTGTCTCGCTGGGAGAGCAGGCGGCTTTCGTAGCGCCCTCCGCCCTCGACAGCCAGGCGGTGAACGTTCTGTTCGATCCCTTCGGCATCGGCTGCCAACGTGGTGAGCCGTTCACCGAGCCGACTCATGCGCTGCTGCAGCTCGGCATCACTGACCAGCCCGAGGCCGGACGGGGAGCCGAGAAGCAACTGCTGGGTCCGGGCACGCTGAACGGCGAGATCAGCCTCGCGTTCGGCGGCCCGGAACTCGGCGCGGGCGCGAGCAAGCTCGGCATCTTGCGGTCGGACCGTGTGAGCGATGGGATCGGGCTCGGGGGTCACGAGGCGGTCGGCGCGGTCGCCGTAGAGGGTGAGGGCGTAGGCGGCCAGGGCCCGCTGTAGTTCGTCGGCCGGACCGCGCACAGGGCCATGGCGGAGCTGGTCGGCTTCGCTTTCCAGGAGTTCGCGAGGCAGGTACAGGCGGGCGTTGTGCCGGTCGCGGCTCATGCCCGTATAAAGGGTGTGCACGTCCGCGCCCAGCCCGTAGACGAGGCTGTACTGGCTGGTCAGGCCCTGGGCGGAGGCCACGGTCATCGCGGTGCCGTACGACAGGCCGCCGGCCGCGATGTAGGCAGGGCTCACCCATTCACGTGACAGGGTGGGTCCGTCCGCACCGGTCCGGCGCCATTCGACCTGTACGCCGCGGCGGGGGTCGATGGCGGTGACGCAGCCGCGGTAGCCGTTGAGCACATCCACCGGGCCTTCTCCGCGCCGCGCGCGGTAGTCGTTCTTACGCACCCGTACGTGGTCCCCGACCGCCAAGGCGATGGTGGCCCCACCGGCCAGGTGGTAGATGCGCTCGGGGCCGGACAACTCGCCCAGTTCGCGACGGATCGCTCGGGCGGCCAGGTTGAGCCGGTTGACGGCGTCGTTGGTCCCGGCGAGCACCAGCAGGCCGGCCAGCTCGTCATGTACGGCTGGTCCTTCGGCGCTCCGGTACGGCTGCCGGGTGGCCGCCCAGTCGGCGATCAGACGCGCCATCGTGTCATCGGCGCCGGCCTCGGCACATACGCGTCCGCCGGCAGCCCAGGTGTGCAGGGCCTGACGGTGTTGACCGGCCCGGAACAGCTCCAGCGCACGACGTTCCAGAGGATCGCGCTGGCGGCGGTTGTGCCGCAGCACCAGCCCGTCCACCTGGCGGTGGATGGCGGCGAACCCGCCGCCCACGCCGATCGCGCGCAGCTGCTTGGGATCCCCGAGGAGCACCACCTTGGTACCGTGCCGCTCGGCGTCGGTGAGCAGCGTGGCGAGCTGGCGGTCATCGACCATGGCCGCCTCGTCGACCACCAGCACGTCCACCCCGGCCAGCCCCATACCGTTGCGGATGCGCAGCAACCAGGTGGCGACAGTGTCGGTGCCGATGCCCGATTCCGCACGCAACGTGGCGGCTGCCACCGCCGCAGTGGCCGCGCCCCGCACGACCACGCCGCGACTCTCGTACGCAACGCGTGCCGCGGCCATCAGCGTCGTCTTGCCCGCGCCGGGAACACCGATGACCGCCTCCACCCCGTGTCCGGCGCGCAGAATGCGTTCCAGCACGGCGCGCTGCTCGTCGGTGAAGGTCAGGTGGTGACCCACTTGGAAGGTGTCCAGGGACAGGCGGACAGTGTCGGCGTCGAGCGCGGCCACGCCCCTGCCGTAGCGGCGGCGCACCGTGGACAGTAGCGCCTGCTCGGCCTGCAGGATGTCGGCGGACGTGTAGCGGGCGGCGTTGGACATGTGCCGGGCGCCAGCATCGGACAGGCGTACTGCCGGACTCAGCGCCAGCACTTGATCGGTGAGCGCTTCGGCTTCGGCCAGGCCCGCCACGCCACCTGGGAGAGCATCGAGGACCGCAGCCAGCACGTCAGCCCGGGTGACCTCCTTGCGACGCGCGGTCAGCCCGCCTTCCGGCCGCCAGATCCACGCCGCGATCTCCTCCGGAGAGGGTCTCACGGGCAACCGCGCGCCATCGAGGCACGCTGCCACCAGCGCAGAGCCGTCCAGGCCGGCTGCCGCGACCTGGCTGTGCCAGTCGGCGCGCAGCTCGGCCTCAGTGGCGTCGGTCTTGCGCTGGCGGCTCTGCGTCGAAGCCACCTTGCGCGTCGCGCGGGAGGCCTCACCGACCGAGATGCCGAGCTTGGCCAGCACCTGCTTGATCTGACCGTCACGCTTGGAGAACAGCGTCCGCGCCTCGGCCGGGATAGCCGCGATCTCCCACGCGCTCGTCTCCGGGTTTCGAGTGCAGGAGATTCCGTAGTCTTCGATCAGCGCCCGGCGCATGCGGGCCTTGAGATAAGCATCTGCGGCATGCGCATGGCGGTACAGGTCCCGTCCACCGGCCGCGACCGCCGACCATTTCCCATCCAGCCCGCGTACCAGGTTGGCGATGACGAAGTGCACGTGCAGATGCGGATCGGGCGACGCCGCGCCGACCGGGCGCGCGGTACGGTGCACCATCACCCAGCCGATCAGCCCTGACGTGGCCATCTGTTCGGCCAGACGGCCGTGGCCTTGGTGGCCCCGCTGGCCGTACCCGGCCCACTGCTCAACCGCGGCGACGGTCTCGAAGACCACCTTGGCGAAGATGGCCTCCAGCTCGGCCGCGAAGCGCGGGTCGGCCAGCCCGTGCAGCACCGAGACGCTCTTGGGCAGGTCCAGAGTCAGGTCATAGCCACGGTTGCCGATACGGACCCGTGCATCACGCCACTTGCGCGCGTACGCCAACTCCTCCGGCTCATACACGTCGGCCAGATCGATGCCTGCGGCGAAGGCCAGCCGGTCGAGATCGTCCATGCGCACGAGATGCGCCTCGCCCTCCCGGGCGATACCACGCGCCATCTGCGCAGCACGCTTGACCATCGCCGGACGGGCCGCCAGCAGATTCCCCACAGTGGTGCCACGTGCGGCGGCCGCTTCCTCCAACGCCGCCCCGAGTGGAGCTGCGGGCAGCTTGCCGCGCGGATCCACCACATGCTTGGCCGCCATCAGCTGCTTGCCGGTGTTCGGATCCTTGCCGTCCATCAACGCCCGCGCTTTGCCGTGCTGATCGGCTGTCAGCGGGGTACCCGGGACGATGCCGAACTCTCGCAGACCTTCACCGATCCACACCAAATTGCACTCGCCGTCCAGCCGGTAACCCAGCTGTCCATCCGGCCCGTCGTGGACTTCCCTGCCGCGCTCACCGGCATGAGGTACGCCGCAGCCGGCACCCTCCTGTAATCGGTATTCCACTTGCTCCATGCAGGGGCCTAACGCGCTGACCCAAGCCATGTGATCCCCAGTCTGGACACGGGGCAGCGATGACTACCTGGGAAAACATGGCGCCCGTGAGTCCCAGAAGTATCGAAGATACCTTCAGTCCACTGAGAAACTTGATCTTGTAAGAAATGGTTACATGACGTGTCAAGGTTAGTCTGTGGATGATTGTTGCAGGTGGTGATGACATTGTCTATGTCCTGATTGAGTCGACAATGTCATGGCATCTCGCATGAACCTCACCGAGGAGTGCATGGCGTTGCCATGCATCTCCTGGACTCGTCCGGCAGGCGAAGGCGGCCACGAGATGGTTGTGGTCGGGGCCATGCCAAAGCGCGATCCACCAGCGGCGTGTCCGGCACGGTGGAGTCGCCCAAACGCGCGGCTTGATGCTCGGCGCGGGCGTACAGGGTGAGTGGATCGCCCGGATCAGCGCGCGGAGCTGGTCGCGCAGCCTCCGCATGAACGCGATGAGGTCACCGTTGACGTCGTTAATCGTTCCGATTTGCGCGGGCTTCTTGGCGAAAAACACCGCCGCCGAGCCGGCGAACGGCTCGACATACACCTGCACCTCGTGCGGCGGCAGCAGCCCGGCGAGAAACGGGGCGAGGCGACCCTTGGCGCCGTAGTACTGGAATAGGGGACGCAGCGCCACCACGAGCCCTCCTCGCTATCGACACCGGTTAGCGTGGGCGCGCGGCGGAGAGCGCGGAGGATTCCCGGACCCTGGCCAAGGGGATGACCAATGCCGAGCTGTTCGAACCGCCGCAGCGCCGCCCGGTGGCCGGGCGGCATGGCAAACCGCCACCTGCGATGACGCTCGATGATCACGGTTCGCGTTCAATGAATGACGGATTGCTTGCCGACGGTGGCGTTTCAGCGTGAGCAGACGCAAGGCGGGCTGGCGGATCGCCATCACGGTGCTGGCCGTCCAGATTCTGTCTGAGTCTCGACTCTGCTGAGGCCGACAAGCTCGCGCATGAGCGCGGCAGGGGCAGACGTCGAAAGGTAGCCATCAGAAGGAATGGGACATGCTGCCCCCTGTAGGGCCTTGGTAACTAATCCGCCTCTATCGCGCCATTCGTCACTGGTCTACCATTCGAGTGCCTTTTCTGATCTTTACTCCTGGAGGTTGGGTGCACACCCCCCGTAAGGTTCGCCTTGCCATGCCCAAAAACGGGCGGGCAGGATATCGAACAGCCTTCACCACAGGTTTGGTGACAGCGCTGCTCGTGGCCATCCCTCCTGCGGCCGAAGCTGTCGCCCCGTTATCCGAGGCCCCGGCACCGAGTCCGACGACCAAGCCGCAACCCGTGGCCGAGCGTCCTGACCGTGTCTCCGCGGCTTTGACCGCGCGCCTGCAGAGCAGCCGCGTTCTGGTGACCGGCGAGACCACCGAGTCGACGCTTACCTACGCTAATCCGGACGGCACCACAACCGTGGAAACCAGCGGTGAGCCGGTACGCACCCAGCAGGCCGGGCGGTGGGTCCCGATCGACACCTCCGTAGTCGAACAGGACGGTGTGATCAGGCCGAAGGCGGTCACCGCGCAGATGGCGCTGGAGTTTTCCGCCGGAGGCGAGGGGCCGTTTGCGAAGTTGACCCGCTCGGATGGGAATTTCTTCGCCCTGTCCTGGCCGAGCCCGCTGCCCAAGCCCCGCATCGAGGGCAACAAGGTCATCTACGCTGACGTCGGGGGCGTGCGCGGAGCGGACCTGGTGGTCACCGCGTTGGCCACAGGTTTCCGGCACGATGTGGTGCTGCGCGAGCGTCCATCCGGCCCGGTGAAGTTCAAGCTTCCTATCCAGGCAAAAGGCTTGACCTTCGGTGAGGACGAGCACGGTGACCTGACGGTGAGCGATGCCAAGGGCAAGCTCATCGCCTCGGCACCCGAGCCTGTGATGTACGGGACCTCAGCTGCCTCGCAGGCCCGCCAAGCGGCAGGAAGTTCCACGGCCTCGGCGGCGACCGGCGCGATCGACACCGAGGTGGTCACTGAGGGCGACCGTCAGGTACTGGTGCTGCGGCCGGACGCGGGCTTCCTGGCTGACCCCAGCACGACGTTCCCGGTTACGGTGGACCCGACGATCGAGCTCACCTCCACCGCGAGGCGGACGATCCTGGGACCGTACTCTTCCACCAGTTCCCTGTCGGGTATCCGAGTTGGCACCTTTGACAATCCGACAAACAACAAGCGGGAATTCACCCGCGCGCTGTTGAAGTTCGACACCAGCACCCTGGTCGGCAAGACGGTGACTGACGCCAAACTGCAGCTGACCAGCTCTAATTCGTACGGCTGTGTGGCCGGGCAGAATATCAAGGCCCAGCGGATCACCGCCGCCTGGACTCCGTCGAGCACGTATTGGGCTAACCAGCCGGCCACCACCAACGCCGGTGAGCAACTGGCCCAGCAGCCCGGTCAGTGCACCAGCAGCCCTCCCGAGGGCGCTTGGACCTGGCCGATAACCGATATCGCCAAGGCCTGGGCCGATGGCGCCGCCGGGCACGGGGTGATGCTGCGCCTGGTCACCGAGCACCCGGTGATGTATGAGCAGCCGTACGAGCGCTCGTTCACCGCACCCACGCTGATCGTCACCTATGGCGCCACCCCGTCGTTGGAGAACCTGCGTGCCGCGCCGGTGGCCACCAGCGGCGACGGCATGGTCTACGCCAACACCACCACCCCAACCCTGCACGCCTTCACTAAGGACCCCGACGGCGGCCTCCTGCGCGCCGAGTTCGAGGTCGAGCACGACCCGGCCGCCGCTGGGCAGGGTACCGGCCAAGTGTGGACCGGCGCGGTCAACAACGTTTCAACCGGGACCGAAGCCAAACTCGCCGTCGCAGCTGACAAGCTGATCGACGGCGGCAAGTACCGCTGGCGAGCCCGCGCTTTCGACGGCAGCGACTACTCGGCCTGGTCGGCCTGGCAACTCCTGGCGGTAGACGCCACCGCACCGCAGCCGCCGACGATCGACTGCCCAATTCAGGAAGGCGGCTGGGCCTTCTTCGGCACTAGCGACTATGTGTGCACACTGTCCGGTGCAGGCGATGCGAAGGGCTTCTGGTGGGGGCTGGATGATCCTTCCGCGCCGACGTTTGCCGAGCTGACCGCCGGAAACACCAACTACCATCTCAAGCTGGGCAAGATGGCGCAGGGCTGGCACACGCTCTACGCCAAGAGCCGCGACAAGGCCCACAACAGCTCCACCGTCGTCACCTACAGCTTTGGTGTTGTCCCTGGCGGCATTGTCAGCCCGAAACCCGACGCGTCTATCCAGAAGTGGGTGACGTTGTCGGCGGCTGCCCCGGCCGAACGTACCAAGATCACTTACCAGTACTACGACCGTCTCCGCAGCGGTTTCATCGACATCCCGCCAAGTGACGTATTCGTGCCGGGCGGCCAGACCTCGATCTCGGCATGGCCACAAGTCCGAACGGACACTACCACCAACTTTGCCGAGCTTTCATGGAACATGTTGAAGACCATCCAGGAGAGTGGCACTCGGTATGTCGACGGTCGCTGGGAGATCCGCGCCTGCTATGAAGGCGGCAGCCAGACGCAAGAATGCACCAACCCGATCACCGTTGAACTCGCCCGATCCGGGTTCAATGGCGCTACTATCGACGTCGGTCCCGGGACCGTGTCGCTTCAGACTGGTGACTTCAATCTGACGGTTGCCGACGCAGAAGCCTTTGAAGTTGCGGTCAAGCGCACGACAACATCGCTCATCACCGATTCCACCGACGACGATGACTTCGACGGTGGCGTGGATCAGCGGATCTTCGGCCCCGACTGGCTCGCGGGTTTTCCCTCTGCGCCCTCATCCGTCGCTGACTTCCAACCGATTGGTGACGGCTCCACCGGGTCCATCGACCTTGTTGAGGCGGATGGTTCGAGGATGAGCTACGTCCGCGACGGAGATGCGTTTACCGGCATCGGTCCGGCTGCGGACGGATCCCGCATCCTGGTGAATCTGAACAACGAGCAGCTCACTGTCACCGAACGCAATGGCTCCAAAACCATCTATACGCGACTCCAAGATCGCTGGGTGGTGGCGCGCGTCGAAGGACCCTCTGCTGAATCGACGGTGTATTACTTCCGCGACTATCAGGGCCGGGTGGTCCGCCTTCTTACGCCAACAGCGGATGGAATTTCATGCGAGACGATGCAGCCGGGCTGTCGTGCGTTGGAACTGTCGTATGCCACGGAGACTACGGCGACGGGCATCGCGTCTGGCTGGGGTAGCTATAAAGACCAAGTCAAGAGCGTTTCCCTGGTGGCGTTCGATCCGGAAACCGGCGCGATGAAGACCACTGTGCTGGCCACATACCTGTACGACTCGACAGGGCATTTGCGCCAGACGACGGATCCCCGCACGAATCTGTCCACCGTGTACTACTACACCGGTGAAGGTCGTGTCTCACAGGTCACCCCGCCGGGTTTGGCTCCGTGGCGGTTCGAGTACGACACCGCGGGCCGACTGGCCCATGTGCAGCGTGAGAACGGTGAGATCGACCCCACCTGGTCGATGGCTTATGACATTCCCATCGGTGGGGCCAGCGCACCCAACGACCTGACGCTCGCCCAGACCTCGAAGTGGGGACAGGGGAACGACCTACCCGTCGTCGGGACCGCCGTCTTCCCGCCTTCCCACGTCCCCGCGCGGGGCGCGGACGGCGCCTACCATCCGCAGGCCGCCGACTGGCAGCACGGATCCCTCACCTACATGGACGACAACGGACGAGGCGTGAACACGGCTGCGTTCGGTGCTGGAGAGTGGCAGGTCGACGCAAGGCGCTACGACGACAAGGACAATGTCATCTGGCAGCTCACCCGTGCGAACCGAGCGCAGGCGCTGACGCCAACGGCTGAGACCGACCCCTATACAGCGAGCCGAGCTGATTCGGCGGAGCGAGCGAACCTGCTGGCGACGATCTCGCAGTACGACGCTGCAGGCAACCTCGTGGCGAGCGAGGGCCCCGCGCAAACCATCGCACTCGGGAATGACCAACTGGTCACCGCCAGACAGCGCACGACTCATGAGTACGACCAGGGCAAACCCTTCTCCGACCTCGACTACCATCTGGTGACCACGTCGAAGACCGAACCCGTAGTGCTCGACGGCACGGCGGCTCCAGCAGCCGGCGACGTCAGCACCAAGAAGTTCGAGTACGACCCGATCGTCTCCGGCGATGCGTCCGGATGGACCCTCCGCAAGCCCACAACCACGATCACCGTCAACCCGGATGGGGACGACATCGTGAACCGGATTCGCTACGACGCGGCAGGGCGCGAGACCGAACGGAGACAACCTGCCTCGTCCGGCCGTGACGCCGGCAGCACCGCCATATACAGCTACACCGCCGGACCGCATCCGGAATTGGCCGCGTGCGGAAACCGCCCCGCTTGGGCGGGCTGGACGTGCCAGGTCACACCAGTCGCCCAGCCGACGACGGGCAAGCCCCTCACCGTCGAGCACATCACCGGATACAACCTCTATGGCGCGGCCACAGTCAAGACCGAGACGGTACAGGACGTGACCCGCACGACGACGAGCGAATTCGACGCCGCCGGACGTTTGACCAAGGCGAAGATCGAAGTCATCCCTGAAACCGCAGGCGGCAAGGCTTTCCCAGAGATGAGCTACGTCTACGATCCGGCGACCGGCCTGCAGACCAGGAAGGAGGCCGGGGGCGAGGCGGTCGTCGTCACCTACGACAGCTTCGGCCGTCCGTGGAAGACCACGGACGCAACCGGGAACCTCGCCACCGTCACCTACGACCTGGACGGCCGCATCGCCACCAGCAATGACGGGAAAGGCACCACCACCTTCACATACAACGGCCCGGACGCGAACGGCAAGGCCGAACACCGCGGCCTGATCACGAAAGTGGATACCGGCGGCGCCGGCGTGTTCAGCGGGGCCTATAACGAGGCCGGAAACCTGACCAAACAGGTTTATCCGAATGACATAGTCGCGGCAAGCAACTACGCCAGCAGCGGGACACGGACCAATCTCGCCTACACCATGGACGACCAGGTCTGGCTTTCATTCTCCGCGGTGCCGGATTTTCAGGGCAGAACCGTTTCGCAGTGGGGACCTCAAAGCGCGCAGGACTTCCACTACGATTTCGCGGGACGCCTAGAGCAAGTCCAGGACACATTCCAAGGAGAATGCGTCACCCGTGTCTACGGGTTCGACCAGAACACAAACCGCACCAGCCTCGCCAGCCATCCTGCCGACAGTTCGGGGCAGTGCAGCACAAGCACCGATCCCACGACGGTGAATCACACCTACGACGAGGCCGACCGGATGGCCGATCCGGGATACGCCTACGACGATTTCGGACGGACCACGTCCGTGCCAGCCGCGAACGTGCTCGGAGACAGCCCGCTGTCCATCGAGTACTTCGTGCAGGACACCGTCGCCTCCGTCACTCAGAATGGCGCGACGACCGCGTACACCCGCGACCCGATCGGCAGGATCAAGAGCGCGATCACTAACGGTGACGGGAAGCAGGGCACGGTCACGAATCACTATTCCGGGCTGGAGGACTCTCCCGCCTGGATCGGCGAGGCCGACGGAACATGGAGCCGGAACATCGTGGGTTTGGAAGGGCTCGGTGCCATCCAGAACAGCAATGGCGCCGTCGTCCTCCAACTCGCGAACCTGCACGGGGACATCGTCTCGACCGTCAGCAACGCCACTACCTCCGTCGGCATCGATGGATACGTCGAGTCCACCGAGTACGGCGCTTCGCGGGACACCACTAGCGACTCGAACCCGCGATACGGCTGGCTCGGCAGCAAACAACGTGCTGGTGACGTGCCGGGCGGCCTCGTGCTGATGGGCCTACGGCTCTACAACCCTCTCACCGGGCGTTTTCTGCAAGAGGACCCGGTCTTCGGCGGCAGTGCCAACGCGTACGACTATTGCAACGCCGATCCGATAGGCCAGCTCGATCTAAACGGTACCTACCCGGAAGAACAGGTCGACTACGACGAGCACGTGGTTGAAAAGAAGTACCAGTCCCTGTGGCTTGAGAACCGCGACGACATCGCCATCAACCTCGCATGCATGGCCGCCGGAGCTCCTGGTGGTCTTGCTTGCCTTGCTGCTTTCAAGGGAACCGAAGTTCACCAATACGTGCGAGACCAGACTCGTGTCTCCACATTCGTCCAGACCAGGACGCAATTCTTCAACCCCTGCCTCGGCTCAGTGAAGAAATGCACCGCACGGGCCTATACGGTGGAGTATTCGAGAAACCGTGTAAGGACGGAGCGCAGCCACTGGGTCAGAGAGGTGGCATATTACGTCTTCCGCTGGGGAAGCAGGCTGGCCCGCGACACAGGATGGCAGTTGGAGAGCACCACCATCACCGTTTCGTATACGGCCTGGAGAGAGACCGCCAGATACTACGGACCGCCGAAATAAGAATCGGCTAGAACCTTACGAACGGCCTATGTGCACTGCCATGGGCTGACCCCGTATGATCCCCGGGGTCGAGAGGGAATGTCTTCTCGCCCCCGGGGGTAAGGTCAGTGAAATCATCCGTTTCAGGCCAGCCATCAGATGACGCCGTCCGGGCGCGGGAAGGAAGGGGGTCCATGGTGATCGGTCCCAAGGGCTGGAGCCGAGAGGCACGCGTGGCCTGGCTGGCCTGGACCTGCACTGTCGCGGGTTTCTTCCTGCTCAACCTGGCCATCGATTACTTCGTCGAAGGAGGGGGGCAGATTACGGCGGTCTACCTGACGATGCGCCCCCTGGCGTACGGCCTCTTCTGGCTGGTCGGTGTCATGGTGATCCGGCGGATCATGCGTTCCAAGCGATGAGATGTCGCTAGCGCTAGCGTCATCCACCTGAAATTCGTCGCCAATATTTTGGCGAGGGATTCGGGGGATCTCCTTGGCGGTCTTAGTCCAGACGCAGGGCTTGGGGTCGGTATTCCAGCGGTCCATCCAGGCGCGGATGTCTTCTTCCAGCGCCTGGACGCTCTTGTGCACCCCGCGGCGGATGAGCTGGTCGATCAGGTAGCGAACCAGCGCTCGACCTGGTTGATCCAGAGGAGCCGGTCGGTGTGAAGTGCATGTGGAAGCGGAGATGGCGAGCCAGCCATGCCCTGATCGCCGGTGTCTTGTGGGTGCCGTAGATGCCGCAGATCAGGTGGATGTCCAGCTCGGCCGACACGCTCTTGTCGATGGTGACGAGAAACTTCTTGTACTCGGCGGCGCGGTGCTGGCGGTGCAGTTCGCCGATCACCCTTCGGGCAGCGATGTTGAAGGCGGCGAACAGGCTGGTGATGCCATGGCGAACGTAGTCGTGGGTGGGCCGCTTGGGCATGCCCAGCATCATCGGCAGCACCGGCTGCGACCGATCCAGCGCCTGGATCTGCGACTTCTCATCCATACACAGCCCCACCTCGCGTTCCGGCGGGTCGTGATAGAGGCCCACGACGTCCACGATCTTCTCCACGAACAGCGGATCGGCCGACAGCTTGAACATTGTCGTTCGGTGCGGCTTGAGATCGAAGGTCCGCCAGATCCGGCCGATGGTCGACTCCGACTGCCCGCTGCGGCTCGCCATCGAAGCGCGGGTCCAGCGCGTGGCGCCTGCCGACGTCTCCTCCAGCGTGGCCACCACCACCCGCTCGACCTGGTCCAGGCTGATCGACGGCGGCCGTCCTGGGCGCGCCTCATCGAACAGCCCGTCCAGCTGCAGACGCAACAACCGCCGCAGCCACTTGGAAACCGTGTCCGGATGCACCCGCAACTGCTCAGCGATCTGCTTGTTCTCCTTACCGTCCGCATACCCCAGCACAATCTTCGCGCGCATCGCCAACACCTGAGCGGACTTGGCCCGCCGCGCCCATCGCTGCAGCACCGCCCGCTCAGCCTCCGACACCGTCGGCTCCACCTTGGGCCAGCCGGTGCGCACCTCATCGGCCAGCGCCTCCAGCCCACCCCGGGCGAAAGCCGCACGCCGCCTGCGCGCCGTGCTCTCCGCAAGGCCCAGATCCCGCGCCACCTGCGCCGTGCTGATCCCCAGCCCTGCACAGGCCAGCACAATCCACGCCCGGACCGCCACCCTCGACGACTCCGCTGACATGCCGATCAGCCGAGCCGCTTCCTGTCCGATAAGTGGATCTCCACTGCGGACGGTCCTGGATGCGCCACAACCAACACCATACGGAGCAGGACACGAGAGGCACGGCCAGGACGGTGTTACGCTGGCGCGTGCCCGTGTACGACGTAGGCTGGCATGTCCAAGGCGCGGGCCAGGGCCGTGGCGCTTTTGTTCACAGCAGCGATGAGGTCGGTCATGAGTGGATCTGAGATGGTGCCGAGCCCAAGCCCGGTCGCCTTCACCGCGGTGCTGAGCGTCTCCTCGTCGGTGCCGCTGAGGGTAGCTCTGCATCTGTCGTGCGCGAGCACTTCCCGCGCCGCGTAACCGTCCCCTGATGCGATGGCCTCTTCCACGAGTCGCATGTAAGCGGCGCCGGCCTGGTCGGGAGCGGCGCAGGTGGCGAGGTCAATGACAGCGAGACCCAAGCGGGCGCGGAAGATGGCGTGCCCATGCTCTGGCCTGCCGGCGAGGTATCGGTGGATCATCCAGGAGGTCACTCGCTTGGCGGGTTGATCTCCTGTGATGCAGCACATCACGTGGAGGCATGCTGCGACTTGGGTTTCCCACGGCATGGTGAGTGTGCTGGCGTCCAGTACGTTGCGAGCGGCGTCGGCGTTCCCATCGAGCAAGCAGTTCACGATCTTGACCTGACGGCCGTCCATCAAGTGCAGGCCGATTCCTTTGTTCTGGTCGACGTGGGCGAGGGCTTCTCGCCAGCGGCCGAGGCGTACCAGGGCTCGGGTGCCTTCGGCGAGGTAGGCGCGCCACGCCCATTCGCAGAGCTGTTGGTACTCCTCCTTGGTGCCGTCGAGGTCCCCGGTTGGCAGCAATTGGTCCTCGACGACGGCATCCTTGTTGGCTCTCAGAGCGTGGTGGAGGTTGCTGATCGAGGCCCATGCCGCCTCGGCGTCACCTGCTCGCATGCGCAGGCGGGCCAGGTTCACCACCGGTTCGAGCATGTGTTTGGCCTGCACGATAGTGAGGCGGCCGAGTTTGCGGTAGGGGGCGATCTGGCACCAGCACAGCTCGCGCGCGAGTTCGGGCATGCCGCAGTCGCTGGCGATCAGTGCGGCGCGGTTGAGCACGCGGGCGGCACCGAGGAGCACGTCGTCGGTGTGCTCTAGGTCGCGGGCGAGGGAGGTGACCTCAGCCACTCGTTCTTCGAGGGGCGGGTACGTGGGGCGGGGGCGATCGACCAGTGGGAACCAGTGGACGAGCTGGGCGAGCTCGTTCGCCGTCATGCCGGGTCCGGGGTGGGCAGGACGGCCTCACGTGCGGCGCGGCTGAGGACGGCTTGCGTGGAGGCGGGCAGGCCGAGACGGTTCCAGTTGAAGATCACCACATGGGTGAGGACGTGGCGGATGCCCCGGTCCAGGTGACCGGCCCCGGCGGCCTCGCCGAGCTGCTTGCCAGCTTTACGGTAGAAGGCCGCCCAGGGCGCGGCGAACGCGCATGCCCCGGCCGGGGTGGTGGAGGCGGTGTCGGAGGCGATCAGCGGGCGGATCCGTTCGGCCAGGGCTTCCAGCCGGCTGGGGGGCGTGTCGGTGGGGAGGAGGCGTAGTTCGGCGACGCTGTTCCACAGATTGCCGCGCTCGAACTGGTCCAGGCCGGCCGCGCTCAGCAGGGTGGTGGACAGCAGCAGCGTCACTTCCTTGCGGCCGACGCCTGGCGGGGGTTGCCTGAGGTACGCGAGGGTGTGGCTGCTGTCAGCGCAGAACAGGGTGTGGGCGATCTCGGTGCCGACTGGTCCACCGAACGAGGCGTCTTCGGGCTCGTAGACGACCGGCCACCATCGGGAGAGCACGCCGGATCTGGTCAGCTCGTTCAGTGCGGTGTTGATGGCCGGCTTCGCGTCGTCGGCGAGCCCGTCGAGCGGGCGTAGCCGGATCCGCCAGCACGGGTGCTTGCGGATGAACCACCATCCGCTGATCAGTTCGCGGTCCTGGAGGCGGTCCAAGCGCGGGCCGAGCTCCGTCACGGCGGCTTGCTCGGCACTCTCCCAGTCGGACCACTCGGCGCGGACGCTGTACCAACCCTGATCGGCGACGCCAGCCTCCAACGCCTGGTATCCGGCGGTCTTGTAAGTCTCGACCGCATCGTTGATGGTTTCGGGCCGGGCGCTGATGGCGGCTGCGGCGACCTCGACAGCGGTGCCGGCCAGGACCGCTTGCACGGCCTCGGCCATCTTGCGTGGTGAGAACGGGCGCGTGGGTGTCACGTGATGAGCAGGCATGAGTCCCATCCGGAGTGCGGGGGCGTTTGGTGGGCGGAGGTGTGCGAGGCCAGGGCGAGTCCAGCGGCGCCGTTGAGCAGGCTGCCGTCGTTCTTCGTGGTGACGGCGTGCCGGTCGAGCAGGCCGGCCAGGAAGGGCAGGCGTTCGCTGATCGAGCGGGTGCGGGCGTCACGGGCCGCCCGCCACGCGGTTTGGTAGACACCGGCGACGCCGTGGCAGAGCCCGGGACCGGTGAGGTGCCGCAGCTGGGCGGGGTCGGTGAGGCAAGCAGCCAGTGCGTGCTCCGCCTGCTGCTGGCGAGAGGTGTCGTCAAGGGCGAGGCCGGCCAGTTGGAGGGCGCGAGCGATTCCCGGCGTGCCGTAGCACCAGGACGGGCGTGGCGGGCCGGGCTGGCGGAGGCGGCCGTCGGCCAGCTCGGGAAGGGTGATCCACTGGGGCCACCACGGTCCGGTTCGGCCGTCTTGGCGCCATTGGTCGAACCACACGCAGAGGCGGTCGATCGCCTCGAACTGCCCGTCAACGGCCACCCCCTGGCGCGTCGCGATGGACAGCAGGGCGAGCAGGCCGGCGGCACCATGGGCCATGCCGAGATTGGCGTGCCCGCCAGGGGTGGGTTTGATGCGGTCGGGGTCATGGGCCACCCACCAGCCGGGCAACCCGTCACTGGTGGGATGGGTGAGCCGGATCAGGTGGCGCAGGATCGCGGGCAAGATGTCGGCGTCGGGCGGATGGCGCAGCAGCAGTGCGGCGATCCCGGTCAGCCCGTAGAACAGGTCGTACTCATGGAACGTCGCCGGATCGCCGTGGTCAGCTCGGGCGGTCGCCTGGATGAGGCGCCGTTCGGCGAGCCGGGTCACGTAGCTGTCGATTGTCTTGATCGGACGGCGGTAACGCTCACTGCCGTCGGCCTGGGCGGCGTGCAGAAGGAAGCTGACGGCGGGAGCCCCGTAGTAGAGGCCGGCGTGGTCGGCGGAAGTGATCTCTCCGCTGGTGGCCTGCTTGATCCAGGTGTGTGCGGAGTACCAGCTCTCCGTGCCGACATGGGCCCGCTCGATGTGCAGCAACGCCATTCCGGCCGTGCCGTTCGCCAGGGACTGCGCTCCAAGCCCAGTCACGACGTTGCCTCCTTGCTCACGATCAGGAGGCGTAGGGCGGCGGCGCGGGCCAACCGGTTGGTCACGGCCTCGGCGACGGGATCGACGCCGAGGGCACGGGCGTGGTGGTCGTGCAGCAGGGACCGCAGCACGGTGATCGGCAGGTAGTCGTGGCGGCCGAGTTGGGCGTGGTAGTCGTGCAGCGCAGCCCGCCGCAGAGCCCACGCGTCGGCTACGGCGGTGCCGCCCGGGTGGGCGCGTAGGGCATGGTCGTCGTTGACGGGGTCGGCCAGGTGCAACGTCGTGTCCTGCAGCGTCCGGTCGAGCTCGCCGTGCTGCCGGGGCAACTGGTTGACCAACCACCCGTACCCCTCATCCGACGTGGCCAGGCCGGCGGCGAGATCGGCCATCGACGCCGCGGCGATGGCCTGGCCGGGAAGCTTGGCGAAGGCGGCCATTCTGATCTGGGCCAGCGCCACGGCGGCGTCCGCGGCGGCTACTCGGTGCGCGGCGGCCATCGCCTTGCCGGGGCCGTATCGGCCGATCTGCGGCTGATAGGCGTGCAGAGACAAGGTGGCGAGCAGGTTCTGCGATTGCAGGTCGGACGCGAAGTCGGCTAGATGCGAGGCCGCCGTGCTGTACTGGTCGGCGTCGGTGAGCTGAAGGTAGAGCCACAGTTCCTGGATGCTGTCGGGCCGGAGGGTGTCGCGGTAGCGGCGGAACCACCATCGCATCGGGCCGAGGGAGTCCAGGAGATGGCCCAGGTGATGGGTGAGGATCTCGTTGTAGCGGTCGGGGTGGCCGAGCAGTCGGGCGTGGATGAGGTCGCCGGCACCCGGCATCACCGTCGCGGTGGGACGCTGCACGACTGCGGGTGCCCGCGGCGGCCGGCCGGCTGACGCGTTGGCGGTCAAGGTGACCAGGAACTCACAGGGGCGGCCTACCCATGCCTCGGGCGCGCGGGACGCCTCGTGCAGTTCCACCCGGTCCGCTCGGTTGAGGCTGCGGCGCAGCAGCACGCAGTCGAGGCGGCTGTCCAGGTTAAGGGGAAGCCGCTGCCCGTTCTGGTGCAGAACGACCGCGGACGGAACCCGCCAGCGATCCCGCCAGTCGCTCAGGCTCTTCTCCCACAACGGCAGCGGCTCGCGCGGTCCGGCCAGCGCGGAGGCAGGCAGGAGCCAGCGGGCCGCTGCCAGTACGGTGCGGCCGTAGCGGATCCTGGGCAGGTACGGCAGCATGCTCGCCACGCCGAAGTCGATGGGCCCGTAGATGGCGTGGCGGGCCGTCGCCAACCCGGTCAGGAACCGCGCCAGTGCGGGGGTGTGGGCGGACGCTTCCAGGGCATGCAGCGCCTGGGGTACGACGCGCTGGCCGGTGGAGAGCCGCACCAGGTACATCTGGGTGGAGTCGGCGGTCACGGCCAGGTCGTCGAAGGCGATCACCGGTGTGTCTGGCGTGGGATGTTCGGCCAGGGGGATCACGGCGGGCAGGAGTTGCGGTACGCGGACGACGTTCTCGGTGCTGCGCAGTCGCGGGGAGAACGACAGCTGCGCGGTCACGACCTCTTCGTCCGCGGGTTCGTAGGAGGCGATGAGCTGCTCCACAGCCGGTTGCGGAAGCAGGTGAGCGAACCGGCCGGCCATGCTGCTCTGCGGCCGGGGCGTGGCGTACACCCACAGCCGGAACCGGCCGCGCTCCAGCAGATGGGCGGTCTCGGCGTGCAGCTCGAACCCCAGCTCTACGCGGCGCGGGATGACCATCTCGGCCGGGTCGTCGGCGACCGTCAGCGACGAGATGTCCTGCTCACTCAGCACGATCTCGTCGCGGCCGTCCACGGTGGCTTCCTGCGCCAGGGCCAGGAGCTTGGCGTCACGGTCGGGCATGGCGCGGGCCGGCCGCCCGTGGGAGGCGCCGAGGAACCCCGCCGGCACGCCGAGGCCGGAGTCGGCGAGCAGCTCTCGTACCGGGACCGCCGCGCCTGGCCCGTAGTGGCGGCGGAAGCGCAGGTGGTAGTCGCGCCACACCTCGGCGCCGAACGGGCGGCTGGTCAGCCGCAGAAGCGCTGAGGCGGCCTTGGCGGCCTCGTCGAGTACGGTCCGGGGTAGGGCGATCGTGGCATCGGCTGCGGTGTCGGCGGCGAGCATGCGATCGCCGCCTGTGCTCAGAGCGCGCATGCGAGTGGTGAGGGGTGCGAGGTTGGCCAGGTCCACGATGGCGCGGTGTGCGGACAGGTCGCGGTGGAGGTCGGCGAGAGCCGTCAGCGTGGGTGCCAGATCGGGCGCGTCGCCGGCAGCGGCGCGGAGCTGGTCGAGGACGAAGGGCAGGCCGTCCTGGATGGTTGAGGGCGGGCGGAGGCTGGTCAGCAGGAAGCCTTGGTTGACCAAGGCGGTCAGGGTGGCGGTGACGGTGCCGGGTGGCGTGCATGGGAACTCGGCCGTGAGCTGGTCGGCCAACTCTCGGAACGGGATGGGCGTAGTGGCCGCGGCCAGTGCTGTCCGGATGGGGGGCAGGTGCCGGATGGACACCTCTCGGGAGGGGCCTGGGTCGGTGCCGTCACCGGGGCGGGCGGGGATCACGGCCCGTCTCCCGCGAACCATGATCATGCTGTTAGTGGTCACCTGCAGGCTCGGCAGCACGGCGGGGTGCGCCTCCAGGTGGTCGACGAGGGCGTTCAGCCACTGTGCGTCGGCGCGCAACACGACCTGATGCTGTGTCCCGATCACCGCCGTGGCCGGGCGGCCGATTTCCACCGGCGTGACGCCGGCGAACAGGCCGAAGGGGACGGCACGCCGCTGCCAGCGCAGCAGGTAGGACGCGACCGCCATGCTGATGCGCGCCTGGCGGGCGGGGTCGGCGCTGGTGATTGCCTGGCTGGTCTGCTCGGCCAGCGCAGGGGTGGCCACCGTGATGGCGGCGCGCACGTCGGGCCGGGCCCAGATGCGGGTCAACCAGGCGGAATCGGCCGGTTCTCCTGAGTCGAGCAGTTCGGGCAGTTCCAGGTCGCCGGGGTAGGTGGTCACCCGGGCCAGTGCCAGGCCAGTGGGCCGGAACAGCAGGGATGATCCCATCGGGCTCTCCGCCGTCAGATCGAGAGGGGAGTGTGGGTGCCGCCGGCGCCCACGTGTGTGGCGCCGGCAGCAGTTCACGCGGTCAGGACGGGTCGGCAACGTTGGTGGTGCAGGCGCTCGTCGAGCAGCTGGAGCCGCAGCCGTCGCCGGTGGAGCACAACATCTTGGGGATGGGGATGCTCGCCTCGACCACTCGCATGTCGAGGTCCCAGGGGTCCTCGACGACGGGCTTCGGGGTGGTCGCTGTGGCGGTGGGGGGCATGAGCCTCCTCCTTCATCTGTGTCGGGTTTGGTTAACCCACCTGGGCAGAGGCGCGGTGTTACGCTTCCGGCCAGGAGATCGCGACGTGCGTGTGCTGCTTGGGAATGACCAAGGTCGTGGGCGGCATCTCGGTGGGGTGGCCGTTCGGCCAGACCGAGAACTCCGGGCCGGGACGGCCGCGGTGGTCGCGGTTCCAGATGTGAACCTGCTCGACGATGGCCTGGGCGACTTCACCGCCGCGGGGTCCGTAGCCGTGCGCACCCAGCTCGACGTGGCTCTTGCCCGCCGGCCGCACGGACAGGTAGGCGAAGGAGTCGTCCTCGACCGTCGCGTAGGGGAACCATCGTCCGCCCGGCTCGACCGCGATGCCGGGCTCCTCGTCGCCGGATGCCGCCACGGTGAGGTTGCAGAAGCCGGGCAGCGTTGTGGCCAGCCACAGGGGCAGGTCGCCGAGCGGCTCGGACCGGGCCACGGTCACCCCGGACCAGTCCGCGGTGGGTTCGCCGGCCAGCACGCCGTCGAGCTTGGTCGGGTCGGACAGGTTGCCATCGTCGAACCTCAGGCCGACCTTCTCGCCGTTGAGCAGCCACAGGTGCTCGTCGTGCCGGCTGGCGCCCTGCATCGGGACGAAGCCGCAGATTCCCGCCGAGAGGGCGGCGAGGTGGTCGTTCGTGCGCTGGAGGGCCAGCGAGCGACTGATGCCCTTCATCCGCAGCGGGAGCACGATCCTGCCGCCGTCGGCGAGTTGGTCGCGCCACGCCGGTGGCACGTCCCACGCCCCCACCGTGATCATGATGCGGTCGTACGGGGCGTTGGCCTTCCAGCCGTGCTCGGCGTCGCCGGTGACGACCTGCACGCCCGGGTACCCGGCGGCGATCAGGTAGTTGCCGGCCCGGTTGGTCACCTCGGGATCGATGTCCATGGTCGTGACGTGGCCGGTGGGGCCCACCAGTTCCGCCAGCAGCGACGCGAAGTATCCCCCTGATCCGACCTCCAGCACGCGCATCCCCGGCTGGATGTCGGCCTGGACGAGCTGCATGGCCTGGATGTCCGGCGAAGACATGGTGGAGATGAGCACGCCGTGCTCGTCGCGCTTCACCTCCACGGGCTCCACCGCGTAGGCGGCCTCCAGCGACACCTCTGGGGCAAAGAGGTGGCGCGGAGCCGTACGGAGCGCGGCCTCGACCCGCACCGGGAGCGGGAAGCCCCATTCGGCGCATGTGGCGGCCACGGCGGTCGCCATGTCATTGCGCAACGCGGCAGCGTTCTGAGCGTCGTTGTCGGTGGTCACGGGTGGATCCCCTCTTCGTGGTCGTGATGGGCAACTGGTCGATCGTGGTGGTTGTGGGAACGCTGCGGGATTAGCCGCGCCGTCCCTCTCGGGCGAGGTAGGTGTCCGGCTCCGGGCGTTCCCCGCGTCCGCGATGGTCGGCATGATGCTGTTCGACCAGGGCGATGTAGGCGGCGAGGGCGATCGGGTAGCGGCCTCTGCCGGTCTCCTCGTAGCGGGCACCACCGACGTGGCGCAGTACGAAGAAGGTGCCACCCCCGGAGGCGAACTCGTACATGCCGCAACACGAGGTGTGCGTGACCCGAAGCACTCCGCTTGGCCTGTACGGCTCCCACGTGAACGCGGGGTCGTCTTCAACCAACTCCCGTTGGTGGGCATTCGCCATCGTCAACTCTCTCCGCCCTGGCCTGACTGTCTTGCACCGTGGGGGGAGCAGCAACGGGAGCTCTGCGAGCGACATCGCCGGCGGTTGGGAGTTGGGGCTCGCAGCCCCGGCGGCCAGGGGCTCCACCGTGGGACTGCGAGTTGTAGGCGGCGCGGGTTCCAACCATGCTGTATCGAAACCCGTACCGGAGCGCGCGGTCGGTCAGGCACGAGGAGCCCTGGACCGGCCGCGCCAAGGGTCACGTCCACGGACGTGGTGTATGAATCGATCTTCGCGTGATCCTGTTTCTGCAGGTTAAGCGGTAAGTGTCTGCGGGAGCGGGTTCTGAGCTGGTGCGTCGCCGGGAACGACTCGGATGCGGGCCTTGGCGAGGATGTCCAGGCCCATGTAGCGGCGGGCTTCGACCCACTCGTCGGTCTGCTCGGCCAGTACCGCGCCGACCAGGCGGATGATCGAGGGCCGGTCGGGGAAGATGCCGACCACGTCGGTGCGGCGGCGGATCTCTTTGTTCAGCCGTTCCTGCGGATTGTTCGACCAGATCTGCGGCCAGATCTCGCGGGGAAAGGCGGCGAAGGCGATCAGGTCTTCCCGAGCGGCGTCGAGATGCTCGGCGGCGGCCGGGTGCTTGGCCTCCAGTGTTTGCACGACCCAGGCGTGCTGCGCGCGCACCGAGGCGGCGTCGGGCTGGTCGAACAGGGTGCGGACCAGGGTGGCCACGAACGGCTGCGCGGACTTGTTCACGCAGGTCAGCAAGTTTCGCAGGTAGTGGCTGCGGCACCGCTGCCAGGACGCGCCGGCCAAAGTGGCGCCGATCGCCGCCACCAGCCCGGCGTGACAGTCGGAGATGACCAGCTGCACGCCGGACAGGCCGCGGGCGACCAGGCCGCGAAGGAAGGCCAGCCAGCCGGCGCCGTCCTCGGCCGAGGTGACGTCCAGGCCGAGGATCTCGCGCCTGCCGTCGGCGTTCACCCCGGTGGCGACCAGGACGTGCACGTTGACGATCCGCCCGCCCTCGCGCACCTTCTGCGTCAGCGCGTCCAGCCAGACGAAGGTGTACGGGCCGGCATCCAGCGCCCGGGTGCGGAACGCCTCGACCTGTTCATCGAGTGTCCTGGCCATCTGCGAGACCTGGCTTTTGGAGATGTGCTTGATGCCGAGCTGCTCGATCAGCTTGTCCACGCGGCGGGTCGAGACGCCGAGCAGGTAGCTGGTGGCAACGACGCTGATCAGCGCTTGCTCGGCCCGGCGCCGTCGTTCCAGCAGCCAGTCCGGGAAGTACGAGCCTGAGCGTAGCTTCGGAATGGCCAGCTCGATCGATCCTGCGCGGGTGTCCCACTCGCGGGTGCGGTAGCCGTTGCGCCGGTTGGTCCGCTCGTCGCTGCGCTGGCCGTAACCGGCGCCGCACAGGTTGTCGGCCTCGGCTGACATCAACGTCTCGGCCATGGTCTTCACCATGGATCGCAACAAGTCGGGGTCACCGGTCTGGATCTGCTGCGTCAGCCACTGCTCGGGCGTCACACTGTTGTCCGCGGCCATCACGTGCCTCCTTCGATCTTGGTTTGCGCCTTTGAAGGATCACGCGATGGCCGTCGCCATTTCACGACGCCACGCCTCTTGACCAGGTCAAACTCGTACACCACTCCCGTGGACGCAACCGCGCCAAGACGCGGCCTAGCACCCCCGACGGCCTGCCTGGCCACGTCTCGTCTCATCACCCGCGCCCCCTTTGAGGGCTGGGAAGCACGTTTCTCCTAGAAAGGCGCAGTAGCCCTTCTGCCTGCCAGCCAGGCGGCGCCACGCTGTTCATGAGGCGCCAGAGTTCGTCTGGACTGTTCGCTTGGAGGATGATGCCGTGATCGCATTCGCCCATGTAGATGGCGATGTGGCGGCGCCAGTAAGGGGAGTACATCAGGTAGAACCAGCCACGCGCACGGCGCTGCAGTTCCGCTCCCTGCCTCCTCGCCGCTTCGGTAGCGGCTTCGGCCTTGCCGGTCAACATGGAATCCTCCTGGAGTACAGGACTGTCTGATGGCGTACAGGGGCGGTGCCGCATACCGCCGTCATCTGTCCTTGCTTTCCGCCATCACCATGAGGAAGTGCGGGGCATCCCGCAGAGGAGCACGTCCGCCCTCCTCCGGCATGAAGTCGATCGTCCGGACCACGCCCGGGTCCCGAACGGAGAAGTCCCGCACGAGGCCCATGACCTGGGACTCGCTGCGAACGTAGATCGGGACGCCGCCATGCAGCTTCTCGTAGGCCGCTCGGCCTCGCTCGACGTTGGCCGGATCCATGCCGTCCCCGGTCACGTGCGTCAGGATGACCAAGCTTCCGGGCGCGAGACGGGCGCGCAAAGCGAACCTGAGGTCGGCGCACTCTTCGTCGGTCAGGAAGTGCAGCACCGCACCCAGGATGACCACGATGGGTTTGCTCAGCCAGAGATGCGAGCCCATGGCGTCGAGCACCTTGGCGCTCTGACGCAGGTCCTGCTGCACCACGCTGATACCGGGTCCGCGCAGTAGTGCCCGGCAGGTGGTGACAACCAGTTGGTCGGAGTCCAGTGCGAGCCAGCGCACGTCGGGGCTCACGCCGGCGGCGACGTCGTACAGGTCCGGCAAGCCAAGGACGTCCATGCCTTGAACGGGCTTGCCGCATCCCAAGTCGGCGAACTGGGCGTAGCCGCGGCCCGCGAGATGGTGGACAACGCGGACCAACGCGGCGGCGTTCTCCTGGGCCACCTCGTCGACCTTCTCGTGGATCGTCCTTCGGAGCTCGTCCACGGCTTCACGGTCGCGGGCGAACGCCTCCTTGCCCGCCCCGCGCAACGCGGCGTAGGTACGGGCGGGCACGGCCTCGGCCGGATTGAAGCTGTCACCGGGTGGCGGCGTGAGAGGGGTGTCGGTCATGAGGATCTCGCCTGATTTCCGGGGAAGGGGGAGATGGTCACCATGCGGCCGTCTTCGGCGGTTGATCGTCCGATACGGCGAAGAACTCTCTGAGCCTGTTCCTGATCGTGACCGCGATCTGGTGGGCATCCGTGCCGACATCGACGCGTAGGACGTCGTATCCGGCCTGGATGAGCCGGTCACACGCCTGCCGGTAGAAGTGCGCCTCAGCATGGCTGGACCGGGGAGTCAGTTGGAACCGGTTGTGCGCTCCTCGCTCCGCCAGCCGTGCGGCGATCAGTTCAGGCGGGCCCTCCAGGACCACCGCTAAGTCCGGGCGTTCGGCAAGGGAGTTCAGGCTCCACAGGAAGACCGGGTCCACTCCATCGAACCGCTGCATGACCAGGGCCGAAGGCACGTACCTATCGCAGAGGACGACCTCGCCGGCGTCCAGGTGGGGCTGGATCTCGGTCTCAAGGTGGTGGTAGCGGTCGGCGGCGTAGAGGCAGGCCAGCGCCGGGCCGGTGATGGTCTCGGTCATCTCGCGCGCGATCTTCCCGAGCACGCCGTTGGACGGTTCGGCGGTGGTGTGCACGTGCTCGCCATCGGCCACCAGAAGCTGCGAGAGGTGGGCGACGATGGTCGACTTCCCGGCGCCCGAGGGCCCGTCGATGCTCACGAACAAGCCGCGCCGATGGTCAGAAAAGGGTCGGAGCTGCGTCATCGGTCGATCCTTCGCAAGAGGTCGTCTTCGCGTCGGTCAGGAGGTCGGCCAGCTCCGCACCGTCAGCGATATGAGCGAGGAGGCGGGCACAGACGAGAGCGTCATAGGCCGCGCGGTGCGGCTTTGAGCCGGTGGGCATGTCCGCGGTGAGCTTGAGCTCCTCGGCGAGGAAGCCAAGCTTGTACGAGGGACGGCCGGGCAACCTGCGCCGGGCCAGCTTCAGCGTGTCGATGACGATGGCGGGCTGGAACCCGCGCAGTTCCCGCGTCAGCACGCCGAGGTCCACATGGGCGTTGTGCGCCACGAAGATGGTGTCCTCCAGGATGGCGCCGATCTCTGAGGCATATTCGGCGGCCAGCGGAGCGGATGCCACCTGCTCGTTGGAGATGCCGTGGATACGGCGGGCTAGCGGAGTGATGGGGCTGGGTGGCTTGACCAGCCACGTCAGTGGCTCTCCGATCTCGCCATCGTCGATCAGCACGATGGCCAGCTCCACCAGGTCGGGAGGGCGCTGCCCGTTACCTTCGACGTCCACGACCGCGTAGCGGAACTCCGTCCATGGGGCGTTCTGGTCAGCCATTCGCGCTCTCCCATCCGAGGTCGGCTCGGCCGTGCCGCCGTTGGCGATGTGGGTGCGCGGCGTCATGGATCTGGAAGGCGAGCCGGTGCTGGAGGTAGTACCGCGGCTGCTCGGACGGGAGGCCCTCCACCTGCGCCGCCCGTTCCGTGACTTCGGTGACGTGCATGTGGGCCGCTTCGGGCAGGCCGGCGGCGGCCTCGTGGAGCTGGGGCGCGGTGGGGACCTGGTGCGCTCGGGCACACATGTCCAGTTGAGCGGCCGGGCAGATGTCGCAGAGTTCGTTGATGCCGTAGTGGCCGTTGTAGTCCGGCAGGCCGTGGACGTACGAGACAGCGCACGAGGTCTTCCTGAACAACGGCGGCGCGCCGGACGGCCGGCGCGCGAAGCGCGCGAGGATGCGTCTCTCCAACGTCTCAGGGACGATCTTGCGGCGGGCGGTCTCCTGGTAGGGCTCGGGCAGGCCGTTGGCGCGGTAGTAGTCCGCGATCTCGTCCCGGTAGAACAGGCCGGTGAACACCGTGGCGTCGGCCCATCCGGACAGCACTGCGGCCCGCGCCAGATGAGCGGTGGTGTCGTTCAGTCCGGGCACCAAAGGCCGCCAGTAGAAAATCGTCCGGTACCGGCGCGCGGCGTGGGCCGTGGCGAGCCGCATGGAGTTCACGACGGTCTGCGCGGGGTGAGGCTCGATCCTCTTGTCACCGATCCCGGAGTACGTGAACAGCAGCGTCACCTTCAGATGCCGTAGCGCGTTCAGCCGCTCGCAATCGCTGACGTTCATGCGAGCACGGGTGATCACGAGCATGTGGTTGGTGAGTTCGCGGCTGTCGAGGTCTTCCAGGACGGCGAACAGGTGCTCGCGGACGCCCGGCAGGAACGGGTCGGTGGCCCGGTTGAAGACCTGCAGCGGGGTGTCGTGCGGCCGGAAGTACCGGTGGCTGACGAACTGTTCGACTGCCTCGGCGTCGCTCATCAGGGCCTGCGGCAGACGGGCGTCCCAGAGCCCGTAGGTGTGGCGGATGCAGTACGCGCAGCCGAGCGGGCAGCCCTGGATGTGATTGAGGGACAACCCGGACTTGCGGTATTCGACGACGTCACGGGCGCGCTCGGGCAGCGCCGCCACGGCCTCGGCAGGCAGCAGAGGGACGTAACGTGCGCTCATGAGCTGCCTCCCACGGGTACGGGCTGAGGTGTCGCCGTGAGCGTGGCATGAGGCCGATGAGAGGGCCTAGCAAGTTTCTCGGAGTTTCAGCAACTCCCTCCGAATCCGAGAAGCCGAGAAACTTGGCGCTACTCCTCGGGCTCGGTTTCGTCGGCCGGCAACAACCGCGACAGGTCCTCCATAACGTTCGTGATCAGGGCCCTGGCGGCTTGTCCGTAGGACGCCATCCCGGCCAGAGAGCGGAACACCCGGGCGTACTGCTCGATCTCCGGCGGCTGGGCGAGGTGGAGCTCGGCGGTGAACGTCTCGACCATGACGAGGGCGTTGTCGAAGATCCAGAACCCATGCTTGGGGGCGGTCACATAGGCGGTGCCGAAGCCGATGACGCCGAGCCGGACGTTGGGCAGGGTCGAAGCGGCCACCAGCCGATCGAGCTGCGGCACCATCACTTCAGGTGCACACAGCCGGTACCTCAGGGCGGCTTCGGTGACCACGAACTGGAAGCGTTTGCCCGGGTCGTAAATGATCTGCTGGCGCGTCATGCGCGCCTGCATGGCTTCCTCGATGTCGTTCGGCAGATTGTGCATGGCGATCGCTTCGGCCATGCGCGCACGGGCGTACTCCGCGGTCTGCAGCAGCCCGGGAATGTAGACCGGCTCGAAGACACGCAGCAGGCCGGCACGCCGTTCGGCATCGCCCCACTCGTTCTGGTGGTGGCTCATGCCTCCCCGCAGGACACGCTGCCACTCGGCGTGACGCGATTCGAGGGTATGGAGCGAGGCCAGTAAGGCGAGCCGCTCTTCCTCGGTAGCGCCCGTCGCCTGGGCCCACGAGCCGATGTCGGCGTCGCTGGGCGTCTGCTTGCCGGTCTCCAGCTTCGACACCTTCGAGTGCGGCCATGCGAGTAGCTCCGCGAGCTGACGGCCGGTCAAACCGGCGGCATTCCGCAGCTCGCGGAGCCTGGCCCCAAGTGCTTGTCGGGCCTGATGGACGCTGGTCACGCCCCGATTCTTACCTGATCTTGTAGTCATCCGGCAGTCGCGCCACGAACTCTTCGCGTGAGAGGGAACGGTGAACGGCATCGTCCAGCGCGGCTGCGCACTCCACGACCACTGCGGGATCGGTGATGATCTCCGCGCCGAGGAGCTGGTCGTCGTCCGTGAAGTGCAGCAGCGCGACCCGGGACGAGTCGAACACCCAGAAGTCCCGCTCCGGAAGGCCGGCCGCCTGACTGCGGTCGAGGTACCGGATGTCCTCGCCGGCCGCCACGGTGTGGCGCGAGAGGTCGAGCCCGAATCTGCTGTAGTCGCTGAGCGGGAGCGAAACGACCCGCACGCGCTGGAAGATCTTGCCTTCCTCGGTTGCCTTGCCGACGATGCCCAGCCAGTTCTGGAACCAGGCGAGATCTTCCGGCTCGCCCGCCAGGAAGCGGCGCAACGGTTCGCGTTCACTGGGCGAGTCGTACCGCTCTCGGCTCTCCAGCCTGCGGGCAGTGTGAGCGAACGTACGGAAGAGGTCCACGAACGCCGGCCCGCTGATCAGGGTCAAAGCGCCTCCTGACCTTCCGTGGAAGTGGCACGCTGACGGTTGTTCCGAGGGTCGGTGGTCAGCGGCTCGTCCGCGAACCGGAGGATGTCCTGCGTGATCTCTACCACCGTCTCGCCTTCTGGGATCTCACCGATGTCGGAGAGGGCCTGAGGGTCGGTGACGATGTAGCCCTGGACGAGGATGGTGCCCCGATCGGTGGCGAAGAGCGTCGGGGAACCGCCTTCCCCTGACCCTGATCCCAGATACTTGACCCTCATCGTGCCACTCCTTCGAGAAGCTTTCGGGAAGTTTCTCCATGAGAAGACACTGGTTGGGTGCGTCAGTCAACCCCCACACCAAGTCAATCCAACCGGTGCTGCTATTGCGTAGCGGCCTCACCGGCCCGGCTGAAGACTACGCACCCATAGGTGCGGGCAGAGGTGACGTCCAGGCGCTCCTACAGTGCGCCCGCGCCGATCGTGCAATCGCTCAGCGTGGACTGACTAGACGAAGGCTGCCCGCCAGCGTGATAGCAAAGCCGCCATCCCTAACAGCGTGCAGCTAAAGCTCGAGAGGTGGAGTTCCATCGGTGAGCAAATTGGTTTCGTTGAGAACCTTAACAATGAGCTCCGCTATTCGATCGTCGCGGCGTGTAATAAGGCGACCCAAAACCTCTGCACTCCAGGCAATCCTCTCATCCGCCAAGCTTGCAAGTTCCCCGGCCACTGGCGCGCCTTGCGGATATGCAAGAAGTACAGTTGCGCCCATATTTTGCACTTCTCGCACCGCCTCCGCAAGATCTCGATCTCCAGCAACGAGAATAATCTTCTTAGTCATGCCCTGTTGAACGAACCGAAGCATGTCTAGAACCATTAGCGTGTCTACGCCTTTTTGGGTATACCGGGTCTCAAGCCTGAAGTGCCTCATGAGCTGGCTATAGTCGACCCCGGCCGCGCGTGCAGCGGCTTTCAACTGCTCTTTGTGTTCAAAGGGCACGGCCTGCAAGTGGCCAAGTCTGAGCTGTATACCCGGGCACGCCTCAAGCCTATCCAGCTCGGTACGCTGACGGTGTCGCAGCGGCGCACCCTCGGGATAAACACCGTCGTACCAATAGCAGCGCAAGAAGCCGCTCCTCATGCGGGCAGCGGACGTCGAAAACCATGACACTAACTCTTCCCCCTCGATGCGCACTTCGCCCGCAGGGACCTTTAGGGCCGTGGAAGTCGATCTGACAAGGAATCCAGCATCGACCAAGCCGACTATTGGGGGTCTCATCTCAACCATCCTTTGCCGTATGCTCATACCTCTAGCGAGAGAGGAGATTGCATGACAGACCAGCCGGAAATGCCTCCATGGAGCAACGAAAGCCACGACTACCCCGCACCGAGAGGTAGGAGTGGGGGTGATTCTACCCTGATGAGCCTGGAAGTGCTAGTTAATGTCACAAAGGGATCGATAGGTGTTCTATTGGTGATTCCGGGCGGACTGCTTCGTGGCCTCCTCGTCAGCTCCACTCAGTGGCACAGTGAGTGGTTCGCCAGCATTGCAGAGGCCGGCGAGGCGGGCGCATCCGCACACGCGATCCTAAAGGGAATGTTCGGCGCTACGGGCCAGCTCACATCCGAAGGCGAGATGATCGATCATCTTGAACATTATCTGTATATAAAAGACGGATACTTCGCAACTGGCGCTGGCGAGCAGGGGCCCATGCCCTGGAAGGTTAAGCTGAGTTCAATAGTTGCTTGGAGTATTGGTAACAGACCACCCGCCTGAAATCGCGGCCTGGCTAGCTCCTCCGGCGATTACACTATTTCCCTGAGCATGTGATGAAGTGATGGATTTGCTGCCGCGACGATCACCACGCCGGTTCTTGCCAGGTGCACGTAGGCGCATGTTCCAGGGCGCCGGAACGCAGGGCGCCACAGTCGCTCTACCGAACGACGTCCTCGGAGGGAGCGTCCTCTCAGCGTATGCACCGCTAGGCCTAGCGGGTCCACTAGCGGAACATGCCCACGGTGACCTGGTACCTAGCGTTCTAGCCGCCTGGCTAACGCCCTCGGAAGTGACTCCCGAGGGCGTTAGCAGGATGAGGCTCAGGCTTGGCTAGATTTTCGCCTGCCTAGTGCCTCGACCACATCGGTGCGAGTAAAACCCTTGCGGTTGCGACCCTTATCGGCGGCGTCGCGCCCCCAGGTGTCCTCGGTCTTGACGCCGTACTCCTTGAGCCGGGCGGTGAGAGTGGCGGTCTTGACGTCGTCCTTCAGCTCCGCCCACTGGCCATAGGCGTCCGGCCGGAAGCCGGCCAGCCGGTCCACCACGGTGCTGTTCCAGACCTTCTCCTCCTTGGCCGTGGTGACGGCCAGGATGTCGGCCAGCAGGTCGTAGGAGACCCGCTGCGGCGGCTGCTGGCCGATCGCCTGCCCGGACAGCGTCCCGGCCGCTTGGCGGAGCTGGTAGGCGCGCTCGGCGATCAGCTCCGAGGTGGGGCCGTCCAGGTAGGCCGACCGGACGATGAGCGGGTCTTCGGCGATGCCGACGGCCCAAGAGATGCCCTTGTCGTTGAGGGTGAACATGGTGGCCTTGACCCCGGCCTGGTGCATTCCGGTGCCGAGGATCATGTCATTCTCCTGCCAGCCCATCACCCGCAGGCAGATCCGAATGCCCGCGTTCGCCGAGATGGCCTTAGGCAGGCTGTCCTTGTCCGGGCGCTGGGTCGCCAAGATCAAGATGATGCCCAGGGCGGGACCGCGTTTAATGATCGCGGTGGCGTACTTGGCGGCCTCCTCGCCGTACTCGTCGTCGGCGAACAGTTCCTGGCACTCGTCGATCGCGACCACCATCGGATGCAGGCCGAGGTCGCGCCGCGCGGCCAGCTCGGGCGTGACCTTGAACTCGGGCGCCTGGTGACGCGGCAGGCCGTCGATGACCTCCGCGCGGCGGTCCAGCTCGGCGTACACCTCGGCCAGCGAGGCGACACAGGCGGTCTTGGCGGAGTCGGTGGCGCCCTTGGCGTAGTGGTGGGCCACCTTCTCCAGCGCCGACAGGTCCCCGGTGCCCTTCAGCTCGAACAGCCGCAGCTCGGCCAGCGGGTCCAGCGCGCAGGCCAGCAGCAGCACCCGCAGCGCGAACGTCTTACCGTAGCGCGGCATCGAGCCGATGAGCACGTTGGCGAACATGAGCAGGATCGAGACCGGTCGGCCGCGCTGGTCGTTGCCGTACGGGACCGGCTCGAACAGGCTGACCTGCCCCGACGTGGCCAACGGCCAGGCAGGCTGCCGGGCCTTGCGCATCTCCTGATCGCCCACCCACAGCACCAGCCGACCGGGGTGCTCCTCCGAGACCGGCTCGGGCCACACGCACCCGAGGGCGCGGCGCAGGCCGGAGGCGAGCTTGTCGCGCTTGTCCAGCACCTCCGCCACCGTCACGCCGAGCGGGAGATCGACCTCGGCCCGCCAGCCCGGCCCATCGCGCATGATCGGGCCGGGAAGGTGATGCCGCGCCCCTTCTTGCCGAGCGCCTGGTTGATGGCCGAGATGCCGAGTGAGCCGAGCGCGTCCAGCACCTGGTCACTGGTGAGCTTGCGCACTCGTGTCGGAACGACTGCCCGGTCCAAGAGCGGCTTGTCGGCGGGAGACCCGATCGCACCGAGGACTGCGATGAGGATGCCAACGGTGGCCCAGTGGACCCAGGCCGGTGCTACCAACGTCACCACGGTGCTCGCGAGTAGCAACGCGATGGCGCTGGTGAGGAGCGTCCACAGCCGTGCCTTGACCCGGCTGTCGCGCTGCTTGGAGAGCGCCAGATACTCCGCGGCCTGCTCCTTCGCCACAGCCGCCCGGCGGACCGGGTGGCCTTCCAGATCGAACAACCAGCGCACCAGGCCGGCGAGCGCCCGCCAGGCGCCTGCCGGGGTCCGGGCCAGGAGTTTGGCAGCGTACTTCGGCGTGCGCAGCAGGTGATAGGTGAACACGTAGCCGGTGTGCTCGGCCTGCCACTTCAGCACCTGCAAGGCGTCCGCCCGTGACCGCAGCCACACCGGCACCAGCGGCGACCGCTCCTGTCGGCGCGCAGCCAGCTCGGCGAGCAGGTCGTCAGCGCCAGATCGATGTGGCTGATCAACCAGGACGACGGTGCCCTCAAGGACGTCGTTCTCGTCCGGGGTCTGCTTCGGTTCGGTGATGGAAGTGAGTGGCGAGGTCTCGTCCTGGAGGTCGGCGGTGATGCCGTCGTGCATGTCCTCCGTCACGGCCACGCCCTCACCGCCGTTCGGGTGACCGGCGACCCAAGGAGGGCGACCCAAGGAGTTCGGCCCGGCGGAAGGCAATCCACATCTGCGTGGCGCTTCGGGCGTCCGGCGTCGCCTCGCTGAGAGTGCAGAGGAGAGACAGGCTGGCGCATGTCGTGAGGATGAGAAGGTCCTTCACGCCGCGTCCGCCTCACGCGCGTCGCTCGGTGGCACCCCGTCCTCGGCGTCGGACACCTGCTGCCCTTTCTCCTCGGCAATCTGGGCGCGCTCCCGCTCCACCTCGGCGATGATCTCTTCCGCTTCGCGCTGCTCCAGTCCCCAGCGACTCATCAGCGGGCGTCGGCCGAGGCGCTGCTTGCCCTCGCTGAGGCTGTCGAGGTAGGCCAGTCGCGCCGCCTCGAACCGGTCGGCAGGCAGCACCGGTACCTGACGTTCCACCTCGACCACGGTCTCGGTGGGCTGGCACACGTGCGTGTCTGGGGAGGTCTCCTGAGAGGGGCGGCGGTTGTTGCGGACGATCCACATCAGCAGCTCGTACGCGGCCCCGAACGCGAGCGGTGCAAGGGCGCTGACCAGGCGAGATCCCAGTCCGCCTGACCAGCCGTGCGCCACGTTGGCCGCCAGCGTCACTGCGCCTCCCAGGGCGAGAGTGACCCATGCCAGGACTGGCACACGCATCCGGCGACGCGAGCAGTAGACCATCACGATTGAGGCCATGACGATCACGCCGTCGGACATCGCCGGGTAGAGGACGGCCATGTCGTGCCGCTCTCCCAGAGAGATGGCCAGGGCGTAGAAGTGGTGGTACGAGACGTAGGCAGCCGCGCCGGCGACCGCCAGCAGGACGGCCACCGCGAAGCCGAGGATGACCCGATCCCCGAGCTGGCCTGTGCCAGGGGTGGTGGGCGTCTCAATGTCCGGCACGCGACGCGTTCGGCGTGAGAGCAAGAGGTTGGAGAGGAAGCGTCGAATGAGGGTCGGCGGAACCTCGTCGTCGGGTTGCATTTCCGCCGTGACAGTGGGTGTGGAAGGGTTGGGCCTCATGGCCTGGCTCCTGCTGTAGTCAGGTTGCTGGGTCACAGGCCGGGGTCGGTGTTGCAGTCACCGATTCCCGGCCGCCTTTCTGGCACGGTTTGGGCCGGCGTCGTCGTGCTGGAGACGTGCCGGACAGCCACTCACTTGTCGGGGCGGCCCTCAACACGGGACAGCCGCGTGGCACTGGATCTTGTCCGGCGTGGGCACGACCTTGTGGCAACACTGCGATGGCCTGACCACGTACGCCTCTCACGGGCGGGATGCGGTTAACGGGTCGGCTCGGCATCACCTGATGGCGCCGCGCGGCACAGGCGGCCTGCTTGGAGGTGACAAGCTCGCGTACGTCCCGGACGACCTGAGGGCCCCAGTGATGCAGCGCCCACAGAGGCCAGTGGTTGTGGACGATCAGCAGGCCCGCCCCCCGTACGTCACACCTGAGCGCGGCGCGCGGCCGGTCGGAGGTCGCCACCTGTCGACCGAGCGCGGCGTGACGGAGTCGATCGGGCTCGCCGAGCGGCTCGCCCCGTACGGCATCCGGCTGGATTTCATAGGCTCCGAAGCCCGCGACGTGGGCTCGCCGCTGCGGCGCGCCCAGCGGGTCGGCCTGGCCGCCTGGTTCGGGTACGTTCTCGACCGGCACGCCGTGCTCATGGCCGAGGGCGCGATGGCCGGGCTGTCGTTGGCGGACGACATAATTGGGACGCCGCCCACGAAGTAGGTGAAGAGCTTGCGCACCGAACTGAATATCCACCCCGTCACGAGATGTCCAGCCACGGGGTGTCACAACTGCCCAAAAGATAGTCGACCGGTTCAAGACCGACCTCGGACACACACCGCACGCACATGTGGGGGCTCCGGTTCGATCCGGGCCTCCACATTCTGCTTTTCGGCGTAGATACGCGAGCTTCAGCCCCAGTTGGATGCAGAGCTCAGCCTTGTCGCCCGGATCTGCAGCCGTGGGATCGGCCAAGGCGCGAGCGTGATCGGATTCGATTGCGCGAGCATGCGCGGATGCGTCGCCGTGGCGGCTCACTACCATCCCGCCATGTCCTTCGATCTTGTCTATCCCGCCGTCTCCGTACTGATCGTCGCCTTGTTCGTGGGCCTTCCCCTGAGCACCGCGACGGCGGCCATTCCTGTCGCGCGGCTCTCCGCCCCGCCCAACCGCCACGAGCTCATGAGCCGGAGAGCCGTCGCCCTGGGGCTGTTCGCGTCGTTCGCGGCGTCTGTCTGATGGGACTTGGCGCATGGCTGGCCCGTGAGGATTCACGCTACGAAGCCATCGAGTCCCTCGGGGTGCTACTGATCATCCTGGTCGGCGCGGGCGTGCTCACCGCCGGTCTCGGCCCGCTGCCATCGTGGCTCATCGCGGTCGGCGAAACGGCACAGAGCAGGGCCGAATACCTTCCCCGCGGCAGGCCCGGCAGCTTAGTGGTCCATTCGGGCCCTGTGTCCCTGGGGCCTTTCTCGACGGCGGACGCGGCCACGGTACGAGCGGCGGTGGAGAGGGAACTACCGGGCGTGCCGATCGCCCAGCACGAGGCCGTTGTGGACACCTGGTTCTTCGACGCCAGAGCGGAGAACGTCGAGATACCGGAGGAGGTCGTCTACTGGAACCAGGTCATCGGGGACGAGAAGCTGCTGCGGTACCTCACGGGCGATCAGTCGACGCCGTACGACGAGAGCACGGTCGTCGTGATCACGTCGGCGGGCGTGAAGGTCGACGCGGTGGACCTGGTCTACGAGCTCGACAAGGACGACGAGACTCGGCAGACCAAGTCCGCCCGGGCGGTCGTCGCCAGAATCTCCGATCCGCACATGGAGACGATCTTCGTCCCATCGAAACTCGTCCGAGATCTCGGCTACCGGCTCCAGCCGAGCGAGCTGATCGTCGACCCGGCCGTCCACCGGGTCACGCCCCAGGAGCAGCAGCGCCTCGACGACCGGCTGGATGACGCGGTCGCGGAAGTTCACGTCGAGCGGGGCTTCCAGGCTTCGACCGGGTGGCTGCCCTTCGCCGCGGTGGCCTTCCTCGCCGCCCTCGGGTGCGCGCTGGCGTCCGGCTTCGGCAAGGCCGCCAACGCGCGCCAGGCCCGGGTCATGAAGCGAGCCGGCAACGGATCGGCTGCGGCGTTCCGGTGGTTCCGCGCCTCTCGCGCGGGTCTGAGCACCCTGTGCGGAACGGTGCTCGGCGCGATCGCCGGAGTTCCCGCCGGGATGTTGCTGCTGTGGCCCCTGACGATGCGCACCACGTGGGAGGCGCCGGCACGGGTGCCGTTCGAGACCCCCTGGCCGGCGATCGGAGCTGTCGTCGCCGGTCTTCCTCTGCTCGCCGCAGCTCTCGGCGCGCTCTTCGCCCTTCGATGTTCTTGCCCGGACTTCTTGTCGGCGAAGGCCCGTATGCTTCCAGCTCATCTCACCGGACGCGACAAACAGTCGTGGAGCCGCCCCGCTCGGTGAGAATGCCGCCGAAACGCGGGCCCAAGATGGTAACAACAAAGCCACGCGCGCATTTGATATGACCTATGGCTAGGGCGCAAATTTCCTCCGAAACCACGCGGGCCAGGGCGGCGCCGAAGACAGGGCGAGCCGATCGGTTAGGGCCGCCCGACCAGGCGAGATCCCCACTCCCTCCAATTTGATCACAATCTGCGAAAATATCCCGACAATGAAATGGGAAGGCTCCCACGTCATTTACGATCTTCACTCGTGAATAAGCGGAAGCGGGCGGCGGGATCCGCCGTGTTCGTCGACCACAGCGGCCGGCGGGCATGGATATTGACGATCAGCGGGATCCTCGCGGGCACCCTCCTGCTGGCCCTGACCGCAGTGCTGTTGGGAAGCGCTTTTCGGGGCATCAGGCTGGACTCCGTGCAGTGGCCGGCCGACGGGCGCGGCGGCGGCGGCGCTCCCGAGCAGTCCGAATCCGCCGACGTCACGTCCCCGTCCCCGGCCCCCTCCGCCTCGGTGAGGTCCCGGCGGCCCTCCGCCCCGCCGTCCGCGCCGGCCTCCCGCCGCCCCTCCGCACCCGTCGCCGAGGACACGCCGGACCGGCCCGCGCCGTCGCCGAGCCCCTCCAGGACGACGCGCCCCGCCGTTCCCGACCCGGAGGACGAGTCCGACGAGCCCGCCGGCTCCATCGGCGGTGAGCAGGACCCGGGGGGCGGCCCCTCCCCGTCACCGGAGGACCCGGCTCCGTCGCAGAGCGAGACCGCCGAGGCGTCCACCGCGCCGACCGGGGACCTCGGCCCCTCCCCGGGCGGGGGAACCGAATCTCCCGCTCAACTCCCCGACGAGCGGCCGGGCGCCGCGAGCGGCCGGAACACGTGAACCCGCTGGACCTCCGAGGGCCGGACGGACGTGTCACCCCGCGCCCCAGGCGCCGCGCCAGGCGGCCCGCACCGCGTGCGCACTGGTTCCTGGCTCTGGTCGCCACCGTGCTCACCGCATCCTCCCTGCTCCTGCACGGGTACGCCAACGGTGAGCTGGGCGAGCACGAACCCGTCCCCGAGTCCTACGGATACTCGCCCGAACTCGACCGGGTGCGCAGCGGCGGCCCGGTGGTGGACGCGGCGCCGCAGAAACCCACGGAGCAGGACGCGGCCGATCGGGGGCCGCGCAGCCTGAGCATGCCGGTCCGTACGGTGGCGCTCACCTTCGACGACGGTCCCGACCCCGAGTGGACACCGAAGCTGCTGGACGTGCTGGAGCGGCACGGCGCGAAGGCCACGTTCTTCGCCGTCGGCGCCCGCGTGGCCGAGTACCCCGACCTCGCCCGGCGCATCGTCGACGAGGGCCACGAGCTGGGCAATCACACGTACGCGCACGTCGACCTGTCCGCCGTGCCCGCCTGGCGGCGGCAGCTGGAGCTGTCGCTGACGCAGCACGCCATCGCGGGTGCCACCGGGATGCACACGCACCTGGTGCGGCCCCCGTACCACGCGACCCCGTCCGCCGTGTCGGCGCGGCAGTGGGAGACGATGCTGGCCCTGGACGGCGAGGGCTACCTGGTGACGCTTGCCGACCTGGACACGATGGACTGGAGCAGGCCGGGCGTGGCGGAGATCGTCCGCGCGGGCACGCCCTACAGGGGGCGCGGGGCCGTGGTCATGCTGCACGACTCCGGCGGCGACCGCAGCCAGACGGTCGAGGCCGTGGATCAGCTGCTGGCCAAGCTGGCCAGGCACGGCTACCGGGCCACGACCCTGGCCGAAGGGCTCGGCCTGGGCTCGGCGCACGTCCCGGCGGACGACTCCAGCCGCGTCCTCGGCCGGCTGCTCATCCTGGCGCAGCGCGGATCGTCCCTCGCGGTGGACACGCTGGCCTGGGTGATGGTCGCCGCGGGCGTGCTGACGCTGGCCCGGCTGCTGGTGTTCGTGGTGCTGGCGCGATCGCACGCACGGCGGGCGGCGGGTGCGCGGGACCGCCGCCGTCGACGGCAGGCGCCGGAGCGGCCCCCGTACCGGCCGCCGGTCAGCGTGATCGTCCCCGCCTACAACGAGGAGCTGGGCATCGAGGCGACCGTGTGGTCGCTCGTCGACACCGAGTACCCGGCCCCCGTGGAGGTGATCGTGGTGGACGACGGATCCTCCGACGACACGGCCGAGCGGGCCGCCGCGCTGAGGCTGCCGGGCGTGCGGGTGTTCAGGCGCCCCAACGGCGGCAAGGCGGCGGCGCTCAACACCGGCATCGCGCGCGCCTCCCACGAGATCGTGATCACGGTGGACGGCGACACCGTGTTCGAGCCCGCCACCATCGGCCACCTGGTGGCGCCGCTGGCGGACCCGGGCGTCGGCGCGGTCAGCGGCAACACCAAGGTCGGGAACCGGCGCGGGCTGCTCGGACGCTGGCAGCACCTGGAGTACGTGATCGGCTTCAACCTGGACCGGCGGGCCTACGACCTGCTGGGCTGCATACCGACCGTGCCCGGCGCGATCGGCGCCTTCCGCCGGGCGGCGCTGGAGTCGGTGGGCGGCCTCAGCGGCGACACCCTGGCGGAGGACACGGACCTGACGATGGCGATCAGCCGCGGGGGATGGCGGGTGGCGTACGAGGAGCGGGCGCTGGCCTGGACGGAGGCGCCCACGTCGCTGCGGCAGCTGTGGCGGCAGCGGTACCGCTGGTGCTACGGGACCATGCAGGCCATGTGGAAGCACCGGCGGGCGGTCGTCGAGCGAGGTCCCTTCGGCCGGCGCGCGCTCGGGTTCCTGGCGCTCTTCCACGTGCTGCTGCCGCTGTTCGGGCCCGCGGTGGACGTGATGGCGGTCTACGCCCTGCTGATGCGGGACCCGTTGCCGGCGGCCGCGGTGTGGGCGGGGCTCCTCGCCGTGCAGACGCTCACCGGGTGGTACGCGCTCCGGCTGGACGGGGAGCGGGCGGGGGTGCTGTGGGCGCTGCCGCTGCAGCAGTTCGTCTTCCGCCAGCTGATGTACCTGGTGGTCATCCAGTCCACGACCACCGCGCTCCTGGGCACCCGCCTACCCTGGCAGACCATCCGCCGCGAGGGGGCCTTCTCCTGAGGACGCGCGGCCTCATCTGAGCGGGACGCCCAGCAGGCCGACTGCGAGGCCGAGCGCGCCGAGAGCCTTGAGGGCGCCGATCGGCCAGACCAGCCAGGATTCGGGCACGCCGGCCCGGTGCGGCGCCGGGCCGAGGGTCCGCATGATGGGCTTGAGCCTGGTCATGGCCGCGAACCCGGAGAAGGTGTTCGCGGCGATCGTGACCAGCGCGGTGATGACGTACGCGGTGGGCATGGGGCGGCTCAGGCGGTCCGGAACGCGGCTAGGTGGTCGGCCACCCAGTCGGCGTAGGTCCGTGCGGGGCGGCCGAGTGCCCTGTCCACCTCGCCGGTGACGGGGGGCTGGTCGTGGTCGAGGTAGTGGGCGTAGCGGGCCATCAGGGCTTGGGCCCAGGGCTCGGGCAGGCCGTTCTGGACGAGGTGGGCGGCGACGGCCTGCGGTGGGAGTTCTTCGAAGCGCAGCGGCCTGCCGAGCGCGGCGGCGATGACGGCCACCATCTCCTCGTGAGACAGCGACTGCGCGCCCGTTAGCTCCAGTTTCCGTCCGGCCAGGTCGTCGGTGAGCAGCGCGCGGGCTGCCACCTCGGCCAGGTCGCGTTCGTCCAGCGGGGTCTCGCGGAAGCGGGCGTGCACGTAGCGGACGACGTCGCCGGCGCGGAGCTGGGCACCCCACGCCTGGGCGGTGTTGCCGGCGAAGCTGCTCGCGCGCAGGCTGGTCCAGGCGAGGCCGCTGGCCATGGCCGCCTGCTCCGCCTCCTTGTTGCGGTCGCCGCGCCGGCGGGAGGGTTGCAGCTCGTACGGGTCGTCGATGTTGATCGCCGACAGCGCCACCACCTTGCGGACACCCCGCTCGGCGGCGACCGCCAGCAGTTCACCGGCGGAGTCGCCGAAGGTGCGGGGGTGCAGGAAGACGGCCTCGGCGCCGTCGAAGCAGGCGGGCATCGTGGCGGGCTGGGACGGATCGCCGGTGACGAGTTCGGCCCCGTCCGGCAGGCCGGATCGTTGCGGGGTTCGGCTCACGGCGCGGACGCGGGCGCCTTCGGCGAGCAGCTGTGCGATGAGGAGACGCCCGACGGGGCCGGTCGCGCCGGTTACGACGATCATGGTTGTTCGCTTTCGTGTGGTGACTGCGGCGGTTCGATGACGGTGACCAGGAGCGGAAGAGGCAGTGCTCGTCAAGACGGTCGGGTGGCCGGGCTCGTCGAGCGGATGAACTGGTCGACGGCGGCCGCGAGCGCCGCCCCAGCGTCCTCCTGGAGGAAGTGGCCCGCACCGGTGATGGTGGGATGGGACAGGCCGCGGGCGCCGGGGATGCGCCCGCTGAGCGCGGTGTGGTCGCCGCGGGTGACGTGGTCCTGGTCGCTGAACGCGCACAGGAACGGCAGCTCCAGCGTCTCCAGCACGTCCCAGGCGGCCCGCAGCGCCGGCGTGTACGGGTCCTGCGGCGAGATCGGGATGAGCAGCGGGAACTGCCGCACCCCCGTCACGTACGACTCGTCCGGATAGGGCGCGTCGTAGGCGGCCAGCACCTCCGGCCCCAGCTCGGTGACGGTCATCGCCTGCACGATCGCCGACGGCAGGAACGGCAGGGTGCGCTGGCTGGACTGCAGCCAGGCGGCCATCATCGGCCAGCCAGGCCCGAGATCCTCGTCCCCGGTGCTCAGGCCGGTGTTGGCGGCCACCACGCGGCGGAAACGTTCCGGATGCGCGGCCAGCAGGGGCAGGCCCAGCGCGCCTCCCCAGTCGTGGCAGACCATGGTCACCTCGCGCAGGTCCAGCCGGTCCAGCACGGCCTCGCGCAGCCAGCTCAGGTGCCGGTCATAGGTGTAGGCGTGGCGGTCGGCGAGCTTGTCGGACTTGCCGAACCCGATCAGGTCGACGGCCACGCACCGGTGCCCGGCCTCGACGAGCGGCGGGATGACGTGCCGGTACAGGTAGCTCCACGAGGGGTTGCCGTGCAGCAGCAGAACGGTGTCCCCCGACGGGTGTTCCGGCCGCTCGTCGAGGTAGTGCATCCGGAGCCGCCCGCCCGCGACGGTGACGTGGTGCGGCTGGAACGGGTAGTCCGGCAGGTTCGCGAAGCGCGATTCGGGGGTGCGCAGCACCTGGAGTGTCGTGGTCATGCCTCATGAGAGGTGAGCACGGCGGCGAAGTGTGACGTCCCGGCGGCCCTGGTGTGACGCACGTCTCAGGGCCGCCGGCGACGTCACGCCGTTCAGCTCAGCTTCCGTACGGCCAGGCCGTGGTCACCCCCGGCGGCGATGAACGTCAGCTCGGAGCCCCACACGATCGGGAACACCGGCATCGGCACGGGCACGCCGGTGCCGGTCTGGCCGGAGGTGTACTGGCCCCAGCCGTACCCCGTGCCGGCCGAGGTGAGGGCCAGCCCGAAGGCGCAGCCCGCCGCCACGTCGTTGACGCCGGACAGGCCCGGGATGAGCTGGGGCTGCTTGACGACGGTGCCGGTGTGGGCCACCTGGGCATGGGTGTTGTCGCCCCAGCCCCACACCTGGCCGGAACCGTCCACCAGGTAGCTCTGCTGGCAGCCGGCCGCCAGGGCGCGCACCTGGCCGTACCGGCCGAGGACCTGCACCGGGCTGAGCGACGCGGTGACCGAGGTGGTGCCGTTGCCGAGCTGGCCGGAGTTGTTGGCGCCCCAGGAGAGCAGCGTGCCGTCGGCGCGTACGGCCAGCGAGTGGTAGAAGCCGGCGGCGATGTCGTAGACCGGCCCGCTCTCCCCGCCGAGGCCGGTCAGCTCGGTCGGGCTGGCCTTCTCGACCCCCGTGCCGTCGCCGAGCTGGCCGCGCGAGTTGCTGCCCCAGACCAGCACGGTGAAGTGGTTGCGCAGCGCCATGCTGTGGAACCAGCCCGCCTCGATGTGGGTGATGTTCCGCAGCTCGGGCAGTGGTTGCGGGGTGGCGTACGAGCCGCCGAACGTGCCCAGCCCGAGCTGTCCCGCGTAGTTCGTCCCCCACGCCCACACGTGCCCGTCGGCGCTCCTGGCCAGGCTGAACCCCCAGCCCGCCGCGACCTCCACGATGCCGGTGAGTCCCTGCACCTTGACCGGCACGTTCGTGTCGGTGTGGGTGCCGTCGCCGAGCTGCCCGTTGTTGTTCTGGCCCCAGGCCCAGACCGTGCCGTCGGCGGCGACGGCCAGCGAGTGGGTGAGGCTGCCCGCGACCTCGGTGAAGCCCGCCTCCTCCGCGCGCACCGCGACGGGTACGAGCCGGTTGTCGTAGGCGCCGTCGCCGAGCTGCCCGAACCCGCCCTTGCCCCAGGCGATGGCGTGGATGGCGGGCGCCGCCGCGCGGGCGGCGGGAGCGACGGCCAGCACGGCTGCGATGGCCACCAGGATGGCTGGTAATCGGCTGATGAGCCGCCGGGATGGTGGCATGGGAAACCCCCTTCTGTACGGGCGCCGTGCTCGGACGACGGCGCCTCAGATCAAGGGCGTTCCATTCCGTTCCATGGATCTCTGGACGGTCCCTGGCCGGCCGAGGCGCAGGGCGAGCAGGGCGACGTCGTCGGTGAAGTTCTCGCTGCGGCGGTACAGGAGCTGGTCGCACATCTCGTCGAGGGGGAGCCGGCACAGGCGGGAGGCCTCGCGGGCCAGGCCGTCCAGGCCCTCGTCGAGGCTGTGCCCGGGGCTCTCGACGAGCCCGTCGGTGTACATGAGCAGGGTCGATCCCGCGGCGATCAGCTCTTCGTGGTCGGGGCGGGGAAGGGTGGGGGTGACGCCCAGAGGGTGGCCGCTCTCGGTCAGGAGGTAGCGGGCGGGGCCGTCGGCGGGGACGAGGAGCGGTGGCGGGTGGCCGGCGCTGCTCCAGTACAGCCGCCATCCGGAGTCGGTGTGCTCCTCCAGGCGGGCCAGCAGGACGGTGGCCATCGGGCCGCCGTGCAGGTCGTGCAGCACCTCGTCCAGCCGCTGCAGGATGTGCGAGGGCGGCTCGCACTGCTCGTAGGTGAGCACCCGCAACATGTTGCTGATCTTGCTCATGATGGCGGCCGACTTCAGGTCGTGCCCCATCACGTCGCCGACCATGAGGCAGGGGACGCCGTCGGGCAGGATGATCACGTCGTACCAGTCTCCGCCGATCCTGGGCAGGGAGCTGGAGGGGCGGTAGCGGGCGCAGGCGCGCACACCGCCCACGTCGGGCAGGTCCGGGAGAACGGGGAGCAGGCTGCGCTGGAAGTCCTCGGTGCTGCGGCGGAGGCGTTCGTACAGGCGGGCGTTCTCGATGGCGACGCTGGCCGCGCTGGCCAGGGCCGCGATGATCCGCTCGTCGTCGCCGTTGAACGGCCCTCCCGAACGTTTGTCCGCGAAGTACATGTTGCCGTAGACGGTGCCGCGTACCAGGAGTGGCGTGCCCAGCAGGCTGTGCATCACCGGGTGGCCCGCGGGGTACTCGCGGAAGAGCGGATGGGACGTCACGTCGTCCACGCGCATCGGCCTGGGGTGGGCCACCAGCTCCCCCAGCAGGCCGTGGGTGGTCGGCATGCGGCCGATGGCGGCGTACACCTCTTCCGGGACTCCGCACGTGAACAGGTCGGCGAACTCGCCCTCCTCGTTCAGCACGCCGAGAGCGCCGTACCTGGCGTCCACCAGGTCGGCCGAGACCTCCACGATGGTCTGCAGCGCCGCGTTCAGCTCCAGCTCCGAGCTGATCGCCAGCACGGCCTCCAGCAGGCGCTTCATCCGGTCGTGCAGCTGGCGGATCTGCGCGAGGGTCTCCTGCAGTCGCTGCAGGTCCTCGGCCCCCAGCCCCAGAAAGCTGTCGAACGCGCCGTCTCCTGGATCTCCCCCCATCTGTCCCCCCGAGATCTCTCGCCTGCCTCATGCCCCACGGCCATCCGGCTGACACCTGCCGACCAGGGCACTGGACATCGGGCCCATGACGTGATCTGACGGAGGTAGAGCGCCGACGATCACGAACAGGAGCACCTGGACATGAGCGACACGCCGCGACTGCACCGAGCCGGCCCGACCCTGCTGGAGCGGGCCAGGGACCTGCGCACGTTGATCGAGAGGGAGGCGGGCCGGGCCGAGGCCGCGGGCAGGCTGACCACCCCCGTCGTGGACGCCCTGCACGCGGCGGGCCTCTTCGGCGGCTGGGTGCCGGTGCCGCTCGGGGGTGCCGAGCAGTCCCCCAGGGAGCTGCTCGACGTCTTCGAAGAGCTCACGTACGCCGACCCCTCGACGGGCTGGGTCGTCATGGCCACCACTCTGGAGAACGGCACGGCCGGCGCCTACCTGGGCGACGATGCCGTGGAACGCCTCTTCAAGGGCCCGCGGATGCCGCTGATCGCGGGCCAGGGCACCCGGCCGGGCGTCGCCGTCCCCGAGAACGGCGGGTTCCGCCTCACCGGGCAGTGGAGCTTCGCCTCGGGCATGTACCACGCGCAGTACGCCCACAGCGCCGCCGCCGTCGAGGGCACCGACGAGGTACGGATCTTCATCAGCCCGATGGAGGACGTCAAGATGCTCGGCAACTGGGACGTCCTGGGCCTGCGCGCCACGGGCAGCATCGACTACACCATCGACGGGGCCTTCGTGCCGTACTCGCAGTCGCACGACTTCGGCACGACGGAGCCGCTGCGCGGCGGCGCGATCTTCCGGCTCGGGCTGCTCGACCAGGCGCTGATCTGCCACTCGGGCTGGGCGCTCGGCATCGGCCGGCGGCTGCTGGACGAGCTGGCCGGGTACGCGGCCGCGCGGAGCGGGCGGCCCGGCCAGATCGCCGGCAGCGACGCCTTCCACGCCGACTTCGCCCGCGCCGAGGCCCGGTTCCGCGCGGCCGCGGCGCTCATCCGAGAGACCTGGGACGACGTGGAGCGCACGCTGGACGAGGGCGGGCGGCTCAGCGTGCGCCAGGAGACGATGGTGCGGCTCGCGCTCAACCACATCACCTCGACGATCGCCGGGGTGGCCGGGTTCGTCTACGCGTCCGGGGGCACCACGTCGCTGCGCGAGGGGCTGATCCAGCGGCTGTTCAGGGACGCCCAGGCGGGCGCCGCGCACATCCTCTCCGGGCCGCAGGCGCTCCAGGAGTGCGGCAGGGAGCTGGCGGGGCTGGCCCAGGGCCAGTCGTGGGTGGTGCTCGCCCTGGAGGGATGAGTTTTTCCCGTGCGGGAGGTCAGACCTTCGACAGGCGTAACCGGAGTAAGGAAGGTCTCACCATGACGATCGCCACCCACACCCTGCGGCGCCCGGGAGTGCGGCTGCGTTACGAGGTACGCGGCTCCGGGCCGCTGCTGGTGGTGACCGGCGCGCCGATGGCGGCGGCCGAGTTCGCGCCGCTGGCCGAGGCGCTGGCGGCCGACCGCACGGTCGTCACGCACGACCCGCGCGGCATGTCCGGCAGCGTGCTCGACGACCCGTCGGAGGACTCCACGCCGGAGCTGCGGGCCGACGACCTCGCGGCCATCCTCGACGACCTCGGGGCCGAGTCGGCCGACGTGTTCGGCAGCAGCGGCGGCGCGGTGACGGGGCTGGCGCTGGTCGCGCGGCACCCCGGGCGGGTGCGTACGCTCGTGGCGCACGAGCCGCCCTGCGTCGAGCTGCTGCCGGACGCCGCCGGGCAGCGCGCCGCGGTGGACGACATGATCGAGACCTTCCACCGTGACGGGCTGTGGGCGGCCTTCGCCAAGTTCATGGGGAACGCGGGGTTCGACGAGGGCGGGAACGCCGGGCCGCCCCCGTCGGAGCAGGTCGTCGCCGACGGCTCCCGGTTCTTCGCGCACGAGCTGCGCGGCACCACCCGCTACGTGCCCGACGTCGCCACGTTGCGGAACGGCCGGGTCGTCGTGGGGGTCGGGGCGGAGTCGGGGCAGCTCGTGACGTACCGGACCTCGGTGGTGCTGGCCGAGCGGATCGGCACGACGCCGGTGGAGTTCCCCGGGGACCACGGAGGGTTCATGGCGCACCCGGTGGAGTTCGCGGACGTGCTGCGCAAGGTCCTGTAGGGGTCATTCGAAGCGCACGGCGTCGTACCTGGTCGTCACGTTCATGAGGGGCAGCGCCGCCGTGGTGACGGCCATCGCCGCCAGTGCGCTTCCCGCCGGCAGCGCCACGAGTCCGAGGTCCGGTGGCGACCACGGCTCACCGCCCGCCGCCGAGGCCGCGTCCCGCCGCGCGGCGGTCAGCGCGCGCATCGTGGCCAGGTGCCGGGCCCGCTGGGCGTCGAGGAACTCCGCCGCCGGCCGGCCGGACATCAGCGCCAGCGTCACCTTGGTGAACAGCACCGCCCGGAGCTGGGGCTGCGGATCCTCGGGCTCGGCCAGCCAGCGGTCCAAGCCGGTCACTCCCTCCGGGGTGATGGCGTACCGCTTGCGGTCGGGGCCCGCGCCGGCTCCACGGCGGCGACCTCCACCCGGCCGTCACGGACGAGCTGGGCCAGCGTCCGGTAGACCTGCCCGAACCTGATCGGCTTGGCCGCGCCGAACCGGCGGTCGTAGGCCTGCTTCAGGTCGTAGCCGTGGCGGTCGCCCGCTTCCAGGAGGCCGAGCAGTGTGTACGAGACGGTCATGCCGCGGACTATCCACACCGGGTATACCCACCGTGTAGACCCTGCTCGGAATCTGTTTCCTCTGGGTCCCAAGTGACTTCCAAGCCTCCGCGCCTAGGTTTCCGGCATGAAGCTGAGCTACCGGGAGGAGGCGCTGCGCGAGCGGGCACGGGGCCGTGCCCCCGTGCGGATGCCGCTGGTCGTCAGCGGGCCCTCGTTCCTCGTGTTGTGGATCGCGGTGGCGATCGTCGTGACGGCCGGGATCGGCGTGACCGCGCTGGCCCTGGGAGCGGTGGGGTGAGGCGCAGGGTCCCCGTCGTCCTGCAGAACACCGAGACCGAGTGCGGCGCGGCCTGCCTGACCATGGTGCTGGCGCACCACGGCCACCGCACCACCCTGCACCAGGTCTCCGACCGGCTCCAGATCGGCCGGGACGGCCTGAGCGCGAAGGCGATCGTGGACGGCGCGCGCGAGCACGGGCTCCAGGCGCGGGCCTTCTCGCTGGCGCCGGAAGACCTGGCGCGGGTGCCGCTGCCGGCCGTGGCGCACTGGGAGTTCAGCCACTTCGTGGTGGTCGAGCGCTGGTCGCCCGACCGGGTGGACGTGGTGGACCCCGGGCAGGGGCGGCGCAGGCTGACCCCCGAGGAGTTCGGGGCCGGGTTCACCGGCGTGCTGCTGGTGTTCCAGCCGGGCGAGGGGTTCCGGCGGGGCTCGTCGTCGATGGCGGGGGCGTGGCGGCGGGAGTTCGCGCGCACGCTGTTCAGGCGGCGCAGGGGGCTGCTGGCGCAGATCGTGGCCGCCTCGCTGCTGCTGCAACTGCTCGGGCTGGCGTTGCCGTTCTTCTCCGAGCTGCTGGTGGACACGATCGTGCCGGCGCGGGCGGCGGAGGTGCTGTCGGTGCTCGGGCTGGCGATCGTGCTGGCCGGGGCCGCGCAGTTCGTGATCGGGTACCTGCGGGCGGCGCTGCTCGTCGCGGTGCGGGCCAGGGCCGACCAGGAGCTCACCGAGAGCGTGGTGGGGCATCTGGTGGCGCTGCCGTACGGGTACTTCACCCGGCGGGCCAAGGGTGACCTGGTGACGCGGGCGGCGGGCGTGTCCACGCTGGGGGACATCCTGACCGGGCAGGTCGTCGCGGCGCTGCTGGACGGGCCGCTGGCCGTGGGGTACCTGGTGCTCGTCTACTTCTGGGACCCGGTCTTCGGGCTGGCGCTGAGCGGCGTGGCCGTCCTGCAGACGGTGCTGCTGCTGGCCACCACGAGCCGGATCGCCACGCTCACCCACCAGGAGCTGGCCGCGCTGTCGGCGTCGCAGAACAGCCTGATCCAGACGATCACCGGGATCGAGACGCTGAAGGCGTCGGGCGCGGAGCGGCGGGCCGTGGAGCAGTGGGCGGGTCACTTCGCCAGGCAGCTCGACGCCGACGTGCGGGCCGGGCTGACCAGGGGGCTGCTGGAGGCGGCGCTGTCGGCGATCCGCGTGACGGCACCGCTCGGCCTGCTGTGGCTGGGCGCCTGGCGGGTGCTGGACGGGCAGCTCACGCTCGGCACGCTGATCGCGCTGAACGCCGTCGCGCTCGGCGCGCTGACCCCGCTCGGCTCGCTGATGACGGGCCTGCAGAGCCTGCAGCAGGCCGGCGCGCACTTCGACCGGCTGTCTGACATCCTCGCCTCCGAGCCGGAGCCGAGCGACGGCATCGAGGTGCTGCGGCTGCGCGGCGCGGTCGAGCTGCGCCGGGTGAGCTTCCGCCACGACCCCCGCGGCCCGTGGACGGTGCGGGACGTGTCCGTCGCCATCCGGCCCGGCCAGAAGATCGCGCTGGTGGGCGCGTCGGGGTCGGGCAAGAGCACGCTGGCCAGGCTGCTGCTCGCGCTGCACACGCCGGTCGAGGGCGAGATCAGGTACGACGGCGTCCCCGCCGCCGAGCTGAACCTGCGTACGCTGCGCCGGCAGTTCGGCGTGGTCATCCAGGACCCGTCGCTGTTCAGCGGCTCGATCAGGGAGAACATCGCGCTGAACGACCCGGGCGCCGCCCTGGACCGGGTGGTCGCCGCGGCCCGGCTGGCGGCGCTGCACGACGAGATCGCGGCCATGCCCATGGGGTACGAGACCATGCTGACCGACGGCGGCGGCCTGTCGGGCGGGCAGCGGCAGCGGCTGGCCCTGGCCCGCGCCGTGCTGTCACGCCCGAAGATCCTGCTGCTCGACGAGGCCACCAGCAACCTGGACAGCGCCACCGAGGCCGTCATCGAGGCCAACCTCGGCGCGCTCGCGCAGACCAGGATCGTGATCGCGCACCGGCTGAGCACGGTCAGGGACGCGGACCTGATCCTGGTCGTCGACGGCGGCCGGGTCGTGCAGCGCGGCACCCATGACGAACTGCTCGCCTCGGGCGGCAGGTACGCCGAACTGGTGGCCGCGCAGGGCCCCGGAACCTCCCGTCAGTCCTCGATGGCCTGGTAGACGGTGGTCCAGAAGTCGCTCATCAGGTGGGCCGGGCTGGGCACGGTGTAGCCGACCTGGCAGAGCAGGATGCCGGTGACCTGGTTGACCGGGTCGGCGTAGGAGGAGGTGCCGCTGCCGCCGTCCCAGCCGAACTGGCCGATCGGGGCGTAGTCGCCGCGGTAGGTGCGCACCGCCATGCCCATGCCCCAGCCGCCCTGCTGGCCCTGGCCGAAGGAGATGTGCACGTTGTTGGTGGCCAGCGTGGTGCGGGCGGCGTTCTGCTCCGGGGTGAGCCGGTTGGTGGTCATCAGCTCCACCGCCGCCCGGGACAGGATGCGGCGGCCCTCGTGCAGGCCGCCGTTGAGCAGCATCCGGAAGTAGGCGTGGTAGTCGTCGGCGGTGGAGACCAGCCCGCCCCCGCCGCCCTGGAACGCCGGCGGCTTGCTCCACCGGCCGCCCTCGGGCTCGTCCCACGCCTGGAACTCGCCCGTGGCCGGGTCGGGCGCGTACAGGATGGGCAGCCGGTCGAGCTGGTCGGCGGGCACGTGGAAGCCGGTGTCGCGCATGCCCAGGGGCTCGAAGATCCGCTCGCGCAGGACGTCCTCGAAGCTCTGGCCGGTGACCCGGGAGACCAGCACGCCGACCAGGTCGCTGCTGATCTGGTACTGCCACTGCTCGCCGGGGTGGTACATCAGGGGCAGCTCGCCCAGGCGGCGCATCCACTCGTCCTGCTCGGGCACCTCGGTGGGCAGGTTGGGGGTCAGGCCCGCGGCGAAGACGGCATTCATGATCGGCTTGCCGAGGGCGGTGAAGTCCATGCCGAGGCCGAAGGTGGAGGTGAGCACGTCGCGGACGGTGATCGGGCGGCGGGCCGGGACGGTGTCGTCCAGCTCGGCGTCCGGGTTGCGCAGCACCTGCCGGTTGGCCAGCTCGGGCAGCCACGGGTCGACCACGTCGTCCAGCCGCAGCCGGCACTCGTCCAGCAGCACCATCGCCGCGGCGATGGAGACCGGCTTGGAGGTGGAGGCCATCCGGAAGATCGTGTCGCGGCGCATCGGCGCGCCGCCGTCGTGCCGCATCGTGCCGAGCGTCTCGACGTGCGTCTGGCCGCCGCGGCTGATCAGAGCCACCAGGCCGGGGATCTTCCCGGAGTCGACGTGCCGGGCCAGCGCCTCACGCACCCGGCGCAGGCCCGTCGCGGTGAATCCGTTGACACTCATGGTGCATCTCCTTGTTCGAAGGTGGTGTTCGCGCCTTCCGGCGTGGTGACCACCTTCGACGGTCGCGCTGACACCGGACCGTCGCCGCTCTGACACCGCCGCTGACGGGCCTCCAGCCGTGCCGACGGGCCTCAGCCGTGCCGTACGGTGACCGTCACCGAGGCGCCCTCCAGGCCGGCCAGCGGCCCGAACGCGAGCCTGCCCCCGGTCAGGGAGGCGTCGCCGTCCAGCAGCTCCGCCACCGGCCTGGCCCAGGTCAGGGTCAGCTCGTCCAGCTCCCGCCGGGGGTCGGCGACGGTCACGGTCGCGGTGCCATCGGGCCGGGAGCGGACCAGGACCGCGCACGGGGCGGAGGCGGTGAGGCCGGCCACCGTCCCGGCGTTCCAGAAGCAGGCGGCCGTCAGCCGGAGCCCGGGCACCTGGACGGCCTGGAGGCGGGGCGTGTTGGACAGCACGCGCACGGCGGCCCCGGGCCCGCTGGTGCCCGGCAGGACCAGGGCGCGGGCCCGGGTGTCCGCCCTGCTCGCGCCCGGTAACAGGAGGTAGGCGTAGGAGGCGGAGCGCGGGTCTACGCCGTGGTCCAGCCAGAGCGTCACGTAGTCGCGGTCCACGCCGCCGCCGTTCCGGCGCTCCCGCAGCGTACGCAGGGGCTGCCCGGGCAGCACGTAACCCCCGTGGCCCTCCAGGTGCGCCCACCCCTCGCCCACCGTGAGCGGGGCGGCGGTCCTGCGGTTGTCCACGACGGTCTCGACGGCCACGCCGTCCGCGCCGGTGATCCCGGCCCCCAGGCAGACGATCGCGTCGTCGAGGAAGAACCACGACTTGAACGCCTCCATCGTGCTCTCCAGCCCGGACAGGTGCTGCCCCACGGCCGCGTACGTGCCGTCGCTGGCCCCGCCGACCCACCGCCACGGCGTCCGCGTGTCGCCCCAGCCCGCGCCCGCCCCGTCGGGCAGCCGCCGGGTGGACACGGTGGTGCCCGGCAGCCGGTACGGGTCCACGGTCGGCCAGAAGGAGTCGGAGTACTGGTCGCCGTGCCCCCCGGCCCACCAGTAGAGCATCCCTGAGCCGGTGTGCCAGCCGCGCAGGTTCTCGCCGTTGCCGTGCTCGTAGTGGCCGATCCGGTGGGAGGCCATGCTGAGCGCGGCGCACCAGCCGGGCCGCCGGTGCACGGCCCTGGCGCTCATCGGCAGCAGCCGGTGCCCGTCCGGCTCGGCCGCCGCCGGGACCGTGCCGTCCTCCATGATCGTCGCCAGGCGGGCGTGGAAGGCGGGCTCGGCCGCGTGCTCCAGCATCGGCCGGAACGTGCCGCGCACCGCCCATCCCTTGACCATGGCCTGCCAGCGCGCCCGGGTCCCGGCGGGGGCGCTCTCCCCCAGCAGCAGGACCGCCGCGGCGATCTCCCGCCCGCGCTCGTGGTCGCCGAACGGCCGCCTGCCGACGCCCCGCCCGCGTACGAGGTCCATGCAGGCCCCGTCACGCACGAACGGCGCGTACGTGCGCTCGACCGTGTCGAAGATCCGCTGGTCGGCCAGCTCCCAGGGCGAGCCGCGCAGCACCGCGTGGAGCGTGGCCAGCCCCGACAGCAGCGTCACCCCGTACGCGCCCTGATACGGCACGAAAGAGTGCTGGATGAACGACCCGTCCCGGTAGAACCCGTCACCTTCCGAGACCATCGCGAACACCGGCGTCAGCGCCGAGACGGCCAGCGCCGCCTTGCCGTGGTCGTCGTCGAGCATCGCGCGCAGCAGCGTCACCAGGCACAGGTCCACGCGGTTCGCGGCGGTGCTGTTGCCGGAGTAGCGGTGCAGGCGGCGCTCGGGCACGTAGTGGTCGACGGCCTCGGCCAGTGCCGGGCTCCACGTCCCGGCCAGCACGGACGCGTCCAGCAGCGACCTGGGCACGCCGATCTGCCAGTGCCACCAGTTGCCCGGCGCGTCGCCGCCGGCCGCGTACACGTGCCGCCGGTAGTGCTCCACCCCGGTGGAGACGGCCTCGGCGAGGCCGGGGTCGCCGAGGCCCAGCGCGTACGCCTGGGCCATGACCCGCAGCCGCCTCGGCGTGGCCACGAACGACGGGAACGCCTGGTCGGGCCAGAGCGAGGCGGGCCCGGGCGCCATCGTGGCGCGGTAACGCGCGGCCGCCCTGCCCAGCGCGGCCAGCCTGGCCCGGTAACCCTCCGAGCCGTGCCCCGGCCCGGCCGTCACCTCCCGCCAGCGGCGGCGCAGCAGGACGAACGTGTCGTCGGGCGTGTACGCCGCCCGCGCCGGCGCCACCGCCCCCAGCGTCCCGGCCGCGGCCACGCCGCCGAGCCGGAGGACTGATCGCCTGCTTGGCAGTGGCACCTCACGATTATCCCGCGCAGCGGCCGTCACGCGGGAGCGCGAGCATCACGCCCGGCGGCCGGCTCGCGGCGGGGCGGGCGTCAGGCGCGGCGGAGCGTGGTGAACCAGTCGAGCACCTCGGGCAGCGACCGGTAGGCCGACGTCATGTGATCGACGTCGCCCACGTCCGTCAGCGTCGCCTTGACCCGGCCCGCCCGCAGGTCGCGCAGGCAGTACCGGGAGTTGGCGTAGGCCACGTCCTTGTCGCCGCGCCCGGCGAACACCCGCACGGGCACCCCGGGACGCCAGCCCGCGCAGGTGGTGTCGTTGACCTGCATCGCCCGCAGCAGCGCCCCGGACGGCTTCGCGATCCGCTCCAGGTAGGCGGCGGTGACGAGGTCGCGCGGCGAGCCGGGCAGCCCGGCCGCGATCTGGTCGAAGCTGTGGTCCCCGTCGAACAGCTTCTCCACCGCCGGGTCGCGGAACACCTCCTCCGGCGAGCCGTAGAAGTGGTGCAGCCGGTTCATGGAGATCGTCCAGTACGCCAGGTAGAAGGTCGCGCTGTGCGGATCGAGCCGGTCCGCGAGCAGTGCCGGCAGCTCGGCCTCGCGCACGTGGTACGGCCCGGAGATCGGCGCGACCCCGCGCAGCCGGTACGTGCTGTCCCCGCGCAGCGACTTGCCCAGCGCCATGGCCGCGTGCCCGCCCTGGGAGAACCCGGTGACCAGCACGTCCCCGCTCAGCGACCGCCCCTGCCGCCCGGCCAGCTCCCCCGCGGCCCGCAGCAGGTCGGTGGAGGCGGAGGCCTCGGTCGCCGCGTCCATGTACGGGTGGAAGCCGGGCCCCTTCCCCAGCCCCAGGTAGTCGGGCGCCACCCCGGCGAAGCCCGCGGCGGCGAACATCAGCGGCGCCGCCCGCCCGTCGCCGTCGGCGACCGACCCGGCGTCGGCCCTGGTCGCCATGGTGCCGTGGGCGTAGCTGACCGTCCACAGCCCCTTCCTCGACCTGGACGGCAGCGCCACGACGCCGCTCGCGGTGGTGGGCGTCCCGGCCGCGCTGATCGTGCGGTAGACGACGGCGTACAGGTCGGCGCCCTGCGGCCGGGCCGGGACGGGGAACCTGGCCTCGGTGAGATAGGCGGCGACCTGCTCGGCCGGCATGCGCGCCAGCAGTTCGGCGGAGACGATCGAGCCCCTGTCGTCGATCGTCACGGCCTGGCCGGCGGGTGCGGTGGCGGTGGCGGCCAGCGCCGCCGGGGCGGTCGCGGTGGCCAGGACGAGCCCGGCGCAGGCCAGGGCGAGCAGCCGGTTCCTCATGGGCGTTCTCATGTCACAGAACGCTACGAATCCGGGCGATCTCTCCCCAGCCTGCGCTCCACCGAACCGGCGGTAGTGCCTGCCCCACCGTCAGAGGGGCATGACGGCCCCCGCCCGCTTGATGGTCCTGACGATGGGCGCGGTCTCGATGTGCCTGATCGCGGGCAGCGCGCCGAGGCTGTCGGTCAGGTAGCGGTAGAGGGCCTCGTCGTCGCGGCAGACGATGCTGGCCGTCAGGTTGGTGGGCCCGGTCGTCGCGCCCGCGAACGCCACCTCGTGGTGTCCGGCCAGCGCCCACCCCGTGGCGTCGAGCTCGGCGGGCGGCACCGACATCCACAGCTGCGCCTCGACCTGGTAGCCCATCAGCGCGGGCAGCACGTCCATGTCGAAGAAGAGCGCGCCGGCCGAGCAGAGCTGCTCCATCCGCCGCCTGACGGTGGACTCCGACCAGCCGGTCACCGCCGCCAGGTCGGCGTGGCCGGTGCGGCCGTCGCGGGACAGCTCGTCCAGCAGCGCCTGGTCGCCGGGGCCGAGCGTGATCGGCTCGCCCTCGCCCCGCCTGCGGTAGACGCGGCTCTCCGCCAGCCCGGCGACCTGCTCGGGCGAGAGCACGGCCAGCCCCTGCCAGCCGACGCGCCCGCCCACGAACGTGTAGAGGGTCCTGTGCGCGGTCACCGAGAGCACCCGGTTGGTCCGGGCGAGCTTGCTGAGCAGCAGCGACTCGCGTTCGCGCGCCGTGCGTTGCAGCGTGCCGGCGGAGATCTCGGTGCCGCCGGACAGCAGGTGCACCCAGAACGTGTCGGAGCGCCGCCCGAGCGCCTCGGCGATGGACACCGCCGCGTCCGGCGTGCAGCGCAGCCTGATCGCCCACGACTCGTAGCCGAGGCGCCGCCCGTCCACGACGCCGACCACGCGCAGCATGCCGGTGGAGCGCAGCCGCCGGTAGCGGCGCGCCACCCGCTGGTCCGACACCCCGAGCACCTCGCCGATGCGGCTGAACGAGGCTCGCCCGTCCACCTGCAGCGCGTGCAGCAGCCCGCGGTCCACCTCGTCCAGCTCGATGATTTCCACCACCACAAGCTAGCCGACACGGAAAACCGCCAGAAGCGCCGCTCCAGGTGGCGGTTCCCGCCGCCGCGCCGCACCGTGGTCGCCATGACCAGAACACACACCCGGGAGACCGTCTCCTGGGCCCCCTTGGTGGCCGCCAGTCTGGGCGCGTTCATGCTGCTCGTGGACGTGACCATCGTCATGGTCGCGCTGCCCGGCATCACGGCCGACCTGAGCATGTCCTTCACCGACGCGCAGTGGCTGCTGGACGGCTACGCGCTGGCCCTCGCCGCGCTGCTGCTGGCCGCCGGCTCGTACGCCGACCACACGGGGCGGCGCAAGGTCTACCTGGGGGCGCTGGCGGTGTTCGCGCTGGCCTCGCTCGCCTGCGGGCTGGCGCCGAGCGCCGAACTGCTGCTGGCCGCCCGTCTGGTGCAGGGCGTCGCCGCCGCGGCCATGATGGCCACGACCCTCGCCCTCGTCAGCGCCACCTACCACGGCAGGCAGCGCGGCCTCGCGTTCGGCGTGTGGGGCGGCGTGAACGGGGCCGCCGCGGCCATCGCGCCCGTGCTCGGCGGCCTGCTCACCGAGCACCTGCACTGGCGGGCCATCTTCCTGGTGAACCTGCCGATCAGCCTGGTCGCCGCCTGGCTGACCCTGCGCGGTGTCGAGGAGTCGCGGCTGCCCGGCGGGGCCCGGCTCGACTGGGCGGGCATGGTCACGTTCACGCTGGCGGCGGGGGCGCTGACGTACGGGCTGATCGAGGCGGGCGAGCACGGCTGGGCGGCGGCGCGCACGCTGGTGCCGCTGGCCGTGGCGGCGGCGGCGTTCGCGGCCTTCCTCGTGGCCGAGTCGCGCAGCGCGAACCCCATGCTGGACCTGCGGTTGTTCGCCGGGCGGTCGTTCAGCGGGATCATGGCGGGGGCCGGGCTGATCATGCCTGCCGCGTTCGCCTGCCTGGCCTTCACCTCGCTCTGGCTCCAGCAGGACCTGCGGCTCGGGCCGGTGATGGCGGGGCTGGCGCTGTCGCCGATGGCCGCCACGTCGCTGGTGGCCTCCGTGGCGGTCTCCCGGCTGTTCCCCGGGCTGTCGCCGCGGGTCGCGGTGGGCGGCGGGCTGCTGCTGGTCGGCGCGGGCGCCCTGTTGCAGGGCACGCTGGGCGAGCACTCGGGCTGGGCCGCGCTCGCGCCCGGCCTGGTGCTCACCGGCCTGGGCGTGGGCCTGGCCGTCCCGGCGTTCAGCTCCGCCGCCATGACGTACGCGCCGCCGCAGCGCGCCGGCATGGCCGCGGGCACGGTCAACACGGTCAGGCAGCTCGGGTACGCGCTCGGCATCGCCCTGCTCGGCCTCCTCTACCGTGACGGCGGAGGGTACGCCGCGCTCAACGACGTCTACCTGGCCAGCGCGGTCACCGGCGTCGTGGCGGGCCTGCTGGTGCTGGTGGCGGTCACGGGGGCGCGCCAGGCAGCGCCTCGCGGATGAGCCGGCTCAAGCCTTCGACGAGGTGCAGCCGCCACCAGTACGGATCATGACCGCCGACCCATTCCTCGTGCCGGTGCACGATGCCCGCCTCGCCCGGAACCGAGGCCAGGCCCTGCGCGCAGTCGCGGAACCCGCCCTCGAGCGTGCCCGCCGCCAGGTAACGCGGGATCCTGACGCCGAGGTCGAGCCGTGACGGCGGCAGGTTGGGGCTGAGCGCCACGGCGGCCGCGATCCGGTCCGGCCGCCGGTCGGCCGCCGCCAGGGCGAAACTGGCGCTGTTGGAGAATCCGGCGCTGATCACGTGCGTGGCCTCGGGGAAGCCCGGCAGGACCTCCTCCATGGCGAAGGCCAGGTGGGCCGCAAAGCGGGGCGGGCCGACGTCGGGCAGGTAGTCCCTGGTGCGCCCGAAGTCGCCGTACGCGAACTCCTCGCCGTCGATCATCATGGTGTGGACGGCCAGCGGATCATCTGTGGGCATACCCGTACCAAAACCCGCCCCGTACGCGGGTGCAACGTCAGAGAAGGCGGCGGATCTCCCCGTAGGCGCGGTAGAAGCCGCCGCGGCCGGCCGAGCGCACGCCGTCCACCAGGTAGCGGGCGCCCGCCTCGCGGATCTCCTTGGGGAACTGCACGTTCCACGTCTCGTAGCCGGGGCTGACCACGCGGACCCGCACCCGCTCGCCCTCCCGCACGCACTCCACCACCACGCCGTCGCCCGCCTCGCTCGCCGTCTCCAGGACGGTCTCCAGCACGGCCGACGGCTCGACGGCCTCCAGCGACGCGGCCGCCTTGACGTCCACCGGCTGGGGCACGCTGCCGGTGCGGGCCGCGGCGATGGCCGCCTCGCTCGCGTCGATGCAGGCCAGGGTGCCGTCCGTGGTGACGATGTAGAGCCGGTCGTCCAGGTACTGCATGGAGAAGGCGGAGCCGCAGCCGGTGGCGAGCTTCCACAGCCGCTCGCCGGAGGCGTCGAAGCAGTAGACGGAGGAGTGGTTGTCGCCGGCGAAGACGTGGCGGCCGCCCGGCGAGGTGGCGCAGGAGTAGACGGCGCCGTCGCACTGGTAGACGGCCTCCACCCGGCCGTCGCCCTTGGCCAGGCGGTGCACGGTGCGGCGGCCGGTGCCCGCGTAGACCGAGTGCTCCTCCTGCCAGCCGAACAGCACCTGGTCGGCGACCTTGGTCTCCCAGATCGGGGTGCCGTCGGAGACGTCGTAGCGGGCCACACCGCGCGAGTGGCCGAAGTAGACCGAATCCGCGTCGCACCGGACCATCCAGGCCGAGTCGCCGCCGCTGTTACGCGCCCACTGGAACTCGTCCTCGTAGTCGATCGCGGTGACCCGGCCCGCCCGGTCGGAGACGCCGAGCACGCCGTCGTGGATGTCGAGCCAGTAGATGTCCACGTCGGCGGCGATCTCGTACGCGGACCTGGGGACCTTGCCGCTCAGGTCGTACACGCGGCCGTCGTCGCACCCGGCGTAGATCCAGAAGTCGTCGGCCACGATGCACTTCACGCCGTCGGGCAGCCGGAAGCGGCCGGTCACGGTGCCGGAGTGGCTGACGGTGTAGACGTCGCCGCGCTGGTTGCCGACCCAGCAGCGCTCGCCGTCCACGAAGATGCCGAACGCCGACGCCCCGCTGTCGAAGCGCCACAACACCGGCGCCTGCTGGGCGGTCGAGCGGGTGCTGGTGATGGTCCTGCGGGTGATGGCCCGGCGCTGGCGCACGCCGCGCACGGCTGGCGCGTAACCCTTGCGGCTCTTCTCCGCGACCTTCTTGGCCGCCGCGGCCTGCGCCTTGGCCTCGGTGGGGAAGGAGGTGACCTTGGTCTGCCCGGACTCGCCGATCCGCCCGTACGTGATCGTGACCTGCGTGCCCGCCACGATGACCTCGTAGAACTTGTGCGATCCGCCGCCGTCCTCAGACAGCTCCAAATAGGTCATGTCCGCGCTTCTCCAGAATTGAGGCGTTGATCAATTGCTGGGGAGCGTAGAGGACAGCGGCGACAAAGTCAGACACCTGCCCGGATCGGCACCACGTTGCCGGCGGCGCCGGAGCGCGGGATCGCGAACCAGGTGGCCTTGCCGACCAATCCGGGCTGCGTGACGTAACGCTGGGGATGGCAGCCGTAGAAGCCGTCGGAGAGCCTGGCCACGATGCGCAGCCCGCGCCCGTGCTCGGCGGCCAGGTCGTGGGGCGCCGGGGCGGGCAGGACGGGGCTGCCGTCCACGACCACGAACATGATGTCCTTCTCGTCCACATGGAGAACGAGTTCGTAGGGGCCGTCGCCGTACATGAACGCATTGGTGATCAATTCGCTCACCATGAGAACGGCGTCGTCAACGAGATCGGAGGAAAGGGAGAGCTGCGACAATTCCGTGCGGACGAGGGCACGAACCTGACCGACCGTCCGCGCGTCCTCGCGGAGCGGCCACGCGTACTGCTTCCGGCTCCGGCGAGTCGATCGCAGCCTGGTCATGGCGTCTCTTTCCTGTGCTGAGGGGCAGCGAATGCGCCTATCGCTTAACAAGAGGACCTGCCTATGGGTTGACGTACAACGCAGTCGAAACGTGTACGTACGAGAGCGCCGTTCGGGTCGATTTTTCGGTGAAATATCACGAATTCTTTTAGGCCAGTGTCCGTAACTCGGGTAGTGGGGCAGCATGAAACTGCACGACACGCGGCCGGTGCGCGAGGCCCTCAACACCCTCGACTTCCCGGCCGACAAGGAGAGCATCGTGGCGCACGCCCACGCGCACGGCGCGGGCGAGGACGCCGAGCGTGCCCTGCGGTCGCTGCCGCTCGGTGAGTACGCGAGCATGGCCGAGGTGCTGCGGTCGGTGCCCGTCGATCCGGCGCCCGACCGGACCGAGCACGAGCGCGTGCAGCAGCACCGGCGGCGGGGCAGGAAGGCGGGGCTGGCCGAGAGCATGCGCCCGTCCAGCCCCAAGCCGATCGACCAGGACTGACCTGAGGTCGGCCGGAGGTGCGCCGAGACTGGCCGGACGTGCGCTGAGGCCGGCCGGAGATGCGCTGAGGCCGGTCAGGGGCGGCCGATGCCGGCGCCGATCTCCTCGATCAGCTCGTCCACCCTCCTGGCCAGCTCCACGTCCAGGGACGTCACCGCACCCACCGACACCGTCCGCACCAGCAGCACGAGCCCGTCGGCGGTGTCGTGGAGCTGCGGCTGGCGGCCGTACGTGATCTTGAGCCGGTCGAGGGCCCTGCGCACCGCGTGCAGGTTCTCCTGGGGCAGCGAGATGGTGCGGCGCAGCCCCGACCGGTCACCGCTCCACCGCGGCAGCGTACGCAGCGCCGAATCGATCTCGGCGTCCGTCAGCGGGGCACTGTGCCCCTTCGGGCCGGTGATGCCGCCGCCGCTGCCCGGCGGCTCGAACAGGCCGCGCACCTGCTCAGGGATGTGCAGCCTGGCCACCAGCGCCGGATCCTGCTCGGCCACCGCCGCCAGCACGGCCTGCGCCCTGATCCTGGCCTGCTCGGGAGGCCGGCGGCCGAGCAGGGCCGCCTGGCGGACGAAGCCCTCCTCGGTGCCGTCGTTGCCGGGGCGGTCCATCGGGAAGTCGTCGGTCAGCTCGGGCGGCAGCGCGTCGATCAGCTCGCGCCGGTCCGCCTCGTCGAGCGTGCGCGCCAGCGTGGTGAGCGTGGCCTCCGCCGCCGCCCTGGCCGGTCCGGCCGCCAGGCCCGTCATGCGGCCGATGGCGCGCAGCAGCTCCCGATATTCCACCATGGTGTCCCCCGATCCCCCGTTCAGCCTCCTCGTTCCCAGGCCGGGGGGCTCGACACCTGCAGCAGGGACCACACGGCGGCCGGGGTGAGAGGCACGTCGGTGATCCGGTCCGCGATCTCCGGGAGGGCGTCGGCGACCGCGTTGGCGATCGCCGCGGGCGGGCCGATCGTGCCCGACTCGCCGACGCCCTTCATGCCGCCCGGCGTGACCGGCGAGGGCGTCTGCACCATGACGACCTGGATGTCCGGCACCTCCCGCGTGGTCGGCGGCAGGTAGTCGGTGATCGGCTGGCCGTCGTCGGTGTAGACGATCTCCTCGGTCAGCGCCTGGCCGATCCCCTGCGCCACGCCGCCCATGAGCTGCCCCTCGACCACGGCCGGGTTGACCAGCACGCCCGAGTCGTTGACCAGCCAGTAGCCCTCCAGCTCGACCGCGCCGGTCTCCGGGTCCACCGCCACGGCCGCCGCGTGCGCGCCGTACGCGAAGGTGTAGCCGGCCGGGTCGTAACTGTCGCGCTCCTCCAGGCCGGGCGTGACCCCCTCGGGCAGGTCCCAGCCGCGCCACGCCGACGTGGCCAGCTCGCGCAGCGGCACCGACGCGTGCGGGTCGCCCTTCACCCGCACCACGCCGTCGGCCAGCTCCAGGTCCCCGGCCGCCGCCTCCAGCCGGTGCGCGGCGATGGCCAGCAGCTTGTCCCGCAGCTTGTCCGCGGCCCGCGTGAGGGCCCCGCCGCCGATCGGCAGCGAACGGCTCGCGATCGACCCGATCGACGAGTACGGGGTCGTCGCCGTGTCCCCCAGCACCACCCGGACCCGCTCGATCGGCACCCCGATCCGGTCGGCCGCGAGCTGGGCCAGCGCCGTCTCGATGCCCTGCCCGATCGAGACCACCCCCGCCGACACCACCACGGACCCGTCCTGCTCCATCCGCAGCACCACCGTCTCGTAGCCGCCCGACTCCGCGCCCATGGCCTTGAGGTCCATCGACGGGCCCAGCCCGGTGGTCTCGACGTGGCAGGAGTAGCCCACGCCGCGCCTGCGGCCGTCGTCCGCGCGGCCGGCCGGCCTGACGAGGTCCCGCAGCGTGAGCAGGGCGCGCGGGTAGTCGCCCGAGTCGTACACCTGGCCCACCGCCGTGGTGAACGGCAGCTCCTCGGGCCGCAACATGTTGCGCAGCCGCAGCTCGATCCGGTCGACGCCGAGCCGGCGCGCCGCCTCGTCGATCAGCCGCTCCCTGGTCAGGGTCGCCTCGGGCTGGCCGAAGCCCCGGTAGGAGCCGAACGGCGTCGTCGTGGTCACCACGCCCCGCACCCGCACCCCGAACCGGTCGAACCGGTACGGCCCCGGCAGCAGCGTGGCCGTGACCGCGAACGTCGAGGCCCCGGTGTTCCCCGGATGGGCGCCGAGGTCGCCGACGACGTCCACGTACATGGCCACGAACCGCCCGTCGCCGTCCAGCGCCAGCCGCGCCCGGTGCACGGCCTGCCGCGCCGACAGCGTGGCGGACAGCCGGTCGCCCGGCGCCTCCGTCCAGCTCACCGGGCGGCCCGCGCGCATCGCGGCCAGGCAGACGAGCGTCTCGTCGGGGTAGACGTGCTCCTTCGCGCCGAACCCGCCGCCCGTGTCGCGGCTGATCACGCGTACCCGGTCGTGGGACAGCCCGAACGCGTCGGCCAGGTGCTCGCGCACGTGGTGCGGCGCCTGCGAGGAGATGTGCACGGTCAGCTCGTCGTCGGCGTACGCGGCCACCACGCCGCGCGGCTCCAGCGGGTACGGCGAGACCCTGCCCATCCTGAACACCATCTCGACCACGTGCTCGGCCCCCTCGACGGCGGCCAGGCAGTCCTCGTCGCCCATCCCGAAGTCCGTGATCACGTTGCTGCCCAGCTCCGGGTAGAGCGGATCCGCGTCCATGGCCCGCTCGGCGCCGACCGTGGCGGGCAGCTCGTCGAGGTCCAGGTCGAGCAGGTCGGCGGCGTCCCTGGCGGCCTCCGGCGTGCGGGCGACGACGAGGGCGAGCGGCTGGCCCGCGTACCTGATGGCGTCCTCCAGCACCGGGTAGGAGGTGAGGCGCTGGCCCGGCAGCACGTTCACGCAGGGCAGGCGCATGCCGGCCGCGTCGGCCGGGGTGATGACGTCGACGACGCCCTCGACGGCCCAGACCGCCTTGGCGTCGCAGCCGAGCAGCCGGCCGTGGGCGATGGGGCTGCGTACGACGTGGGCGTGCAGCGTGCCGGGCAGGCGCACGTTCCCCACGTACCTGCTCTTGCCGGTCAGCAGCCTGGCGTCTTCCCTGCGCGGCGTCCGTGCGCCGACATACGGGTCTCCCATGCCCTGATTGTGAGCGTCGGGTGGCGGGCGGTCTATACGATCCGGCGAGAAGGAGCACGTCAGCGGGGGTACAGATGCAAACGTTCCTGCCATATCCCGACTTCACGGCGACGGCGGCGGTCCTCGACCCGCTGCGGCTGGGCAAGCAGCGCGTCGAAACCCTCCAGGTGCTGCGCGCCCTCACCGTCCCCGGGTACGGGTGGCGCCATCACCCCGCGGTCAAGATGTGGACCGGGTACGAGGAGGCGCTCGTACGGTACGGGCTGGAGGTGTGCCGGCACTGGTGCTCCCTGGGGCGTGCCGACACCTGCGCCGGCACGATGAGCACCGAGCTGGCCCTGCATCGGGGCAACCCGGACATCCGCGCGCAATCCGAGCTGGCGGCGGCCGGGGAGCTGCCGCCGTGGCTCGGCGACGAGCGCCTGCACCTCAGCCATCGCTCGGCCCTGCTGCGCAAGGATCCGGGCTTCTACCGGCCCATCTTCGGGGACGAGCCGGACGACCTCGACTACGTCTGGCCCCGGTCGGACCGCCTGCCTGGCTGAAGGCGGCGTCAGACGACCTCGAAGGCGGCCATCATGGCCATGTCCTCGTGTTCGAGGTTGTGACAGTGCAGGACGTACCGCCCCCGGTAGTCGGTGAAGCGGGTGACGATCTCGACGGTCTGGGCGTCACGCAGCTCGACGGTGTCCTTCCACTCCGGCGGCCCCTGCGGGCGTTCGCTGTTGACCGAGAGCACCTGGAACTGGTCGAGATGCACGTGCACGGGATGCGCGACGTCGCTGGTCAGCCGCCACACCTCGATGTCGCCCAGCTTCGGCCTGGCCTCCATGCGCCCGGCGTCGAACGGCCGGCCGTTGATCAACCACCCCGTCCCCCCGTGCATGCTCCCGCTGCTGAAGTCGAAGTCCCGGGTCACCGCGGCCCTGGCCGGATCGAGCGCCTCCACGGTCGACAGGCGGGCCGGCACGGCGGAGTCGTCGCTCTCGTCCCGGTCCACCGCGAAGCGCATGACCCGGGCCTGCGCCCCCTCCCCCGCCAGGTTCCGCAGCTCGACGTGCTGGCCCACCCGGTAGGCGGAGAAGTCCACGACCACGTCGGCCCGCTCCCCCGGCGACAGCCGGATCTGCTTCACCGTCCGGGGCGCCGCCAGCAGCCCGCCGTCGCTCCCGATCCGCACCATCGGCCCCCCGGTGGACAGCTCGTACGCCCGCGCGTTCGAGGCGTTGCACAACCTCAGCCGGTACCGCGCCCTGGCCACCCGCAGCTCCGGCCACGGCGCCCCGTTCACCAGGATCACGTCGCCGAGCACACCCCCCATGTACGCCTCACGCACCCCGGGCTTCCCCTCCAGCGCCGGGTACAGCAGGTGGCCGTCGGCCCCGAACGACCGGTCGCAGATCAGCAGCGGCAGGTCCCGCTCCCCCGACGGCAGCGGCAGCGCCTCCTCCTCCGCGTCCCCGACCAGGAACATCCCCGCCAGCCCGCGCCAGACCTGCGGCCCGGTGTAGTCCATGCGGTGGTCGTGGTACCAGAGCGTGGCGGCCCGCTGCTCCAGCGGGAACACGTACTCGCGCGACGCGCCGGGCGCCACCAGGTCCGTCGGGTAGCCGTCGGACTCCGGTGGCGTGTGCCCGCCGTGCAGGTGCAGGACGGTCGGCTCGCCGAGCTGGTTGACCAGCTTGACGACCGTGCGCCGCCCGCTGCGGGCCTTGATCGTGGGGCCGGGGAACGTGCCGCCGTACCCCCAGATGGGGGTGCGCAGCCCGGGCAGCAGCTCGGCCTCCGCCGCCCGTTCCGTCAGCTCGTAGAAGTCCACCTCGCCGGCGCTGCGGACGGGCCTGGCGACCTCGGGGACCGGCAGCGGCACCGCGTACGGCTTCGGCAGCGGTGCCGCGCTGGCCAGGAGCTGCGGCTGCGGGGTGCCGGCGAGCAGCGAGCACCCCTGCGCCCCGGCGGCCGCGACGGCCCCGAGCCCGAGCAGCCGCAGCACGTCGCGCCGGGTCGGGCTCATGCCCGTCCCGGCCGCGCCATGACGCGGAGGAGCTGGGCCACGCCGCCGCCGAACAGCAACACCCCGAGCGGCAGGTGAACGGTCTTCACGTGCATGACGCCGAGCACCGCGGCCACGATCGTGAACACCAGCAGCCCGGCGGCCGGCCCGATGAACCTCGCGCTGCCGCCGCCCGGCCACCGGACCAGGATCGCGGCGACCAGGTGCAGCAGCCCGATGACGGCCAGCGCCATGGCCGAGGCCCCGTGCAGCGCCCGCCCGCCGGGCGAGGACAGCAACATGCCCGCCGTCACGGCCTGGAACAGCAGCGCGACCACGTGCAGCACGGCCACGGCCTTGAGTGTCTGGATGGGCCAGGTCGCCGGGCGGGCGGCCACGGCCTGGGAAGCGGTCATGATCGGCTCCTGGAACGGGTTCTCTCCATGGCCGCCATCGTGGTCTCACGGCCCGCCTCCGGTCGTCGTGCAGCGGGCGAATCCTGCCGCTACGACGCGGGACGCAGGAACGGGAGGCGTACTACGCCGGGAGTAGTAGCGACGTGCGCCCCCGCGCCGACGACCACCGCCCGGACCACCCTCTAATCTGCAGGAATGAGCTCTGTGCACGGATGGCGCTCCTTCGCCCTCGACGGCGCCCTGGCCGCCGTGGTGGCCGCCATGCTCTCGCTCACCGTGCTCACAGCCCCGGGCACGGGAGCCCTGGACCTGGCCGCGGTCCTCATCGGCTCGGCCGCGCTGCTGGCCTGGCGCCGGGCGCCCCTGGTGGCGCTGGCGATCAGCACGGTCAGCATGCTCGTGTACGCCACGCACGCGGAACCTGGCCCGCCCGCCGCCTTCCCCGTGCTGGTGTCGGTGTACGGCGCGGTCAGGGCCGGGCATCGGCTGCTCCCGGTGCTGGCCGGGGTGGTGTTCCTGGGCTCCAGCCTGGCGGGCAGCCTGGCCGGCGCGACCGGCGACGCGCAGCAGCAGCAGGTGCTCCAGAACACGACGCTGCTGCTCGGCTGGTTCCTGGCCGCCGGGGTGACGGGGACGGTGAGCATGCACCGGCAGGCGTACGTGGAGCAGGCCGAGCAGCGGGCCGCCGAGGCGGAGCGCACCCGCGAGGAGGTGGCCCGCCGCCGGGCCGGCGAGGAGCGGCTGCGCATCGCCAGGGAGCTGCACGACTCGCTCACCCACAGCATCTCGGTCATCAAGGTGCAGGCCGGCGTGGCGGTGCACCTGGCGCGCAAGCGCGGCGAGGAGGTGCCGGCGGCGCTGCTCGCCATCCAGGAGGCCAGCGGCGACGCCATGCGGGAGCTGCGCACCACGCTGGAGCTGCTGCGCGACACGGACGGCGAGCCCGGCGAGGAGGACTGCCCGAGCGGCCTGGCCCGGCTCGGCGACCTGGTGGAGCGGGCCCGCTCGATGGGGCTGCCCGCCACGGTGACCGTCTCGGGCGAGCGCAGGGAGCTGCCCGCCGAGGTGGACAGGGCCGCGTACCGGATCGTGCAGGAGGCGCTCACCAACGTCTCCAGGCACGCGGGCGCCGCCGCCGCGGCCGTGCGCATCGACTACGGCGGGGCGGAGCTGGTCGTGCAGGTGGACGACGACGGCGAGGCCAGCCCGGACGCCCCGCCCGTGCCCGGCGTGGGCCTGCTCGGCATGCGCGAGCGCGTCACCGCGCTCGGGGGCCGCCTGCTCGCCGAGCCCCGCACGGAAGGCGGTTTCACCGTACGCGCCGAGCTCCCCGTGGGAGGGCCCTCATGATCCGAGTCCTGCTGGTGGACGACCAGGCGCTCATCCGCGGCGGCTTCCGCGCCCTGCTGGAGGCCGAGGACGACATCGAGGTCGTGGCCGAGGCCTCGAACGGCGAGCAGGCCCTCGCGCTCGCCCTCGAACACCTCCCCGACGTGGCCCTGGTCGATGTCCAGATGCCCGTGATGGACGGCATCGAGGCGACCCGCCGCATCGCCGCCGACGAGCGGCTGAGCGGCGTGCACGTGGTGATCCTGACCAACTTCGGCCTCGACGAGTACGTCTTCAACGCCCTCCGGGCGGGCGCCGGCGGCTTCCTGGTCAAGGACACCGAGCCGGCGGACCTGTTGCAGGGCGTCAGGGTGGCGGCCAGGGGCGACGCGCTGCTGTCGCCCGCGATCACCCGCCGCCTGATCGGCGAGTACGTGGCCCGCCGCCCCGAGCCGGAGCCCGCGGGGCTGGACGTGCTCACCAACCGGGAGCGCGAGGTGGCCGCCCTGGTGGCCCGCGGCCTGTCCAACGACGAGATCGCCGCGCACATGGTGATCAGCCCGATGACGGCGAAGACGCACGTCAGCAGGGCGATGACGAAGTTGCGTGCCCGCGACCGCGCCCAGCTCGTGGTCTTCGCCTACGAGTCGGGCCTGGTGGTCCCGCGGGCGGGTCGTTGACCGTGGCGAAACGGGCCCGTGGTGAAATGGCCTCAGGAGGGGTCCATGAGCATCATTTCCCGCGGTTTCCGAGGAAAGCGCAGAGACGACGGCGGCCGGGTGCCGCCGGGCCAGTACCTGGTCGACGACTTCCCGGTGCTGTCGGCGGGCCCGACGCCGCGGGTGCCGCTCGACCGGTGGGAGTTCGCCATCGACACCGAGGCGGAGCAGACCCACCGCTGGTCGTGGCAGGAGTTCATGGCGCTGCCGAGCGAGACTCCCACCGTCGACATCCACTGCGTCACCAAGTGGTCGAAGCTGGACACCTCGTGGGAGGGCGTCTCGCTCGACGTGCTCTTCGAGGACGTCGAGACCGCCGCCGAGTACGCGCTGGTCTACTCCTACGGCGGCTACACCACGAACCTGCCGCTGGAGGACCTGCTCGACGGCAAGGCGTGGATCGTGCACCGCTTCGACGGCGAGGAGCTGGAGCCGCGCCACGGCGGCCCGGCCCGGCTGATCGTGCCGCACCTGTACTTCTGGAAGTCGGCCAAGTGGGTGCGCGGCATCCGGCTGCTGAACGAGGACTGGCCCGGCTTCTGGGAGACCGCCGGCTACCACAACTACGGCGACCCGTGGCGCGAGCAGCGTTACGAGGGCGACTAGGGTGCGCCGCCTGACGTGGCGGCCGGCCGAGCTGGTGGAGGGCTCCGCCGAGACCGCGACCGCCCGTACGCTGCGGTTCCGGGTGCCGGGCTGGCCGGGGCACCTGGCGGGCCAGCACGTGGACGTGCGGCTGACGGCCGAGGACGGCTACACGGCGCAGCGCAGCTACTCGATGGCCGCGCCCGCCGACGGCGACCTGGTCGAGCTGACCGTGGAGACGGTGGCCGACGGCGAGGTGTCGCCGTACCTGACGGAGGAGCTGCGGGCCGGCGACCAGGTCGAGCTGCGCGGCCCGGTGGGCGGCTGGTTCGTGTGGCGGCCGGAGAGCAAGGCGCCGGTGCTGCTGGTGGGCGGCGGCTCGGGCATCGTGCCGCTGATGGCCATGATCAGGGAGCGCAGGAAGGCGGGCAGCCGGGTGCCGTTCCGCCTGCTGTACTCGGTGCGCGACCCGGAGCGGCGCTACTACGCCGAGGAGCTGCGCAGGCCCGATCCCGGGCTCGACATCACCTACCTCTACACGAGGTCGGCGCCGGACGGCGTGTCCAGGCCCGCGCGCCGCATCATGCTGGACGACCTGGCCGAGGGCGGCTGGCCGGCCACGTTCGAGCCCGACTGCTACGTGTGCGGGCCGACGGGGTTCGTGGAGGCGGCGGCCGACCTGCTGCTCGCGCTCGGGCACGCGCCCGAGCGCATCAGAACCGAACGTTTCGGTCCCACCGGAGGCTGACATGACCGAGCACCTGGACGGCAACGCCCTGGCGGGCCCGCTGGGCGAGATCTTCGCCGTGGACGTGACCTCCGCGACGGGCCGCTGCGCGAGCTGCGGCCTGACCGGCCCCGTCGCCGCGCTGCGCGTGTACGGCCCCGACCCGGGCCTGGTCGCCCGCTGCCCCGGCTGCGAGGAGGTCGTGCTCCGGCTGGTCCGCGGCCCCGGCACGGCCTGGCTCGACCTGCGCGGCACGGTGTCGCTGCGGGTGAACTTGCCCGACTGAGGACACAGCTCCCCGTCTGACTGAGTACACTCAGGCTCGATCAACGGCCGAGATCTGTACGGCGAGGCTCTTGGCCATGGGCGGCGGCCCGCGGCCCCGTCCTGTTGGAGTCACGTGAGCAGCGGGCTTGCCGACGCGCCGCCCACCGAGCCCGGCGCGCCGCCGCGGCGGCGACGCCGCTGGCTGCGCTGGGTGATCGCGGTCGCGGTGACCGTCGTCCTCCTCGTCACCGGCGTGGCCGTCGGCGTGTACGCGCGCCTGACCGGCAACATCGAGCACGAGGACGTCACCGCCGAGGACCTGGGCGCCACCCGCCCGCCCAAGGTGGCCGGCACCGCCATGAACGTCCTGATCGTCGGCTCCGACCAGCGCAACGGCAAGAACGCGAAGTACGGCAGGGTCGCGGGCGAGCGCACCGACACGATCATGCTGGCGCACGTGTCGTCCAAGCGCGACAACGCCATGGTGATCAGCTTCCCGCGCGACTCGGTCGTCCAGCTCCCCGCCTGCCGGGCCACCAAGGGCCTGCCCGGCCAGCAGGCGCACGTCGGCATGATCAACGAGTCGTTCAACTCCGGCGGCATCGCCTGCACCTGGAAGACGATCGAGTCGCTGACCGGCATCCACATCGACCACTTCGTGAAGGTGGACTTCACCGGCTTCAAGGGCATCGTGAACGCCATCGGCGGCGTCGAGGTCTGCCTGCCCGAGGCGATCGACGACAAGAAGGCCCTGCTGCATCTGCCCGCCGGCAAGCAGACGCTCAACGGCGAGCAGGCGCTCGGCTACGTGCGCGCCCGCTACAGCCTCGGCGACGGCTCCGACATCGGGCGCATCCAGCGGCAGCAGATGTTCATCGCCTCCATGGTGAAGAAGGTGATGAGCGGCGAGACGCTCACCGACCCGGCCAAGCTGCTGGGCACCCTCGACGCCGCCACCCAGGCGATCACCACCGACCAGGGCCTGACCACCGGCGTGATGCGGGATCTGGCGGGCAGCCTTCAGGGCCTCGACATCAGCAAGATCCGCTTCATCACCACCCCGTGGCACTACTCCCTCACCCAGCCGGGCCGGGTGGAGTGGGTGCCCGACCAGTCCAAGCGGCTGTTCCAGATCGTGGCCAGGGACCAGAGCGTGGAGGGCGTCAAGGGCGGCCAGGCCAAGGTGGGCCGCTCGAAGATCCAGATCGAGCTGCGCAACGGCACCTGGCGCGGCGGCCTCGCCACGGAGGCCGCGGCCTTCCTCGAACAGCGCGGCTACCACATCGCCAAGATCGGCGACACGGCGAAGAAGCCGCAGGCGAGGACCACGATCGTCTACGGCCCGAACGGTGAGACCCGGGTGCCCACCCTCCGCAACGACCTCCAGGGCTCCACCACGCGGGCCATGCCCGCCGCCAGGACGAACCGGCTGATCCTGGTGATCGGGGACGACTGGAAGGGCCTCAAGCCGCTGCGTACGGACGACACGGAGGCGATGAAGGGCTTCGACGCCACCCACGACACCTGCGCGACCTGATCACAGCGCTTCCGAGAGACCGCCCCCGTCGATGGCGGTGAACCCGGCGTCCTCGATGAGCGGCACCACGGCCTTCTTGGCCTCGTCGTCGTCGCCCCAGTAGGGCATGTCGGCCCGCGCCCCGCCGCGCTGGCCCGCGATGCCCAGTTCGAGCAGCTCGTTGGGATACTTCGTGTTGAACGTGCGCACCAGGCGCACCTGTTCGCCCAGCACGTGCTGCTGATACTGGGGGCTGGTCAGCCCGCCGGGGACGGCCACCACCACGGCCGCGCCGTCGCGCTCGCCGATCGGGTTGCTCGGATCCACGACGATCTTGCCGGCGAGCGTGCCGTCCAGCTCCGCCACCACCGCGGGGAACGCCTCCCACCCGACCGCCATGATCACGACCTCGCCGAACCGCGCCGCCTGGCCGGGCCGCCCGCCCCTGGCCTGGCCGTCGGCGGCCCGGGCGGCGGCGGCCGCGCGGGCGGGATCGGCGTCGCTGAAGAACACGTCGTGGCCCGCCACCGCGAGCAGTCGGCCGAGGGGCGAACCCAGCCTTCCGGAACCCACGATTCCTACGCGCATGTCTTGATCTCCTCGTTCCCGGGGGATGTGCCCACAGCGGCGGGCGACATGCCTGGGTTCGCAGACCTTTGCCAGTTGATCAGGTGCCAGTTGATCAGGCGATGAGGGCGCCCAGGGTGGCAATGGCCTCGACGACCTCGCGGGCGTCGGGGGTGGACTCGGGGTCGAGCAGCCACTGCAACATCAGCCCGTCGGAGATCGCCACCACGACCGACACCAGCGTCTCGGGCCGGATCGGCAGCTCGACCCCCAGCTCGCCGCTCGCCCGCCGCAACATGTCGGCCCCGGCCGTGCGTGTCCTGGCGTACGCCTCGGTGAGCTTCTCCCGCAGCACCGGCGCGCGCAACGCCGCCGGATAGCCCTCGACGCACAGGATGAGCACGGGCCGCAACTCGTCGAAGACGTCCACCAGCTCGGCCATGGCCCGCTCCAGCATCTCCCTCGGGGAGCCGAGCTCGGTGGCGAACAGCGCGCGCTCCACCCGCTCCGTCCACTGGTCGAAGACGGCCGCGATGGCCTCGTTGAGCAGGGCGTCCTTGCCGCCGAAGTGATAGCCGATGGAGGCCAGGTTGGTGCCCGAGGCGGCGACCAGGTCTCGTGCCGTCGTGTGGGCGTAGCCCTTCTCCTGCAGGCAGCTCACCGCTCCCGCCAGCAGCCGTTCGCGGTATCCACCGGCGTCTGTTCGTGCCACGGTATTCATGCTACAGATGTATACGAGCGTCTATGACGTACGTACATTTATCCGGAGGTTCGAGGATGTTCCCACCTGGTCCGAAAATGCCCGCGCTGGCGCAGACGGCGTGGTTCATGGCCGACGCGCCGCGCGCGTTCGAGAGCTACCACCGCAGGTACGGGCCGATCTTCACGGTCCGCTACGCCGGATTCCCGCCCGAGGTCTACGTGACCACCGCCGATCTGGCCGAGCAGGTCTACCGCACCGACCAGAGCGGCGACAGCCGGGCCGGTGAGGCGCGTCGCGACTTCCTGGAGCACATGGTGGGCGCGCACTCGGTGCTCACGCTCGACGGGGAGCCGTGGTGGCGGCACCGCAAGGCGCTCAACCCGCCGCTGCGCGCCAAGCAGGTCGCCGGCTACCACGACGACATCGCGGCGATCGCCGCCGAGAAGATCGCGACCTGGCCGCTGGGCCGGCCGTTCGGGCTGCGCGACCGCGTGCAGGAGATCACGCTGGAGATCATCATCCGGCTGATCTTCGGGATCACGGACGCCGGGCGTGTCCGCCGGCTGCACGCGCTGCTGCCCGAGCTGATCGAGACCGGCGGCTCCATGCAGGTGGCGATGCTGCCCGAACGGGTGCGCGGGCTCGCGGCGCGGGCGCCGTTCCTGGCGTACGGCCGGTTCCTGCGGCTGCGGGCCGAGGTGGACGCCATCCTGTTCGAGGAGATCCGCCGGCGCCGCGCCGCCCCCGGCGGGGACGACGTGCTCGGCCGGCTGCTGGAGTCGGAGCTGGGCGACCAGGAGCTGCGCGACGAGCTGATCACCATGCTCATCGCCGGCCACGAGACGACCGCGACCGGCCTGGCCTGGGCCTTCGAGCGGATCCTGCGCATGCCCGAGGTGCTGCGGCGGCTGCCGGACGACGAGCCCTACCTGGACGCGGTGGTCAGGGAGGTGCTGCGGGTGCGCCCCGTCGTCTATGAGGCGCCGAGGCTGCTCGACGCCCCGCTACGGCTGGGCGGGTACGAGATCCCGGCCGGATGGTACGCCGGGCCGTACATCCCGCTCGTGCACCGTGACCCCGCCGCCTTCCCCGCGCCCGGGGAGTTTCGTCCCGAGCGCTTCCTGGACGGGCACCAGGGCAAGGCCTGGATGCCGTTCGGCGGCGGGCGGCGCTTCTGCGTCGGAGCGCAACTGGCGCTCCTCGAGATGCGCGTCATCATCCGCGAGGTGCTGCACCGCCTGGAGCTCACGGCGCCCGATCAGGCGCCGGAGGCCAGGCGGCTGAAGAACGTGACGCTCGCCCCCGCGAAGCTGACCCGCGTCATCGCCCGCGCTCGGACTCCTGCTCGGACGGCGTAGGCGGGTACATCTCCTCGCGTCGCTCGTCTGCGCCCAGCTCCTCGCGCAGCCGGTCGTAGTCGATGTTGTGGTTGGTGTACTTCAGCTGGCGAGCGACCTTCGTCTGCTTCGCCTTGGCTCTTCCTCGGCCCATGGCTACTCCCTAGTCCCCGCTGTCATGCTATCCAACAACATAGCGACTTGAAGAATTATGCAACTGCACTGGATTAGTCTGGCAATATGCACGTGGAGGTCTACCAGGCCAAGGCCGACTTCTTCCGAACGCTCGGCCACCCCGCTCGCATCCGAGTGTTGGAGCTACTCCAGGAAGGGCCGCTGCCCGTCAGGGACCTACTGGCCCAGATCGACATCGAGGCCTCGAGCCTCTCCCAGCAGCTCGCCGTCCTGCGCAGGGCGGGGATCGTGAGTGCGATCCGCGAGGGCAGCACCGTGGTCTACACCCTCGCCACGCCCGAGCTGGCCGATTTGCTGGGCGCCGCCCGGCGCATCCTCACCGACATGCTGGCCGATCAGGGGGAGCTGCTCGCCGAGCTGCGCGCCGAGGTGACATAATTCACACGTTCGAAAGTCAGCGCTCGCCGGCGAGGGCTCGCCGCACCCGCTTCGGATACCAGGCGGTGAACACGGCGGGCAGGGCGAACGAGAGCGCCTTGATGACGATGACCAGCGTGGTCGCGTGGGGCGCGGCGGAGAGCACGAGCGCCAGGGAGACCGCCGCGACGGTGAAGGCCGCTGCCCAGACCGCGGTGATGACCGCGTTGACGCGGTAGAACCCCGGGGCCTCCCAGACCTCCCTGGGCGCCATCGTGCGCGCGATGCCGAGCGTGAACGGCCTGCGGATGGCCAGCGAGCCCCAGGCCGTGCCGGCCAGCCACGCGTTGACCAGCGCCGGCCCGTACGGCGTGAGCGGCGAGTCCGGCGCCACCAGCGAGAACACCGTGAGGCAGGCGAAGAAGACCGCGGCACTCGTCTCGATCACGATCTCGTCCCAGCCTCTGCCCGCCCTGCGGTCCACGGTCACGAGCACGGCGGCGATGGCGAGACCGGTGATGGCACCCCAGCGCCACTCGTCGCCGGTGGCGACGAACGCGTAGACGATCCAGGGCAGAAAACCGAGCAGGCCGCGCATGGAGTTCCTTCGATATTCCTATAGTGACATGTCGAAACTAGAACCTCCTGTTGAGATATGTCAACATAGGAACATGAGCCTTCGACACGCCGTGCTGGGACTGCTCTCCGAGGGGCCCGCGAGCGGATACGACCTGCTGAAGACGTTCGACGTCTCGCTCGCCAACGTCTGGCCGGCCACGCAGAGCCAGCTCTACTCCGAGCTCGGCAAGCTGGCCGGCGCGGGGCTCGTGGACGTGGTCTCGGAGGGCCCGCGGGGCCGCAAGGAGTACGCGATCACCGAGGAGGGCCTGGCCGAGCTGCGGCGCTGGGTCACCGAGGTGGAGCCGACCCAGGTCGTGCGCAGCGACATGCTGCTGCGGGTCTTCTTCCTCGCCCAGGTCTCGCCCGAGCAGGCCCGCGACTACCTGCGCCGGCGGGCCGAGGAGGCGGCCAAGGACCTGGAGCACATCGAGAGCATCCGCGAGTTCGTCGAGAGCGGAACCGACAACCTCTCCGTGTACGGCCGCCTGGCCCTGGAGTACGGCCTGCGCCTGGCCAAGAGCCAGAAGGAGTGGGCCGAATGGGCCGGAGGGCGCATCCACTAGGCTCTCGGCCATGGTCTCCGAGCTGTTCGATCCCAAGGCGTGGCAGCCGGTCGAGGGATTCGACTTCACCGACATCACCTACCACCGGGCGGTGGACCAGGGCACCGTACGCGTCGCCTTCAACCGCCCGGAGGTCCGCAACGCCTTCCGCCCGCAGACGGTGGACGAGCTCTACCGCGCGCTCGACCACGCCCGGCAGACCACCGACGTCGGCTGCGTGCTGCTGACCGGCAACGGGCCGTCGCCCAAGGACGGCGGCTGGGCGTTCTGCTCCGGCGGCGACCAGCGCATCAGGGGCAAGGACGGCTACCAGTACGCCGACGGCACGCCCGCCACCGGGCGGCTGCACATCCTGGAGGTGCAGCGGCTCATCCGGTTCATGCCCAAGGTGGTGATCTGCGTGGTCCCGGGCTGGGCCGCCGGCGGCGGGCACAGCCTGCACGTCGTGGCCGACCTGACGATCGCCAGCGCCGAGCACGCCCGGTTCAAGCAGACCGACGCCGACGTGGCCAGCTTCGACGGCGGGTTCGGGTCGGCGTACCTGGCGCGGCAGGTCGGGCAGAAGTTCGCCCGCGAGATCTTCTTCCTCGGCGACACCTACACGGCGGCCGACGCGCACCGGATGGGCATGGTCAACGCCGTGGTGCCGCACGAGGAGCTGGAGAGCACGGCGCTGGAGTGGGCCCGCAAGGTCAACGGCAAGTCGCCGACCGCGCAGCGGATGCTCAAGTTCGCCTTCAACGCCGTCGACGACGGGCTGGTGGGGCAGCAGGTGTTCGCCGGTGAGGCCACGCGGCTGGCGTACATGACGGAGGAGGCCGCGGAGGGGCGCGACTCGTTCCTGGAGAAGCGCGAGCCCGACTGGTCGCCGTTCCCCTGGCACTACTAGCCACTACCGGCGAGGTCAGGCGCAGGCGTTCCCGATGGGCCCTGCGACGGTGCGGTGGCGCAGGTAGCGGTCGATGGCGTGCGGGGTGTCGCGGTTCTCGACCTCGATCTGGCTCAGCGGCGTCCCCCACCCGCTCTCCAGCGGGTGGCCGAGCGCCACGATGTCGTTCACGTCGTACGTGGTCAGCCACCGCACGCCCGGATGCCGGGTGCCCTTGGCCAGCAGGTTGCGCTGGATCGTGGGCAGCCCGAGCGGCGAGCCGGCCGTCACCCAGAACACCACCCGCCGGCGGACGGTCTCGTCCACGAGCAGGTCCCTGGCCACCACCGTCCCCAGGCTGTGCGAGACGAGCACGAGGTCGCCGGAGGCCGGGAGCAGGCGGCGCACCTCGTCCAGCACCGGCTTGCGACCGTGGCTGAGGTAGACGGCGACGTCCTGGAGGAAGACCTTGATGATCTCCTTGTCCACGCTGGTGTTCTTGGAGACCCAGGTGAGCAGGCGCCGGGCCAGCGTCCAGGACAGCAGGTCGGAGATGCCGGCCAGCTCCGGCTGCACGCCGCCGGTGGTCGCGGCCAGGTCGGCGAGCAGCAGCCGCTCCAGCTCGCCGACGTCCTCGGGCAGGAAGGGGTGGAACGGCATCTCCTCGCCGCCGTCGGCGGGCAGCTCCACGAGCTCCGACTCCTTGGCCGCGTGGGCGGTGACCCGGTGCAAAACGTTGCCGTAGTACGGCAGCACGCAGGGCATGGCCAGCCTGGGCACGCCCAGCCCCGCGGCCAGCGCGGTGCACCATTCGCTCCGCAGGGCCTCCGGGTCCTTGCCTTCCTGACCCCGCCCGTGGATGAACACGATCGTCGCCGCCATGGCCGGCCTCCCTGCATCGGGCCGTCAGCGTAGGCACGGCCCTTCTCTCCGCGCCCCAGGGTTCGCATAGGGGGAAGCCCTAGACCTGCCGCCCTTGGCAGACTGGGGTCATGAGGATCAAGGTGCCCGAGGCCCTGACCGAGTCACACCTGAGGTACGAGCGGGACGCCGGGCGGGCCTGGAACGCCGGGCTGCCCGCCCTGGCCGAACGCTTTCTCGACGAGTGGAACCTGCGGCTGGACGGCGAGCCGAGCCACGGGATCGTCGCGCTGGTGCTGCCCGTGCTCCGCGCCGACGGCACCCCAGCCGCGCTCAAGCTGCAGCCCGTGACCAGCGAGACCGCGGACGAGGCCAAGGCCCTGCGCACCTGGGCGGGCGACGGCTCGGTGCTGCTGCTCGACGCCGACCCGGACACCGGCACCATGCTGCTCGAACGGCTGGCCCCCGGCCGGTCCCTGTCCGGCGTGCCCGACGTCCTGGAGTCCCTGGAAGTGCTGACCGGCCTGCTGCGCCGCCTGTCGGCCCACCCGGCCCCCGAGGGCCTGCGCCTGCTCGGCGACCTGGCGCGGGACATGCTGGACGGCGTGGACGACGCCGTCGCCAAGGTCTACACCGAGCGCGACCGCTACTGGCTGCGCTGGTGCGCGGGGGCGGTCGCCGAGCTGGTCTCCGAGCCCGGCGACCGCCTGCTGCACTGGGACCTGCACTACGACAACGTGCTGGCGGGCGAGCGCGAGCCGTGGCTGGCCATCGACCCCAAGCCGCTGGCGGGCGACCCGGGGTTCGAGCTGCTGCCCGCGCTGTGGAACCGGTGGGACGAGATGATCGCGAGCGGCGACGTGCCGCGCGCGGTGCTGCGGCGCTTCGACTTCATGGTGGACGCCCTCGGCCTCGACCCGCGGCGCGCGGCCGGCTGGACGCTCGGCCGGGTCCTGCAGAACTGCCTGTGGGACGTGGCCGGCGGCGACCGCCTGCTCTCCGAGGTCCTGATCCGGATCGCGGAGGCCGTACGCGCTAGATGGTGATGACGATCTTGCCCTGGCCGTGGCCGGTCTCGATCTCCCGGTGCGCGTCCGCGGCCTCCTCCAGCCGGTACGTCCTGCGCACCGGGAACGTGAAGGCGCCCTCGGCGTACAGGGCCGCGTAACGCCCGAGCCGCTCGGCCGAGCGGTCGCCCTGGACCAGGCGGACACCGAGTTCCGCGGCCCTGCCGTGCTCGACCAGCGTGACGATGCGGGCGCGGTCGGGTACCAGCTCCATCGAGACCTCCAGCGCGTGCCCGCCCGCCCCGTCCAGGGCCGCGTCCACGCCGCCGGGTGCGAGGGCGCGCACCCGGTCGGCCAGGCCCTCGCCGTAGACGACGGGGATGGCGCCCAGCGCGCGCAGGTAGTCGTGGTTCACCTCGCGGGCGGTGCCGATCACGGTGGCCCCGCGCCTCCTGGCGATCTGCACGGCGGCCGTGCCCACCGAGCCGGCCGCGCCGTGCACGAGCAGCGTCTCGCCCTCGGCCAGGCCCAGCCCGTCGATGGCCAGCTCGGCCGTCTGCACGCCCGCGGTCAGCCCGCCGGCCACCTCCCACGGCAGGCCCGCGGGCTTGGCCGTCACGTTGGCGGCGGGCACCACGACGTACTCGGCGTAGCCGGACAGCGCCGTGAACCCGAGCACCTCCGCCCCGACGGCCACCCCGGTCACGTCCTCCCCCACCTGGTCCACCACGCCCGCGAACTCGTTGCCCGGGATGCGCGGGTACGCCACCTCGCCCAGGTACGGCGGCAGCCACCCGGCCCGTACGGCGGCGTCGAACGGCTGCACCCCGGCCGCGCGCACGCGTACCCGCACCTGCCCGGGGCCCGCCTGGGGCGCGGGCAGCTCCATCACCTTCAGCACTTCGGGGCCGCCGGGTTCGGCGAACGCCGCCGCTCTCATCACTTCGCTCATGCCGGCCAGCCTGCTACCTCAACCACACTTGAGGTCAAGACACCTACCGTTTCGGGAACTTTCTTCTTTAGCAGGGCTTTATCTGTATATAGTCCGACAGGACACACAGGGGGACTTGTAGTACCGAGGCGGGATGACCGACTTCTTCACCATCGCACTGAGCTTTCCGACTGTCATTTTCAGCTTCCTTCTCGTGGTGGTCGCCGTCTATTGGCTGACCGTCATCACCGGCCTCTTCGAGGCGGATGACGACGCCACGTGGCTGGGCCTCGGGGGAGTCCCGGCGGGGGTCACGCTGTCGCTGCTCATCGCGCTGGCCTGGCTGCTCTGCCTGATCGGCAGCGTGCTCGCGCCGGCCGGCGCGCTCATCGCCGTGCCCTTCGCCGCGGTGGCCCTGGCCTGGCTGGCCGTACGCGGCCTGCTCACGCCGCTACGCAGGCTGTTCCCCGACGGGGACACGCGCTCGCGCGGCGACTTCGTCGGCCAGATGTGCGTGATCCGCACCGGCACGGCCACCCCGGACTTCGGCCAGGCCGAGGTCACCGCCGCCGACGGCTCGTCCGCGGTCGTGCAGGTCCGCACGACCGGCCAGGACCGCCTCGCACGCGGCGACAACGCACTCATCTTCGAATACGACAAAGACGGCGAATTCTTCTGGGTCATGCCGTACGAAAGTGGGCACTGATGGACGTCATCTCCACCGGCTTCGGAATTTTCCTGGCCGTCATCCTGGTCATCGTGATCGGTCTCGTCATCGTCATCGGCCGCCTTTTCCGCAAGGTCGAGCAGGGCAAGGCACTGATCGTGTCGAAGGTGAACAAGGTCGACGTGACGTTCACCGGCGCCGTGGTGCTGCCCGTGGTCCACAAGGCCGAGATCATGGACATCTCGGTCAAGACCATCGAGATCGAGCGGACCGGCCGCGAGGGGCTCATCTGCCGGGACAACATCAGGGCCGACATCAAGATCACGTTTTTCGTCCGCGTGAACAAGACCGCCGAGGATGTCATCAAGGTCGCCCAGGCCATCGGCACCGCCCGCGCCAGCGACGAGACCACGCTGCAGGAGCTGTTCAACGCGAAGTTCTCCGAGGCGCTCAAGACCGCCGGCAAGCACCTCGACTTCGTCGACCTCTACACCAAGCGCGACGAGTTCCGTGACGAGATCGTCCGCCTGATCGGCACCGACCTCAACGGCTACAGCCTCGAGGACGCCGCCATCGACTACCTGGAGCAGACCGCGCTGGCCCAGCTCGACAAGAGCAACATCCTCGACGCGCAGGGCATCCGCAAGATCACCGAGCTGACGGCGATCGAGCACGTGCGCACGAACGAGTTCCAGCGCAACGAGGAGAAGGAGATCACCCGCCAGAACGTGGACGCCCGCGAGGCCATCCTGGAGCTGGAGCGCCGCCAGGCCGACGCCGAGCTCAAGCAGCGCCGCGAGATCGAGACCGTCAAGGCGCGCGAGGAGGCCGAGATCGCCCGCGTCCAGGCCGAGGAGCGGCTGCGTGCCCAGGCCGCGCACATGAAGACCGACGAGCAGCTCGGCGTCCAGAACGAGAACCGGGCCCGCGAGATCGCCGTCGCCGAGAAGAACCGCGAGCGCGTGATCGCCATCGAGTCCGAGCGCATCGAGAAGGACCGGCTGCTGGAGGTCATCGCCCGCGAGCGGGAGACCGAGCTGTCGCGCATCGCCAAGGACAAGGAGGTCGAGACCGAGAAGCGGTCGATCGCCGAGGTCATCCGCGAGCGCATCGCGGTCGACAAGACCGTGGCCGAGCAGGAGGAGTCGATCAAGCGGCTGCGCGTGGTCGAGGAGGCCGAGCGCACCCGCCAGCAGGTGATCATCGCCGCCGAGGCCGAGGCCCAGGAGAACCTGGTCAAGGACATCAAGGCCGCCGAGGCTGCGGAGGCCGCCTCCAAGTTCAAGGCCCGCGAGGAGCTGGTGCTCGCCGAGGCGCGCCAGCAGGCCGCCGAGCTGGAGGCCAGGGCCAAGATGCGGCTGGCCGAGGGCGTCCAGGCCGAGTCCGCCGCCTCCGGCCTGGCGCAGGTGCAGGTCAAGGAGCGCGACGCCGAGGCCATCGAGAAGGTGGGCCGCGCCGAGGCGCTGGTGCTGAAGGAGAAGCTGGCCGCCGAGGCCGACGGGGCCAGGGCCATGGCGCTGGTCGAGGGCGACCGGCTCAAGGCGCAGGCCGAGGGCGAGCAGGCGATGGCCCTGGCCGGCGCCGCCGCCGTGGGCGAGAAGCTCAAGGCCGAGGCCGAGGGTCTGACCCAGAAGGCGGCCGCGATGGCCGCGCTGGACGAGGCCAGCAGGGCGCACGAGGAGTACCGCCTGCGCCTGGAGGCCGACAAGGAGATCAGGCTCAAGCACATCGACGTCAGCCGCCAGGTCGCCGAGTCGCAGGCCAGCGTGCTGGCGGCCGGGCTGGCCAAGGCCAACATCGACATCGTCGGCGGCGACACGATGTTCTTCGACAAGGTGGTCGGCTCGATCACCGCGGGCAAGGTGGTGGACGGCTTCGTGGACCACTCCCAGGTCGCCGGGGCGATCGTCTCGCCGTACGTCAACGGCCAGGCCAGCCTGGCGGCCGACCTCGCGAGCGTGGTCGGCGGCGTCAGCACCGAGGACCTGAAGAACCTGACCGTGTCCGCCCTGCTCATGCGGCTCATCCAGGACGGCGGCCCGCAGTCGGGGCCGCTCGGTGAGCTGCTGGAGACGGCCCGCAGGCTCGGCGTGGCCGACTCGCCGGTGGCGGCCCTGGCCGGCGCCAAGTGACCGTGGTTACGCCCGAGCTGGAGGCGGGGACGTACGAGGTCCTGCGCAACCGCCTCCAGGCCCAGGCCAAGGCCCTCGCGGCGGCGGCCGAGGCGGTCAACCAGGAGCGGCTGCGCGTCTTCGGCGGCGCGGAGCTGCGCCTGCTGGGCACCGAGCGGATCAGGACCGAGAACAACTGCGTCCCCAGGGACATCGTCTCCCTGGGCGACGTGATGCTCTTCGGCTACAACGTCTTCATCGGGCTCAAGCCGGAGACGACGGTGGCGGACGTGTTCGCCGTGCACCGCTTCTCCAGGGACGGCGACGCCTTCCGGTTCGACGCCGACAAGCTGGAGGCGCTGGACGACCAGGCGTTCAGGAAGGACTTCGCCGAGCTCTACCGCTACTACAAGGAGACCAGGCTCCAGCAGTTGCGGCGGGTCGAGGGCAAGCTGCTGGCCGTGTTCCAGACCGGGCCGGCGGACACGCGGGTGCTGCGCTGGACGGTCAGCAACGGTGGGGTCCCGAAATATCAGGACAATCGCGGGGAGCGGGACCACACGTTCCCCCCGTCCCACGACTTCGAGTGGACGCCCACCACCCGCGACGACCACGTGCTCGGCCGCCACCCGCACATCTCCATCGGTGGCGAGGTCTTCGTCGAGACCGTCGGCGGCGACCTCACCATCAAGATCGAGGACAACACGGAGACCGGCGCCGGCATCTACTCCGAGCCGGTCGCCGAGCCGCTGCAGAGCCTGGCGGACGCCGACGTCGAGTACGCCCGCGTGGGGCCGCTGATCCTCATGCGGATCCGGCCGTACAAGGAGAGCGACTGGCGGCACCTGGTCTTCAACATCCGCACCAGGGCGGTCGTCCGGCTCGACGGCATCGGGCAGGCCTGCCAGCGGCTGCCCGAGGACCAGGGGCTGATCTTCCCCGGCGGCTACTACCTGGCCACGGGGGTCAGCAAGACGTTCGACACGGACGTGACGGACCTGGAGTTCGAGCGGGTCGTGCGCTCCCCCAACGGCGAGGACGTCCTGTACGTCTTCCACGCCAGGGGCGACGGGCGGTCGCTGCTGCTGCCGTACAACGTGATCAGGAAGGAGGTGGCCACCCCCATCGTCTGCCACGGGTACTCGCTGTTCGACGACGGCACAATGGTGGTCTTCCGCGCCACCTCCGAGGAGCCGACCCGGGTGCACCCGATGCAGGTGTGGCAGACGCCGTACGTGTCGGACACCTACGCCGCCGCCCAGCCCACCGGCACGGGGCCGCTGGAGCGGATCGGCAACGCCGAGCTCGTCCGGGGCATCTCCGACTGCCTGTCCGTGGCGCGCATGGTCGAGGAGATGGCGCCGTCGGCCGGCACGTTCGAGGGCCTGATCGCCGCCTGCACGCGGGCGTTCGACTCCTACCACTGGCTCGGCGAGCACGGGCTGCGCGGGCCGCTCGCCGACGTGCGCGCCACCGCCGAGCAGGTGCTCGACGAGTACGAGAACGTCGAGCAGCTCACCCGCCAGGCCGCGCAGAGCCTGGCCACGGCCACGGAGGAGACCACCCAGCTCGTCCGCCGCGCCAGGGCCGACGACCCGGCCACCGCCGACGCCTGGGTCACCCTGCTGGCCACGCTCCGCCGCGCCCAGGGGCACCTGGTGACGCTGCGCGAGGTCCGCTACATCGACCTCTCCTCCCTGGACTCGCTGGCCGCGTCCGTGCGGGAGGAGCTGGATGCGGCGGGCAGGCGGGCGGTGACGTTCCTGTCGGGCCAGGACGCGTTCACCGCCTACCACGCGGCCGTCGAGGCGCTGGCCGCCGAGGCCGCCGCGATCGGCACCGTGGCCGAGGCCGAGCCCGTCGCCGACCGGCTGGCCGAGCAGGCCGAGGGGCTGGAGGTGGTCACCGAGGTCGTCGGGTCGCTGGACATCGCCGACGCCACCGTCCGCACCTCGATCCTGGGCCGCATCGCCGAGGTGCTGGGCGGCGTGAACCGGGCCAGGGCCGTGCTCGACGGGCGGCGGCGGGAGCTGCTCGGCTCGGAGGGGCGCGCCGCGTTCGCCGCCGAGTTCGCACTGCTGGGGCAGGCCGTCACGGGCGCGCTGGCGATGGCCGACACGCCGGAGAAGTGCGACGAGCAGCTCGGGCGGCTGATGCTGCAGGTCGAGAACCTGGAGTCCCGCTTCGGCGAGTTCGACGACTTCGCCGCGCAGCTCGCCGCCAAGCGGGACGACGTCTACGAGGCGTTCTCGGCCCGCAAGCAGACCCAGCTCGACGACCTCGCCCGCCGCGCCGACCGCGTCTTCGCCTCCGCCGAGCGCATCCTCGGCAGCATCACCAGGCGGCTGGGGACGCTGTCCTCGCTGGACGAGGTCAACACGTACTTCGCGACCGACCCGATGGTGGCCAAGGTCCGCTCCGCCGCCGCCGACCTGCGGGGGCTGGGCGACGCCGTACGGGCCGAGGAGCTCGACGGCAGGGTGAAGGCGGCCCAGCAGGAGGCCGGGCGGGCGCTGCGGGACCGCCTCGACCTCTTCTCCGACGGCGGCGAGACCCTGCGACTGGGCCACCACCGCTTCGCCGTCAACACCCAGCCGATCGATCTGACGCTGGTGCCGCACGACGGGCAGATGAACTTCGCGATCACCGGCACCGACTACCGGGCGCCCGTGCCCGCCTCCTTCGACGACACCCGGCCCTTCTGGGACCAGGTGCTGGTCTCCGAGACCGCGGACGTCTACCGGGGCGAGCACCTGGCCGTCTCGCTGCTCGACTCGGTGACGGCGGGGACGCCGCTGGAGGAGCTGGTCCGCCGGGCCGCCGAGGAGCGCTACGACGAGGGGTACGAGCGCGGCGTGCACGACCACGACGCCACGCTCCTCCTGGACACGCTGGTGCGGCTGCGGGAGGGGGCCGGGCTGCTGCGCTACCCCGCCGCGACCAGGGCCGCGGCCCAGCTCTTCTGGGCGTTCGGGACGGACGAGGTTTCACGTAAAACATTGGCCGCCCGGGCCGCGTCGCTGGTCAGAGCCCGCACGATCTTCGGTATCACGCCCGCCCTGGGCTCGCTCGCCGACGAGCTGGACAGGTCGATCGCCGCGTTCCTGCCGGGCCTGGGCCTGCCCGCGGTGGACCTCGCCGGGGAGTACCTCGTCGAGGAGCTGGGCACCACGCCCACCGGCTTCGTCACCGCCAAGGCGGCCCTCGACCTCCTCGACGGCTTCCGGCACGCCCTCGGCCCGGTCAAGCTGCGCGAGTTCGAGGACGATCTCAAGGCGCTGCCCCTGCCCGAGCGCGTCCAGCTCGCCCAGGCCTGGCTCACCGCCTACCACCAGGGGCCCGAGGTGGCGGAGGCGCTGGCCGTACAGCTCTGCGACCACCTGCCCCGCCACGACTCCAGCGCCACCACCGAGGAGACCGTGGACGGCCTCCTCGGCGCCCACCCCAGGATCAAGGACCGCAAGCTGGAGATCCGCCTCGACGAGATCCTGCCCAGGACCCGGCACTTCGCCAGGGAACGGCTCCCGGCCTACCGCGCCTACCAGCGCCGCAGGAACGAGCTGGTCGAGGCCGAGCGGCGCCGGCTGCGCCTGGACGAGTACCGGCCGAAGGTCATGAGCGCCTTCGTACGCAACCGGCTGCTCGACGAGGTGTACCTGCCGCTGATCGGCGACAACCTGGCCAAGCAGCTCGGCGCGGCGGGGGCGGGCAAGCGTACCGACCAGATGGGCCTGCTCCTGCTCATCTCGCCGCCCGGCTACGGCAAGACGACGCTGATGGAGTACGTCGCCAGCCGCCTCGGCCTGGTCTTCGTCAAGGTCAACGGCCCCGCGCTGGGCCACGAGGTCACCTCGCTGGACCCGGCCGACGCGCCCGACGCGACCGCCAGGCAGGAGGTGGAGAAGATCTCGTTCGCGCTGGAGACGGGCAACAACACCCTGCTCTACCTGGACGACATCCAGCACACCTCGCCGGAGCTGCTGCAGAAGTTCATCTCGCTGTGCGACGCCCAGCGCCGCATCGAGGGCGTGTGGAACGGCCGCACCAGGACGTACGACCTGCGCGGCAAGCGGTTCGCGGTGTGCATGGCGGGCAACCCGTACACGGAGTCGGGGCAGCGCTTCCGCATCCCCGACATGCTGGCCAACCGCGCCGACGTGTGGAACCTGGGCGACGTGCTGTCGGGCAAGGAGGAGCTGTTCGCGCTGAGCTACGTGGACAACGCGCTCACCTCCAACCCCGTGCTCGCGCCGCTCTCCGGCCGCGACCGGTCCGACGTGGAGCTGCTCGTCCGGCTGGCGAAGGGCGACCCGGCCGTCCGCCCCGACCAGCTCAAGCACCCCTACACCAAGCCCGAGCTGGACCAGGTGCTCAGCGTCCTGGCCAAGCTGGTACGGGTGCAGGAGGTGGTGCTGGCCAACAACCGGGCCTACATCGCCTCCGCCGCCCAGTCCGACGCGGCCCGTACGGAGCCCCCGTACCGGCTGCAGGGCTCCTACCGGAACATGAACAAGCTGGCCGAGCGCATCGTGCCCGCCATGAACGACGACGAGCTGGAAGCGGTGATCGACGACCACTACCTGGGCGAGGCGCAGACCCTGACCTCCGACGCGGAGGCGAACCTGCTCAAGCTCGCCGAGCTGCGCGGCCGCCTGACCCCCGCCCAGGCGGAGCGCTGGGCGGCGGTCAAGGCGGCCTATCTCAAGGCCAAGGCCCTGGGCGGGGCCGAGGACGACCCGATGGTGCGGGCGGTGGGCGCGATCGGGCTGCTGGCCGACCGGGTGAGCGAGGTCGGCACGGCCATCAGGGACTCGGACCGCTGACCCGCTGCCGGACGGCAGGCGCTCGCATGGCCGCGCGGGTGCTCCGGCAAGCGTTCGCGGGTGGCCGCGCCGGCCCCACTGGCAGGCGCTCGCGTGTGACCCCCGCCCACCGGTGTGGGAGCGGGGGTCACACGGCTGTGCCCGCGTGCAGCTCCAGGTGGGAGCCGGTGAAGGCGGCACGCATGCGCCGGTCGTGGGTGACGATCACCAGCGCGCCCTCGTACGAGGTCAGCGCCTCCTCCAGCTGCTCGACGAGCTGCGGCGACAGGTGGTTCGTCGGCTCGTCGAGCAGCAGCAGGTCCACGGGCTCGCTGACCAGGCGGGCCAGCTCGATCCTGCGGCGCTGCCCGTACGACAGCTCGCCCAGGCGCAGCCGCAGGTCCGAGGGCCGGAACAGGCCCAGGGCCAGCAGCGCGTCCGCGTGCTCGTCGGGCGAGCCCGGCCGGCCGGCGGCGTAGGCCGCCAGCACGGTCCGGTCCGGCGGCCCGGCGGGCTCGTCCTGCCTGAGGTGGCCGATCCGGCCCGCTCGCCTGACGGTACCCGCGTCCGGCTGGAGCTCTCCGGCCAGTACGCGTATGAGCGTGGTCTTGCCCGCGCCGTTCGGGCCCGTGACGAGCAGCCGCTCGCCAGAGCGCACGGTGAGGGCGTCCAGCCGCAGCCGACTCCCCACGCGCACCCCGTCAAGCACGGCCACCGCACCACTCACCGCGCTGCCCATCGTGCCGCCCACCGCGCCGTCCGCCTTGTTCGCGGCGAAGGCGGGCGTGAAGCGGAGCGGGTCGGGTGGCCGGGGTGCGGGGTTGTCCGTGAGCCACCGCATGCGCTGCTGCGACTGCCGGACACGCCCGGCCGCGCCGTGCGTGCGCGAGCGGGCCCGCCAGGCGCCGGTGCCCATGCCCGCCTTGGCCATCTTGCGCGGGATGGCGGCCATGCGTCCGGCGTTCGCGGCGACCAGCCCGGAGTGCCGGGCCAGCTCCTGCTTCCACTCCTCGTACGCCCGCAGCCGCGCCGCCCGTTCCGCGGCCTTGGCCACGAGGTAGCCGGAGTACCCGTCGCCGTAACGGCGTACGTGCCCCTCGGCGACCTCCAGGATCGTGGCGGTCACCCGTTCCAGGAACACCCGGTCGTGCGTGATCGCCACCACGGTGCCCCGGTGGGCGCGCAGCCGCTGTTCGAGCCAGGCCACGGCCCGGTCGTCCAGGTCGTTGGTCGGCTCGTCGAGCAGCAGCAGCTCGGGGTCGGCCGCCAGGGTGGCGGCCAGGGCGAGGCGGGAACGTTCGCCGCCGGACAGCGTGCCGACCGGGCGCGCCCGGTCCAGCCCCGGCAGCCCGAGCCCGTGCAGCGCGGCGTCCACCCGCACGTCGGCCTCGTAACCGCCGCGCGCCTCGAACTCCGCCACCAGCCGGGCGTAGACCGCCGCAGGCACGTCGGCCTGCCCTTCGCGCCCCACGCCCGCTCCGGGGTTCGGCCTGGCCGACCCGCGCTCGGCGGAGCCTGCCGACCCGTCCTCGGCGAGCCCTGCCAGCGCGTCCTCGGCGGACCTCGCCAACGCGTCCTCGGCGGGCTCTGCCAGCGCGTCCTCGGCGGGCTCTGCCAGCGCGTGCTCGGCGGCCCGCATCCGCGCCTCCAGCTCGCGCAGCTCGGCCAGCGCCAAATCGATGACGTCCGCCACCGTCGCGTGCCGCGGCAGCTCCAGGGACTGCGGCAGGTAACCCACCCCGCCGGGCGCGACGACCGTGACCTCGCCGTTGTCGGCCCGCTCGACGCCCGCCATGAGCCTGAGCAGCGTGGACTTGCCCGCCCCGTTGTCCCCGATCACCCCGATCCGCTCGCCGGGTCTGACGGTGAAGGACACGCGGTCCAGGACGACGCGGGTGTCGTAACGCTTGGTGATCTCGGCGAATGCCAGTTGGGCAGCAGCAGTACGCATAAAGGGCCCACCCCCTCTTCTCGGCTCGGAACATGACCGGTGCGAGGCGGCACGGCGGAGCGGTCAGCTCGACGCGGGTGCGGCCTCTGGCGCGAGAATCACAGGGAACCCATATCGGTCGCAGACGTTATCCCCTGATCCGGCTTCACGTCCACCCCATATTTCCGCCTAGGGCTCGCGACACCGCCTCGGCACTGGCGGGCACGAGCGGCAGGCGTACGTCCGGAGTGGGGATCAGGCCGCGGGCGTGCAGCACGCCCTTGAGCACGGTCGGGTTCGGCTCGGTGAACAACGACGCGGACAGCCGGGCCAGCCGGTGCCCGAGCGGCCTGGCCCGGGCGACGTCCCCCGCGTGCCAGGCCTCGGCCAGCTCCACGAAGCCACCGGTCTCGACGTGCGCCGAGGCCAGGATGCCGCCCGCTGCCCCCAGCGCGAGCATCGGCGAGACGAACACGTCGTCCCCGCACAACACCTCGAACCCCTCGGGCAGGTCCGCGAGCAGCTCGACCGTCTCCTGGGTGATGCCGCCGGCCGCGTACTTCACCCCCGCGATCATCGGGTGCGCGCCGAGCTCGCGCAGCGTGGCGGCGCCGACGGCCTGCCCGGTCCGGTACGGGATGTGGTAGATCACCAGCGGTACCGGCGTCTCCTCGGCCAGCGCCGCGAAGTGCGCGACGACCCCGCGCTCGCCGGGCCGCAGGAAGGACGGGACCGTCACCAGCGCCGCCCCCACCGTGGGCGGCAGCTCCCGCAGCGCCCTGGCCGTGGAGCGGGTGTCGCCGCCGGTCACCCCGACGGTCAGCAGCGCCTGCCGCTCGGCGCATAGCCGCGCGCACGCCTCGATCACCCGCGCCCGTTCCGCGGGGTCGAGCGCCGCCACCTCGCCGGTGGTGCCCAGGGCCACCAGGCCGGCGGCGCCCTGGTCCAGCACCTGCCGGCCGAGCTTCTCGATCGTGTCCACGGCCACCTCGCCCGACTCGTCGAACGGCGTGACCAGCGGTACGTGGATTCCTCTCAGCATGCTTCGAGCTTGGCCGACGGCAACCCGTTAGCACCAGCGCGGATCTCTACGTTCGAGCTTAAGCTGAGCTTATGCTCGACCCACGCAAGCTGCACCTCCTGCGCGAACTCGCCAGGCGCGGCACGATCGCCGCGGTCGCCGAGGCGGTCACGTTCACGCCGTCGGCCGTCTCCCAGCAGCTCAGCGCGCTGGAACGGGAGGCCGGCGTGCCGCTGCTCGAACGCACGGGGCGCACGGTCACGCTGACATCCGCCGGGCTGCTGCTCGTCGAGCACGCCCAAGCCGTGCTGGAGCAGCTCGAACGCGCCTCGGCGGCGCTCGCCGCCGCCCGGGGCGGGCCGTCGGGGCCGCTGCGGATCGGCGCGTTCCCCACGGCGGCCCGCGTGCTGCTGCCGCCCGCCCTCGCCGGGCTGACCGGCGCCCACCCCGGGCTGGAGCCGATGGTGGCCGAGATCGACCCGGCGCACGTCTCGGCGGCGCTGCGCGCGGGGGAGCTGGACGTGGCGCTGGTGCACGAGTACGACTTCGTCCCGCCGGTCACCGACGCGTCGATCGAGACGGAGCCGCTGTTCAGCGAGCCGATGTACCTCACGGACCGGCCCTCGATCGCCGCCGCCAGGAGCGACGCGTGGATCACCAACAAGCCCGGCACGCTCTGCCACACGATGGCGATCAGGGCCTGCCAGGCGGCGGGGTTCGAGCCGGTCGTACGGCACCATCTCGACGACTTCGACACCGTGCTCGCCTTCGCCGCGGCCGGCCAGGGCGTCGCGCTCGTCCCCCACCTGGCGGCCACCGACCCGCCGCACGGCGTCCGGCTCACCCGCCTGCCGCTGAGCCGCCGCACGCTGGCGGCGTTCAGGAGGGGGAACGGCGGCCACCCGGCGATCGCCGCGGCCGTGACGGCCTTCCGCACGGCCGTCACCCACCTCCCACTCTGAACAGCACCACCTCTGAACAGCACCACTGCGGCGGTCAGCGGCCTCCCGCGCTGAACAGCGCTCTGACCAGTTCGGCGAAGCTCGCCGCCAGCCGTTCGTGCTCCCCCGCCCGCAGCTGGCTCGCGATCGGCTCCATGTGCAGGGTGCCGAGCAGCATGTGGGCGATCTCCTCGGCGTCCACGCCGGGCCGCCCCTCGGCGATCAGCCCGGACACGTGCCGATGCCAGGACACGTAGATCGGGTTGCTCTCCCTGCGTTCCTCGGCGGCGCCCTTCCTGGTCGCCATGGCGTGCTCGTGCGCCGCCATGAGGTTCCCGTTGCGCGCCCCCAGCTCGGCAACCCGGGTCAGGAACGCGACCAGCCGCTCCACCGGCTCCGCGCCGGGCCCGAGCGGCGGCGGACCCTCAGCCACGGCCTGCTCCAGCTCGCGGGCCCGCTCGGCCATGAGCTCGCGCATGAGCCCGGTCCGGCTGCCGAACCGGTGGAAGACCGTCCCCTTGCCCACGCCGGCGGCCGCCGCGACGCGTTCGACGGAGACCTGCTCGGGCGGGTGGCGCCGCAACAGCTCCTCGGCCGCCCGCAGGATGGCCTGCCTGTTGCGGGCGGCGTCGGCCCGCTCTCGACGTTCCATCCGGCAATTCTTTCCCATGGACAACTTGACCACTGGTCCATATATTAAGTGGACCATTGGTCAAGTTAATCGGGAGCAACCATGCGCGCGATCGTCCTGACAGCCACGGGAGAGCCGGACAACCTGCAGCTCAGCGACCTCCCCCGCCCGCGACCCGGAGCCGGGCAGATCCTGGTCCGTGCCCGCGCCATCGGCGTCAGCTACGCCGAGACCCAGATCCGCGCGGGCGCGCTCCCGTTCCCGCTGCCGCTGCCCGCCGTGATCGGCGCGGAGGTGGCGGGCGAGGTCGTCGAGGTGGGCGAGGGCGTGCCCGGGCAGCTGATCGGCAACATGCTGGTGGGGGTGACGGGCGGGCTCGGCGCGTACGCCGAGTACGTGCTGCTCCCCGCCGCCATGGCCTGCCCGGTGCCGGACGGCCTGACCCCCGAACAGGCACTGGCGGGAGCCGCCCCCGGCGCGCTGGCACTCGCCCTGCTGCACAAGGCGGCCCTGTCCGGCGGGGGAACGGTGCTGGTCGAGGCCGGCGCCAGCTCGGTCGGGGCGTACCTGGTGCGCCACGCCAAGGAGTTCGGCGCCGGCCACGTGATCGCCACGGCGGGAACGCCCGCCAAGCGCGAACGGGCCGCCGAGCTGGGCGCGGACACCGTGCTCGACCACAACACCCCCGGCTGGCCCGCCGGCCTGCCGGACGTGGACGTGGCCTTCGAGGCGATCGGCGGCGCATCGGCCGGGCAGGTGCTCGGCCACCTCACCCCCGGCACCGGCCGCATGCTCTACTACGGCCTGCTGAGCGGCGAGCAGGCCGCCGTCACCGCCGCCGACCTGATGACCCGAGGCGTGACCGTGACCGGCTGCAGCGGCCCCGCCTGGGCCGCGCAGGTCTTCGGCACGCACTACCCCGAGATGCTGGCCAGGCTCGCCTCGGGCCGCAGCGAGGCACACGTCGCCCGCACGCTCCCCCTGGAGCGGGCCGCCGACGCCCACCGCCTCCTGGAGAGCCGAACGGTGACGGGCCGCGTCCTGCTCACCCCCTGAGCACGGCCCACGTGGCCCGCGTCCTGCTCACCCCCCAGCATTCAGCCCGCGAGTACGGCGTCCAGCACGGCCTGCGAGCTGCCGATCCCCTTGTCGTACTCGCCGGCCGTCACCGCCACGACCAGCCCCTCGTCCGGCACCACGACGAGCCGCTGCCCGCCGTTCCCGATCCCCTCGGCCCGCCGCCGCTCGCCGTTCCCGAGGTACCACTGGTAGCCGTAGCTGCCGCCACCCTCCATCACCACGCGGGGCCGCAACATCTCCTCGATCCAGTCGCCGGGCACGATGCCCCGGCCGCCGTCGAGCACGAGCTGCCCGACGGCGGCCAGATCGACCGGCCGCAGCCGCAGCCCGGACGCCGCCCTCGTGACCCCGTCGTCCCCCATGGACCACTCGTGGGCCGGGAAACCCAGCGGCTCGAACAGCCTGGCCGCCGCGTACTCCGCCAGCGTCCGCCCGGTGCCCCGCGTGATGAGCTCGCCGATCAGCGCCGTGGCGCCGCCGCAGTAGTGCCACCGCTTGCCCGCCTCCTCCACGACAGGCCGCTCCAGCACGTACCGGTGCCGGTCGGGCGCGAGCTCCATCGCGATCTCGCTGTTGGCGGGGTCGGTGTAGGGCAGCTGCTCGTCCCACTCCAGCCCGAGGGTCATGGTCAGGGCGTGCTCGATGGTGAGATGTTCCCGCCCCTGGATCCCGTACTCGGGGAACTGCCGCATCAGCGGCGCCCCCGGCTCCGGCACCAGCCCCTCGCCCAGCGCGATGCCGTACACGAGGGCCACCACGCTCTTGGACACGGACCTGAGGTCGTGCAGCGTGTCCCGGTCGAACTCCACGTGCCCGAGCGGCACGTTCAGCGCGTGATCGTCGCCGGCGCCGTACCGCTCCAGCACGACCTCCCCGCCGCGCACCACCACGAGCCCGTGCACGTGAGGCGCCTCGCCCCCGCGCAGGACCGCATCGACCCGCTCGGCCATTCCCACGATGTACCTCCTCCGAAGTCGGCACATCCTGGCATAGGGCCTCACACGGTGTCAGACGCAACCGGGCCAAGTAAGACTGGATCTAAGTAAGAAAGAGTCTTAGTAAGCGCCCCACTATGTTGAGCTGAGCGGCGCGTCGGAAAATCCCGCCTGGTCCAGGAGTTCTGCGATCGCTCGGGGCTTCCGTATGTTGTCTTCCAGGCCTCCCGTGGCCGTGCCCCCGCCGCCGAGCGCCATGATTTCGTGCAAGCCGTCGCCTGCGCCGCTCTCCCCGGCGCCGAGCTGGTTCGTGGCACCCGCCCGCAGGACTGGAACGAGGCGCTGCGAGCGCTTGCCAAGGGGCCGGTCGCCGGGCACATCTACTTCGTGGGATCGATCGAGTGGCTCGACAACCGCCCGTTCGACCGCCACGACTACGACGAACTCGTCCGCGACGCCCCCTTCGTACCGGGGGCCGCCCTCGACACGCCGAAAATCGCCGCATCGAGGGCGGGCGCGGAGCCCGGCCTTTCCCTGGACGGGCTCTGGCGCCCCGAGGACCTCATCGCCGCCTGGACGGCCTGACGCCCAGCTCCGCCAGCGCCCGCGCCCACGGGTCGTCCCCCGGGTCCAGCACCACCCGGACCCCGTCGGCACGCAGGTCCTCGATACTGCGGCGATACGGCGTCCGCGAGGCCAGCGCGTCGTTGACGAACGGCAGCACGACCACCGGGATGCCCAGCCCGGGCGCCTCCGCCAGCACTCCCAGGGCGTAGGTGTCGGTGATGCCCTGGGCGAACTTGTTGATCGTGTTGAACGTGGCGGGCGCCACGATCATGGCGTCGGCCCTGGGCGGTTTCGGCTCGTGCGGCTTGCGGTAGCGGGTGCGTACGGGCCGTCCCGTCTGGCGTTCCAGCTCGGCCGCGTCGATGAAGTCCAGCGCGGACGGGGTGGCCACGAGCTGCACGACCCACCCCTCGGCCTGGGCCAGGGTGACGAGCCGGCCGACCTCGGCCGCCGTTTCCGCGGCGCTGACGACGACGTAGAGGACCTGGCCGGATGATGCGGTCACGCGATGCACTCCTCAGGGATAGTTCACTGAAATCAAGGATCCCCTCAGGCGAATCCTCCGCGACGGTGGGCGCCTCTCATAAGTGCTGAATCGGAACACAGGGAGGTTGTCGTGTCAGTTACCGCCATCGTCGCCGCCGTCGCCGTCGCGGCCGTGCTCGTCTGCGCCTGCGTCGTGGCGCTGCGCAGGAGGGGGCGTTCGCGTGGGTGAGACCGCCTGGCCGGGCGAGCGGCTGATCGTCGCGGCGCAGCGGGGCGACGTCGAGTCGATCTCCGCGCTGGTGTCCGGCTCGCATCCGCACGTACGCCGCTTCGCCCGCACGTTGTGCGCCACGCCCGAGGACGCGGAGGACGCCGCGCAGGAGGCACTGATCATCCTGTACCGGAAGATCGGCACGTTGCGGGCCACGGGCGCGCTGGCGTCGTGGATGTTCCGCATCGTGCGCAACGAGTGCCTGCGCCGGGCCCGCCTGTCGCTGCGGCAGCCGTCCGCTCTGGCCGGCGAGACGCGGGAGCGGTCGGCCGAGGACGAGGTCATCCGGCGGCTGGAGGCCGACAGGGTGGCGGCGGCCGTCGCCGCGCTCCCCGCCGACCAGCGGAACGTGCTGATCATGCGCGACATCCAGGGGCTGAGCGGCCGGATGGTGGCCGGGGCGCTGGGCCTCAGCGTCGCGGCCATGAAGTCGCGGCTGCACCGCGCCCGCGCGGCGGTGCACCGCTCGCTGGAGAGCGCATCCCCGGGAGGCCAGGATGGCTGAGGGCCGGAGCTTCGCGAGCGCGTCCCTGCCGCGGCACCTGCTGCGCGGCGTGGCCGGGTTCGGCGCGCTGATCGGCTCGGTGGCGCTGATCCCGGTGTTCGGCCTGGTGAGCCTGGTGCTCGCCCCGCTCGGCCTGCTCGCCCTGCGCGGCTGCCCGACGTGCTGGGCGATCGGCCTGGTGCAGACCGTCTCGCTGGGCCGGTTACGACGGCAGTGCGCGGACGGCCGGTGCGAGCTCACCCGAGCACCGGGAGCCCGAACGGCGGTGAATGTCCGCACCCGCCGAAGGGCACGCTGAGAGACCCCTCAGCGTTTCTCAGGTGCGGCACAGCGGCCGGGACGCAGGCTGGACGGCATGGATCAACTACTGCGCAACCCGGCCATCGCCGCCGGGCTGGCCAAGGTGGAAGCCAGGATCCGGCGGCTGAGCGGCTCGTCCGCGCTGCCCGCCATCAACGCGGGCGCCGGACGCGTCGTCTCGGCGGGCGGCAAGCGCCTGCGTCCGGCCATGACGCTGGCCACCTCGCTCGCCCTCGGCAAGACCCCCGACCGCCGCGTGATCACGGCCGCCGCCTGCGTCGAGCTCGTCCACGCCGGCTCGCTGGTGCACGACGACCTGATGGACGGGGCCACGGAACGCCGGGGCGCCAGGACGCTCAACGCCGAGCTGGGCGACGGCAAGGCGCTGGTGATCGGGGACTTCATGCTGGCCAGGGCCGGGCTGGCGGCGATCACGCACGTGTCGAGGCCGGTGGCGGAGGTGCTGGCGGCGACGGTGGTGGAGCTGGCGGAGGGCCAGTTCCTGGAGACCGCCACCCTGTTCGACGCGGCGCGTACGCGGGAGAGCGCCCTGAGATCCATCACCGGCAAGACGGCCGCGCTCTTCCGGGCGGGTTGCCTGATGGCGGCGGTGTGCGCGCACGCGCCGGCCGAGGACAGGGCGCGGATGGCGACGTACGGGGAGAAGTTCGGCCTGATCTTCCAGGTGCTGGACGACCTGCTGGACCTGACCGCCACCAGCGAGCAGCTCGGCAAGCCGGCGGGGAACGACCTGCGGCAGGGCGTCTACAGCCTGCCCCTGCTCATGTCGGGCCTCGACCTGGGCGAGCTGCCCGGCAGAGGCATCACCGACGAGCAGGTGGCGGAGGTGCTGCGCAGGGTGCGGGCGAGCCGCATGACGGCCGAGACGATCGCGTACTGCCGGGGCCTGGCGGCCGACGCGGTGGCCGCCCTGCCGGTGATCCACGACCGCGAGATGGCCGGCCTGCTGTACGGTCTCCCGTCGGCGTACATCGACCATGCGGAGCGCTTGACTCACCTGACTTCGGTGAGTTGAGATTTGTTGGAACAATTGGTAGGAATCTCGGCCCATTCCCGAAAAATGCGCTCATACTGGAGCTACAGCAACCAGGAGCGCGCTCATGAGGAAGAGCCCCCAGCGCATGGTCCAGGAGGACGACCTGGCGCCGAGCCAGTTCCTCCAGCTTGCCGCGGTGGACTTCAACGGTGTCTACGCCGTCCACCTCGCCGCCAAGGAGGAGCGGCTGAAGATGACCAGGCTCTCCCTGAGCCTGCTGTCGGGGCCGTTCTTCGCCGCCATCGCGCTGGCCAGCGCCAAGGTGGTCGACCCGCAGAGCCTCACCAGGTGGCAGGCCGTGCCGTGGTACCTGTTCGCCCTGGTCGTCGCGTTCGGCGTGCTGAGCGTGCTGCCGTACCTGCGCCTCATCGAGGCCGTCAACGCGCACGCCCGCACCGCCCGCGCGATCAACAACTTCCGGCTGCTGTACTCCACGAAACTCAGGGACGACCTCGACTGGAGCCCTAACCTGCCGGTCGATCCGCGCTTCCCCGAGACCTACGCACCGCTCGCCTGGCCGGGTGTCAACGTCATGGTGCTCGCCACGGTCAACTCGACCTACCTGACCGTCGGCGTCACCGGCCTCAGCGGGCAGGAGCCGAACCTGCTCCTGCTCGTGACCGGCATCCTGCTCGTCGCGCTGGTGCACTACGGCGTCTACTACGTCCGCTGCAACGTCAGCAGACGGCGCCGGCTTCCTCGCAACCCGTACCGCATTTCCAATATGGAGGGATAAATGCCCGGCCCAGCAGAATGGGCGTCGTGTGGGGAGGCGTGGATCAGATTGATGCGCCATGTATGGTCGGCGGGCACTCTCGCCGACGACGATCGGGGTCCGGTCATCGAGGCGCCGTCCGTGTTGTTCGAGATCGCGCGGGTCAGCGGGGACGACCCGATCATCGCGCGGTACGGCGACACGGACCGGCTGGCGCTCTACCGCAGGAAGTTCAGCGAGCAGACGGTGGTGCCGCCGTTCAAGTACAGCTACGGGGCGAGGATCGGCGGCCAGCTCGGATGGGCGGCGGACCTGCTGCGGGTCAAGCCGTACAGCAAGAGCGCGTGGATCTCGCTGACCGCGCCCGGCGAGGGGTATGACGCGGTGCCGTGCCTGGTCGGGCTGGCGTTCCGGGTCAGGGAACGCGCGCTCGTCATGACGGCGACCTTCCGCTCCCAGAACGCCTACACCAGCTACCTCAACTACCTGCCGCTCGCCGACGTGCACGCGGCGATGGCCGCGAAACTGGAGGTGGAACGGGGACCGATGCGGGTGTTCGTGGACGTGCCACACCTGTACCTGTCCGACAGCCCGCGGGTGTTCCCCGTCATGTGGCGGCCCCTCTCATGAGGCACTGCTCGCGGTGGAGAGCGGGGCCGCGATGGCCTCCAGTCCCTTGCGCTCGGCCTTGACCCCGAGGATCAGCTCGACCAGCCCGGCCACGATCATGATGATCGCGCCGATGCTGAACGCGAGCGCCGTGTCCCCTGGCACCCCGCTCTCCACCAGCGAGGAGAACACCAGCGGCCCCGCGATGCCGCCTGCCGCCGTGCCGATCGCGAAGAAGAACGCGATGGCCATCGCCCGGGTCTCCATCGGGAAGATCTCGCTGACCGTCAGATAGGCCGAGCTGGCCCCGGCCGAGGCCACGAACAGCACGACCGACCAGCACGCGGTCAGCGTGACCGCGGTGAGCAGGCCCTGGTTGAACAGCCAGGCCGTGCCCAGCAGGAGCAGCCCGGACCCGATGTACGTGGCCGAGATCATGGGGATCCTGCCCACGGTGTCGAAGAGGTGGCCGAGCAGCAGGGGGCCGAGGAAGTTCCCGATCGCGATGACGGCGAAGTAGTAGCCCGTGTGCGTGTCGATCTGGAAGAACGTGGACAGGATCTGCGCGTACCCGAAGGTGATCGCGTTGTAGAGGAACGCCTGCCCGATGAAGAGCGAGAGCCCCAGCACCGTGCGCTTGGGGTAGAGGGCCACCATCGTGTGCGCGATCCGGACGAACCCGATCGACTTGCGCTGGTGAATGGTGATCGACTGCTCGGGCTCCGCCAGGCGGTCCCTGCCGACCTGGTCCTCGATGTCGTCCACCAGCCGCTCGGCCTCGCGGTCCCTGCCGTGGATGAACAGCCAGCGCGGGCTCTCCGGCACGTGCCGCCGTACGAGGAGGATGGCCAGGCCCAGCACCACGCCCAGGCCGAACGCGACCCGCCAGCCGATGTTGACCGGCAGATCGTTCAGCAGCGGCACGGTCAGCAGCGCGCCGCCCGCCGCGCCGAGCCAGTAGCTGCCGTTGATGATGATGTCGATGCGCCCCCGGTGCCGGCTCGGGATGAGCTCGTCGATGGCGGAGTTGATGGCGGCGTACTCGCCGCCGATCCCGAACCCGGTCATGAACCTGAACAGGAAGAACCACCACGCGCTGAACGAGAACGCGGTCAGCAGCGTCGCCACCAGGTACACGACCAGCGTGATGATGAACAGCTTCTTCCTGCCGAACCGGTCGGTCAGCCAGCCGAAGAACAGCGCCCCCGAGCAGGCTCCGGCCACGTAGAGCGCCGCGGCCACACCGGCGACCTGCGCCTGGGTGATGTCCAGGCCGCTGCCCGGCTTGGCGAGCTGCGCCGACAGGTTCCCGACGATGGTGACCTCGAGCCCGTCGAGGATCCAGACGGTGCCGAGCCCGATGACGATCATCCAGTGCCAGCGTGACCACGGGAGCCGGTCCAGCCGCGCGGGCACCTTGGTGGTGACGGTGCCGGTTTCCACGTCGCTCATAGGCTCCTTCGGATACCCGGCGAGCGGCGGGCAAACGCTTACAACCCGCTACCCGGCGGGCTTTCTGGCCTCCAGGATCCAGGTGGCGAACCAGGGGCCGCCGTACCAGAACCGCCAGCCCGCGTCCCGCCGCCGCACGTCCACCACGCCGAGCCGGCGCAGCGTCTCCTCGTAGGCGGGGGTGTGCCGGAAGTCGGCGATCAGCATCAGCCCGCCCGGCCGCAGCACCCGGTACGCCTCCCGCACGGCCTGCTCGCGCCCCTCGGCGGCGCGGAGATCGTGCAGGGCCTGGCTCGACACCACCACGTCGAACGCCTCGTCGCCGAACGGCAGGTCCCGCAGGTCACCGGTGACCAGCTCCACCCGGTCCGAGACCCCTTCCGCCTCGGCGTTCGCCCTGGTCACCGACTCGGTGCGGCCCAGGTCGACGCCGGTCGCCCGGCCCTTGCCCAGCAGCCCTGCCGCGAGCAGCAGCACCGCTCCCCTGCCGCAGCCCAGGTCGAGCAGCCGCTCGTCGCCGCGCAGCCGCTGGAGCTCCGCCGCCCAGACCGCGAACTTGCCGCGCCGCGTCGTGTAGAGGTAGCTCGCCGCGCTGGCCAGCGTGTAGAGCGCGCCGAACAGGAACGCGAGACCGGCGGCGAGGATGTCGAGCGCGAAGGAGACCGCCGCCAGGCCCGCCAGCACGATCGCGCCGAGGACCAGACCGGGCGGCGCCCAGGGCGCGTCGAACCCGTAGCTGCCGTGTCGCTTGCTCACATTCACGTCATATCTCAAGGTGGTCTTGACGGGCATTTGACCGAAGCATTCCCTTACGTACCGCCTATCACGCACATCACCTGACTAGGGTCACGTGGATGGGTACACAATGGGGGTTCGACCAGGCATGACGGGAGAAGATCGACGTTTCGGCCTGGGGGCGAGCATCGCGCTCACGCTGGCCTCGGCCCTGTTGTGGGGCGTCGCGCACCTGGCCGCGGAGCGCCGCAAGACCGGCCTGGCGCTCATGGCCGCCTACGTGGTGATGCTGGCCGCCGCGCTGACCGTCTTCACCGCCTTCAGCACCCACCTCCTGTCGCTGGCCGTCCAGCCCCGCTGGCTCATCTGGCTCACGGTGTCGCTGGTGGCGATTGCGCTGCTGTGGACCGGGGTGATCATCTGGTCGTTCCTGCTGGTGCGCCCCGCCCGCGCCGACACCGTCGGCCGCTTCCTGACCACCACCCTGGCCATCGCGCTGTGCGCGCTCGTCCTGGCGCCCACGGTGTACGCGACACGGCTGGCGTACCTGTCGCGGGACGTCGTCAACACCCTGTTCTCCCCCACCAACACCGCCACCCCCGTCCTGTCGCAGGACCCCTGGAACGGGGCCGAGCGGGTGAACTTCCTGCTCCTCGGCGGCGACTCGGCGCCGAGCCGGCCGGGCGTGCGCACCGACAGCATGACCGTGGCCAGCGTGGACGTGCAGACGGGCGACACCGTCCTGTTCGGCCTGCCGCGCAACCTCCAGCAGGTCCAGCTCCCCGAGGGCCCGGCCAGGGAGCTCTTCCCGTTCGGCTTCACCGGCGGCGGCCCCGACACCCCCGGCCTGCTCAACGAGGTCTTCCAGTACGCCGAGGACCACCCGGAGCTGGTGCCCGGCGCGGAGAAGGGCCGGCGCGGCCCCACCCTCATCAAGCAGACCGTCTCCGACATCCTCGGCATCCCCGTGAGCTACTACGCCATGGTCGACATGAAGGGCTTCGCGGAGATCATCGACGCGATGGGCGGCGTCCAGGTCACCATCAAGGAGCCCATCGTGTACGGCCGCCGCCGCGAGGGCCTCCTGCCCGCCGGCACCCGCAAGCTGTCCGGCGAGGAAGCCCTCTGGTACGGCCGCTCGCGCACCGACAGCGACGACTACGTGCGCATGGGACGCCAGAAATGCCTGCTCAACGCCGTGGCCAAGCAGGCGGACCCGATCACCGTGCTCAACAGCTTCGAACGCCTGGCCGCCGCCACCAAGCGCGCCATCTCCACCGACCTGCCGCAGGACCTGCTGCCCGCGGTCGTGGACCTGTCCCAGAAGGTGAAGAACGCCAAGCTGCGCAGCCTCAACTTCGTCCCGCCGCTGATCAACACCGCCGACCCGGACTGGTACCTCATCCGCCGCAAGGTCTCCGACTCCCTGGAGGAGCCCGCCTCCACCAAGACCGCCCCGGCCCACAGCCCGTCCACCACCCCTGGCGCCGACACTCCGGTCAACCTGGACGCCACCTGCGCCTGACCGCGCCTCTCCAACTCCCACGGATCGAAACAGCCCCGGCCGAACGCGGGCTGTGGCATGATGGTGACCGTCCCGAACGGAAACGATTTTCATCCTCACCAGGAGCAGACCGTGAGAGTGGCGTTCGTCGGAAAGGGCGGCAGCGGCAAGACGACGATGTCGGCCCTGTTCGCCAGGCACGTGGCAGCCCAGGGCGCCCCCGTGGTGGCCATGGACGCCGACATCAACCAGCACCTGGCCCTGGTGCTCGGCCTGGACAGGCAGCCGGAGCCCCTCGGCGCCCACCTGACCGAGATCAAGGACCGCCTGCGCGGCACCAACCCCCGCATCCCGTCGGCCGACGTCATGGTCAAGACCACCCCGCCCGGCAGCGGCTCCACGCTCCTGCGCTTCGAGGACCTGGCCACCGACCCGTACGGCCTGACCACCCCCGACGGCCTCCGCCTGCTCGCCACGGGCCCGTTCAGCGAGGACGACCTGGGCGTCGCCTGCTACCACTCGAAGGTCGGCGCGGTGGAGCTGCTGCTCAACCACCTGATCGACGGCCACGGCGAGTACGTCGTGGTCGACATGACCGCCGGAGCCGACTCCTTCGCTTCCGGCCTGTTCACCCGCTTCGACCTGACGTTCCTGGTGGCCGAGCCCACCCGGCAGGGCGTCAGCGTCTACCGGCAGTACCGCGAGTACGCCGCCAGATACGACGTGGCCCTGGCGGTGGTCGGCAACAAGGTGCACGGCCAGTCCGACGTCGACTTCCTGCGCGAGCACGTGGGCGACGACCTGCTCACCTGGATGGAGCACTCGGCGGCCGTCCGCGCCATGGAGCAGGGCCGCCACTTCACGCTCGACGACCTGGAGCCGGCCAACTCCGACGCGCTGGCGCTGCTCCGCAAGACCCTCGACGAGCAGGAGAAGGACTGGGCCCGCTTCGGCCGCCAGACCGTGGAGTTCCACCTGCGCAACGCCCGCGCGTGGGCCAACGAGCGCACCGGCGCCGACCTCGCCGAGCAGGTCGACCCCGGCTTCGTGTACGGGCCCTGACGAGGTTGTCAAGCACACACGACTGTTCCCGCAAGGATCCTGGAGCGCTTCACTCCGGTGACCTAGCGTCAAGGTGAACCCCCTTCGAGAGGAGACAGCATGTCGCTGACCGTTCCGAACGATCTGCTCGACCAGGCCAGAGCCGGTGAGGTGGACGACGCGGCGTTCCTCGCCTGCGTCCGCGACTCACTGCCCTACGCGTGGTCGCTGATCAGCGAGCTGGTCAAGCAGCGTGAGCACAGCGGGGCCGAGTTCGCCGACAACGAGGTGCCGCCGCCGTCCGAGGAGGCCCGCGGCCAGCTCCTGCGCTGCCTGGCGAGCGACTCCATGCGTGGCGCGCTGGAGCGCCACTACGGTGTGCGCCTGGCCTTCCAGAACTGCCACCGGGTGGCCGTCTTCGACCCGGCGGCGACGAAGGCGCTGGCCGACTTCGTCACCCCGCGCGCTCAGATCCTCAACCAGAAGCCGGAGCTCGTCGACTGCTGAGCCTCCGTCCGGTGAGCCGGGCGCGAGCCCGGCTCACCCTCGGCGCGATCAGCGCAGCAGGGGCAGCACCTCGGCGCCGAACCTCCTGATGTTCGCCAGCGTCCGCTCGTGCTCCCCCAGCCCCTCCACGAGCAGGACGAAGTGCTCGATCCCGGTGTTCTCCGCCGTACGCAGCAACGTCTCGGCACAGTGCGCGGCGGACCCCACCGGGTGGATCCTCGTCAGCAGGTCCACGTACTCATCGGCGTCCCGCACCTTGCGCGGCCGATCGTCCACCGGCACGTACCCGGCCAGCCCGGGCCCCAGCCAGGCGGGCATCGCCGCCTTCAGCTCGCGTACCGCCTCCTCCGTCGAGTCGGCCACGTACGCCAGCCCCGCCGCCACGTGCCCGGCCCCCGTCCCGCCGCCGTACCGCTTGACCAGGGCGGCCTTGTCGTCGTCCCCGATGTGCAGCCCCAGCAGCATGGGCAGCCCGCGCGCGGCGGCCAGCTCGACCGTCCCCTCGGAGGTGCACGCGACCACCGGCCGCATCCGCGCCGGCGGCACCATCGGCACCTCCCGGAAGCGGAAGAACTCCCCGTCGGCCGACACGGGCCCGCCCGACAGGGCCTCGACCAGCAGGTCGAGCGATTCGGCGAAGCCGTGCTCGTACCGCTCCAGCCCGGTCCCGAACACCTCCAGGTCCACCCACGGCCCGCCCCTGCCGACGCCGAGCGTGAACCGCCCGCCGGACAGGTGGTGCAACATGGCGGCCTGCTCGGCCAGCGCCACCGGGTGCTGCGTGGACAGCACGCTCACGGCCGTGCCGAGCCCGATGCGCGTGGTCCTGCCTATCGCGACCGCGGCCAGCGTCGCGGGCGACGGGCACACGCCGTACGGCATGAAGTGGTGCTCGGCGATCCACGCGTCGTCGAACCCGGCCTCCTCGGCCGCGACGATCCACTCGACCGCGTTCGTGAGCACCCGCCCAGGCTCCTGCCCGGGGAACAGCCCGGCGACGACAAAGATCCCGATCCGCATTCCCCGTATGATGACCGATCCCCGGCGGGCTCGCGGCCGTCACGCGCGGCCCTTGACCGGACTAGGCGAAAAGAGTTTCCTGCCCCTCGCACGCCAGCGGATCACGGTGATGCTTGAGATGCCGCCATTGGGGCAGATCGTCAAGGTATGACCATGAAAGCCGGTGATGTGGGGTCGGCCCCAGCCGGGCGAGCGCCTCCTGATGCACGGGCGACGGGTATCCGGCGTTCTCCGCGAAGCCGTACTCCTCGCAGCCGATCGTCGCCATGTACGCATCGCGCCGCACCTTGGCCAGCACGGAGGCGGCGGCCACCGAGATGCTCGCCGCGTCGCCCTTGACCTCCAGCCGCACCGGCCACGGCGCGCCGATGTAGTCGTGCTTGCCGTCGAGGATCACCGCGTCGGGCCGGACGGGGAGCGACTCCAGCGCCCTGCGCGCGGCCCTGCGCAGCGCCTCGGTCATGCCGAGCGTGTCGACCTCCTGGTGAGTGGCCTCGCCGAAGCCGATGCCGGCCGCCCACGTGGCCAGCTCGGCGGCCAGCGGCCCCCGCTTGGCCTCGGAGACCTGCTTGGAGTCGGTCAGCCCGGCCGGCGGCTCGCTCAGGTCGGTGACGACCGCGCAGACCGTGACGGGCCCGGCCCACGCGCCGCGGCCCACCTCGTCGACACCCGCGACCGTGCGGATGCTGGGCTGGGAGAGCAGGAGCTGCTCGATGTCGTACGTCGGCGCCATAGGCGCAGACGTTATCGCGTCGGGACCGGAGGTTTCACTCCCCGAAGGAGCGGCCCACCACGTCGCTCGCCGAGCGCACCGGATCGCGCAGCAGCTCCTCGCCGGCCGGCCCGCTGTCGCGGGTCCGCTCGGCGGGACGCACGGGGTCCAGATCGGCCGCCAGGTAACGCGCGGCCACGTGGATGGCCCGCAGCGTCACCGACACCGACGGCCGGTGCACGCTGGAGCCGCGTGCCACGGCGTGCACGTCGCGCCCGACGGGGTTGCCGGGGAACTGCCGCACGGCCAGGCCGCGCACCCCGGCGGCCAGCGCGAGCGCGGGCACGGCCGCGATGCCGATGCCCTTGGCGACCAGCGAGAGGATGGTTCCCAGTCCTTCGAACTCCCACGGCGTCGGGCGGGTGCCGCCCACGTCCACCAGCAGACGGTCCACCGCCAGCCGCGAGGGCTCGCCGTCGGGCGTGGCCATCCACGGCTCGTCGCGCAGCTCGCGCAGGTCGACCGGCACCTCCGGGTCGGCCAGGCGGTGCTTGCGCGGCACCACCAGCACGAGGGGGTCGCGCAGCAGCGGGAAGACGCGAAGGGTCTCGCTGTCGCGCACGCCGCCGTACCAGTCGTCCACGAGCGCGATGTCGACCTCGCCGGACTGCACCTCGCGCATGCCGCGCCCCGACCTGCTCTGGCCCAGCCGGAGCGTCAGCTCGGTGTGGCGGCGCAGCGAGCGGGCCAGCGCCGGCGCGAACGCCACCGCCGCCGTCGGGAAGGCGGTCACCACGACGCGCCCCGCGGGCGTGCCCGCGTGCGCGGACAGGTCGGACTCCGCCTCCTCCACCATCGAAAGGATGCGCTCGGCATGCAGGACCAGCCGCCGGCCCGCGTCGGTCAGCTCGGCGCTGCGCGCCGTCCTGTCGATCAGGGCCGTGCCGGTCTCGCGTTCGAGCGCGGCCAGTTGCTGGGAGACCGCCGACGGGCTGTAGCCGAGCGACTCGGCCGTCGCCGCGATACTTCCCTTCCTGGCGAACTCGCAGATCAGGACCAACCGCCGCAATTCGAGCATCAGACTTCCTTATGCCTACCCACAAAAAGGGTCGCTTGTGCTGATGCCTTCATCCAACCACCCTGGGAACGTGACAAACATGACCGTTACCTTGTCCGCCACTCTGGCGGCGAATGAGGACATCGAGCGAAGACGACGCGCCGGGGAACGCGTGCTGCACCTGGCCTTCGGTGAGGCCGGTCTGCCCGTCCACCCGGCGCTGCGCGACAGGCTGGCCGCCGCCTCGGAACGCAACGGCTACGGGCCGGTCGCGGGGGCGTCCGGGCTTCGGGCCGCGGCAGCGGGCTACTGGACACGACGGGGGCTCGTCACCGACCCCGAGCAGGTCGTCAGCGGACCGGGCAGCAAGTCGCTGCTGTACGGCCTGCTCCTGGCGATCGGCGGAGACATCGTCCTGCCCATGCCCAGCTGGGTCAGCTACGCCGCGCAGGCCGATCTGGTCGGCTCGCGTCCCCTCCTGGTGCCCGCACCACCAGGAGAGGGCGGGGTGCCGGATCCGGATCTGGTGACCGCCGAGGTCGTCAGGGCCAGGGCGCAGGGCAGGACGGTCAGCTCGATCCTGGTGACGCTGCCCGACAACCCGACGGGACGGCTGGCCTCGCCGGCCACCGTCGCCCGCCTGGTGCAGGTGGCCAGGGCGCTCGATCTGACGATCATCTCCGACGAGATCTACCGGGACCTCGTGCACGACCCGGCTCTGCCGTACACCTCGCCGGCCGATCTGGCGCCCGAGCGCACGATCATCACCACCGGGCTGAGCAAGAGCCTGGCGCTGGGCGGCTGGCGGATCGGCGTGGCCAGGCTGCCGGAGAGCGGCCACCTGCTGCGTACCCGCCTGCTCGCCGTGGCCAGCGAGATCTGGTCGGCGCCCGCGGCGCCCGTGCAGGAGGCCGCCGCCTACGCCTTCGGCGACCCGCCCGAGCTGACCGAGCGCGTCATCCGCAGCCGCCGGCTGCACGGCCTGGTCGCGCGGGCGGTGTACGAGAGGTTCGTCGAGGCCGGGGCCGACGTCCCCGAGCCCCAGGGCGGCTTCTACCTCTATCCCGACCTCGGTCACCTACGGCTCGGCGGCTCCGCCGAGATCACCAAGCTCCTGCTGGAGGAGCACGGCATCGGCGTCCTGCCGGGGCACGCCTTCGGCGACGACCCCTCGGCCGCCCGGGTGCGCGTCGCGGTGAGCCTGCTCTACGGCGACTCTCCGGACGAGCGCCTGACCGCCCTGAACAGCCCGGATCCGCTCCGGCTGCCGTGGATCGCGGACAATCTCGACTTCCTCTCGACGGGTCTGCGAGAGCTGTCGGCGAGCCACCGCGGCGTGGCACCTGGACCGCGTCGCGCGCTCGTTCCCGCGCCCTGCGCGGGCTAGGGTCCGGCCAGGGTCACGGTTAGGCGAATCTTTCCCCAAGAGCGGGTTTACCATCCCCCAAAAGGGGCCTCTGACCTGCGGAAACTCCGTGGGTGAAAAACCGGCGGAAAGTTGGCCCGCACGGCCTGGTTACGTGCACGTCGGGCAACCCTCATCATGTGCTCATGCCCGCTCTTGTCACCCTGTCCGGGCGCCTCGTGCGCCTGGAGCCTCTCAGCCTCGCGGCGGTCGATGACCTCGTCGCCGCGGCGAGTGAAGACCGCTCCACCTACACCTTCACTCGCGTCCCGAACGGCCGGGACGAGGTTGTCTCCTACGTGGAGGCCGCCATGGCTGAGCAGGCGGAGGGCCGCACGATGCCCTTCGCCATCCGGTGGCTGAACACCGACCGCGTGGTCGGTGCCACCCGTCTCATGCACCTGGAGTACTGGCAGGGCCCCATGCCCTGGCCTCCGGGTACACGCGGTGCGGTGGGCGACGTTCCGTCCGTGGCCGACATCGGTTACACCTGGCTGGGCGCGAGCGCCCAAGGTACGGGTGCCAACCGGGAGAGCAAGTTCCTCCTGCTCTCGCACGCCTTCGAGACCTGGAACGTCCACCGCATCACCTTGAAGGCAGACGTACGCAACACCAGATCCCGGGCCGCCATCGAGGCACTCGGCGCACACTTCGACGGGGTGCGGCGAGCGGATAGCCGAGGCGCCGACAACACGGTCCGAGATACCGCGTTCTACTCGATCCTGAACTCCGAATGGCCGCTCGTACGCGAGCGGCTGCTGATGAGGCTCGGACTGGTCGAGGCAGCCTGAAAACCGTTCACCGACGGCCCCGCCCGACATTGGAGGGCGGGGCCGGTATTTTTTCCGGTCCGCGCAGCCTCTACATGACACACGCCCCCGCGATGCGTATCACGTGTGGCTCCGACCCTCAGCATCCGGGGACGGGCTCAAAACCGGATTAACGACGGATCAACGCACAGATGAACGATCTGCCCGAACCTAGGTGACGAGCAGTGATGGATCTATCATTTGGTAACAAATCGTTCCATTGGCTTGGAGACAGACGGCATGGCTGGTCAGAGCGTTGAGAGCGGGCTGCGGTTCGCCGTGCTCGGTCCTGTCCGCGCGTGGCGTGATGGCCAGGAACTCGACCTGGGCACCCCGCTGCAGCGTTCCATCCTCGGCATGCTGCTCCTGCGGGAAGGCCACGCGGTCACCCCGAACGAGATGATCGACGCGGTGTGGGGCGAGGAGGCCCCGCCGCGGGCCCTGGGCGCGCTGCGCACGTACGTCTCCAGGCTGCGCACCGTGCTCGAACCCGACAGGCCCGCCCGCTCCCGCCCCGAGCTGCTCACCTCGATCGGCCGCGGCTACGCGCTGCGCCTGCCTGAGGACTCCCTCGACCTGACCCGCTTCGAGCGCGGCATCCAGCAGGCCGAGGCCGCCCGCAAGGCCGGCAAACCGGCCGAGTGCGCCCGCGCCCTGCGGGCCGCGCTGGCCCTGTTCGAGGGCGAGCCGCTGGCCGGCACCGTCGGCCCCTACTCCGAGCACCAGCGCGACCGCCTGGTCGAGCGGCGTATCAGCGTCGTCGAGACGCTCATGGACGTGGACCTGGAGCTCGGCAACCACGCCAAGATCGTCTCCGAGCTGATCGCGCTCACCGCCGACCACCCGCTGCGCGAGCGGCTGCGCGCCCAGCTCATGCTGGCCCTGTACCGCTGCGGCCGGCAGGGCGACGCGCTCAACGTCTTCACCGAGACGCGCGAGGCGCTCATCGACGAGCTGGGCATCGAGCCGGGCCCGGAACTGTCCGCGCTGCACCAGCGCATCCTGGCCGCCGACCCCACGCTCGCCGCGGCGGAGGTCCCCCAGGAGGAGGAGCCGGCGGGCGAGGAGGAGCAGCAGCAGCCGGCGCTGGAGCTGCCGCGCCCCGCCCAGCTCCCGGCCGCCGTCAGCGACTTCACCGGCCGCAAGGAGATCGCGGTTCGCCTGCGCACCCTCCTGTCGGCCCAGCCGGCGGCCGAGGGCGTGCCCATCGCGGCCATCTCCGGCATCGGCGGCGTCGGCAAGACCACGCTGGCCGTGCACGTGGCGCACCTGGTGGACGACGTCTTCCCCGACGGCCAGCTCTACGCCGACCTGCGCGGCTACACCGACCAGGCCCTCGCGCCCGAGTCGGCGCTCGGCGGCTTCCTGCGCGCGCTCGGCGTGCCGCCGGACGTCATCCCCGACGCCCCCGCGGAACGCTCCGCCCTCTACCGCTCCATCCTGGCCGAGCGCCGCATCCTGGTGCTGCTGGACAACGCCCGCGACGCCGCCCAGGTCAGCCCGCTGCTGCCGGGCACGCCCGGATGCGCCGCCATCGTCACCAGCCGGGGCAAGCTGGCCGACCTGCCGTCGGCCAAGCTCGTGGATCTCGACGTGATGGAGCCGGACGAGGCGCTGTCGCTGTTCTCCTCGGTCGCCGGCGCCGAGCGGGTCGCCGCCGAGCACGGCGCGGCCATGGACGTGGTGGCCGCGTGCGGCTTCCTGCCCCTGGCCGTACGCATCGTCGCCTCCCGGCTCGCCGCCCGGCCCTCGTGGACGGTCGCCTCGCTGGTGCCCAGGCTGGCCGACGAGCAGCGCCGCCTCGACGAGCTGCGAGTGGGCAACCTGGCCGTGGAGGCCACGTTCGCCCTCGGGTACGGCCAGCTCACCTCCGTCCAGGCCCGCGCCTTCCGGCTGCTGTCGCTGCCCAACGGGCCCGACATCTCCGTCGGGGCCGCCTCCGCCGTGCTGTCGATGAGCATGTTCGAGGCGGAGGAGGTGCTGGAGTCGCTGGTGGACGCCAGCCTGCTGGAGGCGCCCGCGCCGGGCCGCTACCGCTTCCACGACCTGCTCAAGCTGTTCGCCCGCCGGGCGCTGGACAGGGGCGAGCGGCCCCAGGCCCGTACGATGGCGCTGCGCCGCCTGCTCGGCTTCTACCTGGCCTCGGCCCAGTCGGCGCACACCCTGGCCTACGAGGGCAGCATGATCCCCGCCAACCTCGTGGTCGTCGGCAGCGGGCTCACCTTCACCAGCGTGGACGAGGCCGTGGCCTGGCTGATCTCCGAGGGCGACTCGCTGTTCGCGGCCATCGACCAGGCCGCCGCGACGGCCCGTACCGCCGAGCAGCTGCTGCCCGCCGCGGACCTGCTGGTGGCGATGGAGCCGCTGCTGGAGGCGGGCACGCACACGCGCGAGTTCGACCGCGGCACCAAGGCCGTGCTGGCCACCGCGCAGCGCAACGCCGACCAGGGCAGCGAGCTGCGCGCCCGCTACGTGCAGGGCCGGGTGCTGTTCGCGGACAACCGGCTCAAGGACGCCGAGCAGCACTTCAGGATCGTGCACGAGCTGTCGCGGGCCCGCCAGGAGAAGATCGTCACCGGCGAGGTGCTGAACGCCCTGGCCGTCGTCGTCGGCCGCCAGCGCCGCCACACCGAGGCGCTGTCGCTGTTCGAGGCCGCCACGCGGTGGTACCGCGAGAACGGCGTGCCGGCCGGCGAGGCGCTGGTCCTCAGCTACTCGGCCCGCGACCACCTGGGCCTGGGCCGTCCCGAGGACGCGATCGCGGCGGCGGAGAAGGGCCTGGCCATCTTCACCGAGATCGGCAGCGGCGCCGGCACCGCCCGTGCCCGCTACCACCTCGGCATCGTCCTGAGCAGGGTGGGCCGCCTCACCGAGGCCGTGCACCACCATGCCGAGTGCCTGGCCTTCTTCCGCGCCAGCAAGCAGCGCGTCTGGGAGCAACGGGTGTGCTCCCGGCTGGCCGAGACGTTCATCGCCGCCGAGCGGTATCCCGACGCCGTCCGCCACGCCGAGCAGGCGCTGGTGGTCTCCCGCGAGATCGGCCACCCGTACGGCGAGGCGCTCTCGCTCACCGTGCTGGGCAGGGCGCTGCGCGGTCTCGGCAGCACGACGAGAAGCCTGGACTGCCTACGGCAGGCCTTCGACATCTTCTCCAGGCTCGGCGCTCCCGAGGCCGGGGATCTCAAGGTCCTGCTCGACAGCATCGCCACTCCCGAACCCGCCGGCGATGGGCCCGTCGTCGAGTCCTGAGTACAGCTCGTCGTCCAGACGTGTCATCCACACATGGTTGATCAAGGCTGTCCCTAGGAAATCGGATGTGTTCAGCCCGGCCGGTCATCCTGACCGTCGCGCGTCGCTAGGGGGCCCGGTTATCCGGATGCTCCGCGCAACGGCTAGCCGCCTCACTCCGGACGACCGGCCGGACCTGACACGGCCCTCGAACCCCCCAGGTCCGTGTCCTGGCCCACAGCATCCAACGGTGAGGTTGACGTCGGATCAACACCCGATTAAAGGAGGAAGTAGCCCTCCGCGATCAGCGGCCTGACCGCGTCGGAGTCGGGGATCTCCCCGTCTCCGACCAGCTCGGCGATCACGTTCAGCAGCGGCCCGAGGGCCAGCTCGCCGTCGCACACCCCGGCCAGCGCGGCCTCCACCGTGCCGACCTCCCTGCTGCGCCGCAGCCCCTGCGTCTGGCGCAGGACGATGCGGATCGGGTCCTCGGCGCCCGGCAGGCCGACGCGCTCGTCGAGCAGCCCGTCGGCGGTGCGCAGCAGCGCGGCGTCCAGCCCTCGCGCCCGGTGCGCGGTGGCGATCGCGTCGATCACGGAGTCGACGTAGTCGCCGACCGGCAGCGAGACCTGGTGGGCCAGGTGCTCGACGCGTACGACGGGGTCGAGCGTGCCGGAGTTGCGCATCGTGATCCAGCCGAACCCGATGCCCTCGATCCGCCGCTCGTCGAACCAGGCCAGCCACCGGTCGTAGTGCTCGGTGTACGCGCTCGTGCCCTGCTCGGCCGCGTCCCTGAGCCACAGCTCGACGTACTCGGCCGGGTCCTGCACGTCGCGCTGCACCACCCAGGCGTCGCAGCCGGTCTCGCCCAGCCAGCCGCCCACGCGGTCGTGCCAGTCCTCCCCCTCGACGTGCAGCCAGTTGGCCAGGAAGTGGGCCTGGCCGCCGGGGTTGAGGTGGAGCGGCGCGCGGCGGACGAGGTCGCGGCAGAAGTCGTCGCCCTCGCGGCCCGACTCGCGGTAGGTCAGCTTGCCCGCGCGGGCCGGCGCGATGACGAACGGCGGGTTGCTCACGACCAGGTCGAACAGCTCCCCCTCGACCGGCTCGAACATCGAGCCCGCGCGCGCGTCCACGCCGCTCACCCCGGACAGCTCCCAGCTCAGCCTGGCCAGCTGCAGCGCGCGGGGGTTGAGATCGGTGGCCGTGATCCGCTCGGCCCGCCCTGCCAGGTGCAGCACCTGCACCCCGCACCCGGTGCCCAGGTCGAGCGCGCGTCCCACCGGGCGGCGGGTGACGAGCTGGGCCAGGTTGGCCGAGGCACCGCCCGCCCCCACCACGTGGTCGAGCCGCAGCGCGGGGTCGCCCGGCCGCACCTTCCTGTCGGAGACGAGGAAACCGCCGGTCTCCCAGGGCTGGAGGTGCACGGTGGCGGCGACCTGGTCGCCATCGGCCTCGACCAGCCCGGAGTCGAGCACCTCGGGCCCCACGGACTTGGCCGGGACGGGGACGCCGAGCCACCACAGCCTGATCAGGGTGCCCAGCGCATCGCCGTCGGCGGTGGCGCGCAGAGCCGGTACCAGTTCCTCGCGGGCCAGCGCCGAGGCCGCCATGCTGCCCAGGCGTTCGCGCACGCCGTCGATCGTGTATCCGGTGTCGAGCAGGTGATGGCGCAGTCGTTCCACAGGAGCATCCTTTCACCGCCGGCTCACGAGCATGATCTGATACCGACAGTGCTCATACTGTTACTTAAACACCCAAGCATTCTGCAAGCGGCGGACAAGTGACGCGCGGTATCTCTATGCGTACCGACACGTTCGTCCCCGAGGAGCGGACCCGATGCTGATCCCTTGCTTGGCCTGTGAGTCCCGATTCAGGCCCGACGAATACTTCAGCGCCTGCTCCGACTACAACCGCGGCCTGGACCTGGTCTCGTGGACGTGCCCGCGCTGCGGCAATCGTGATGATCTGCGGGTGCTGCCGGGTGAGCTGGGGTTCGGGTATCCGCATCGGGGCAGGTTCGACGTGCACGACAGGGTGCGGGTGCCCGGGTTGCGCAGGCAGCGTGGCGATCTGCGGCTGGACATCTCGCTCGACCGCGCGAGCTGGCACGTTCCGAGCCGGCTCCGGCAGGTGGCCTGATCCCTCACACCGGCACGTACGCGTGCGCGGGCCGCTCCCCGCGCAGCAGCCGCGCGATGTCCTCCACCAGCGTCTCCGCCAGCTCCTCCCGGCTCTCCCCCGTGGCCTCGCCCAGCCTGGGGGTGAGCACCACGTTCGGCAGCCGGGTCAGGGGATGGGCCCGGTCGAGCCACTCGCCCTCGAAGTGGTCGAGCCCGGCGCCGCCCACCTGTCCCTCGCGCAGCGCGTCGACCAGCGCCCGCAGGTCGTGCAGCGCTCCGCGGGAGGTGTTGAGGTAGATCGACCCCGGCCGCATCGCGCCGAACTCGGGGTAGCCGAAGAACCCCCGCGTCTCCTCGGTCAGCGGCACGTGCAGGGAGACCACGTCGGCCTCGGCGAGCAGCCCGGGCAGCGTGTGCGTGGCCTCGGCCACGAACGGGTCGCAGACGATCACCTTCATGCCCAGGCCCTCGCACCGCCAGCGCAGCGCCCTGCCGACCCGGCCCAGGCCGACGATGCCGAACGTGCGCCCGGTGAGCCTGCGGCCGCGGTGGCGCTGCGCCGGAGGCACCCTGCTCTGGTGGACGGGAGCGTGGTAGACCCGCCCCCTGCGCACCTCGCGGTCGGCACTGACGATGTTCCTGCTCACCGCGAACAGCAGCGCGAGCGTCAGCTCGGCCACCGCCTCCGAGTCGCGCTCGGGGGCGTGCAGGACGGTCACGCCGCGCTCGGCCGCCAGCGCCAGGTCCACGCTCGCCGGCGGCCCCATGCTGGCCACGACGTCCAGGTGCAGGCCGAGCACCGACGTGCGCACCTGGTCGCCGTCGGTGATGAGCACGGTCGCGCCCGTCTCGATGACCAGGTCGGCCAGTTGCTCGTCGGTGAAGCCGAGGCTCGGTCGTGCGGGAACCTCGGTCAGATCGGCGATCTCGCCCAGGCGGGCGAGCGCGCTCTCCGGCAAGGTGGGCAGCACCAGCGCCCGAGGTCGTCTCACATTTGGACAATAACACCACAGACGGTGCTCAGATCATCGCTCCCCGCGCAGGGCTCATTCCGCCCGCTGGCGCAGGCTCTGCCAGGCCGCCTCACCCAGCCCCTTGATCTCTTCCTCCGTCGGGGTGTGCGCTCCCGCGAACCACAGCCGGCACATCTCCTGCGCCGGCCCCAGCCACAACACGTAACACATGGTCGCGTGGACGGGCTGCAGCCGGCCGTTCTTCATGTGCGGCCGCCACCAGTCGGAGACCTGGCGGAAGAACGCGCGCCGCGCCTCCGCCACCTCGGCTCCGCCCGGCTCGTTCTTGCGCGGCGGGCGCTCGCTGATCAGCAGCCTGGCCCGCTCGGGGTGCTCGCCCGCCCACCGCATGTGGAAGGCCACGATGGCCTCGATGCCGTCGCGGGCCTCCTCGTGGCGGACCAGCTCGGCCAGGAAGGCCGCCTGGTAGGCGTCGAGGATCTCGCCGTACAGCACGCCGAAGACGTGCTCCTTGCTGGCGAAGTGGTGGTAGAAGCTGCCGACGCTGACGCCGCTTTCCTCACGGAGGCTGGCCAGGGTGGTGGCGGAGACGCCGTCCTGGCTGAAACGGCGGAGGGCGCCCTCGATGATGCGGGTGCGGCCGTCGCGTCCGTTCTTGACACTCTTCACACTGTCAATGGTGTGGCAACAGAACCTTGTTCCGCAAATAGGCCAGCCTGATCGATCATAGCGGTCACCTCGACCGTCCCGGAAGCCACCTTCATCGTGGCCTCCGGCCAGAGCCGGCGGACGAGCCTGAGCACCCGCCGGTTCTCGCCCAGGACGTCCATGCCGACGGTCCTGGCACCGCGCACGGAGGCCCGCAGGAGCAGCGTGTCCACCAGCCTCGGGCCCAGCCCGCGCCCCTGCCAGTCGTCCGTCACCACCACGGCGATCTCCACGTCGGCGCAGCCGCCCTTGAAGCTCATGGCGTGGCCGACGATCTCGCCGCACTCCGTGGTCGCGACGAGCGCGTCGCGCCGCTCGTCCACGCGGAGCAGCGTCCTGACGAGGCCGGGGGCCGGCTTGGAGACGCCGGTGAAGAACCGGAGCGTCTGCGTGTGCAGCGACAGGCCGGCCAGGAAGCGTCTGATCCGCTCCTCGTCGTCGGGACGGGCCGGGCGGATCTGGGTTCCCTGCATAGACCCAGCCTCCTCCTCGCGGCTGAGTCTGTCAACTGAACTCAGGTATAATGCAAAAATGAACGTTCCCTTCCGGGTGAACAACTGCTCGATCGAGCGCACCCTGGACATCGTCGGGGAGAAGTGGACCTTCCTGGTGCTGCGCGAGGCGTTCAGCGGCGTACGGAGGTTCGCCGACATGCAGGCGATCACCGGCGCCCCCCGCCAGGTGCTCAGCGCCCGCCTGGCCCGGCTGGTCGACGAGGGCCTGCTGCGCAAGGAGCCGTACCGCGAGCCGGGGCAGCGGCAGCGCGACGAGTACCGGCTCACCGAGAAGGGCCGCGACCTGTATCCCCTGCTGGTCGCGCTCATGCACTGGGGCGACAAGCACCTGTCGGGCGACGAGGGCCCGCCGGTGCTCCTCACCCACCGCGACTGCGGCGCCCCCATCGAGCTGCACTTCCGCTGCGCCGACGGCCACGAGGTGAGTGGGCCGCGCGAGGTCACGCCCGTTCCGGGGGAAGGCGCCGACGTCCGGAGCGCCTGAGTGCGGGACCACCTGTGGTGGTGCCTAACCTGGAAGGCGTGTACCGGTTCCTGCTGACGCCCAGATGGCTCGCGCTCCACGTCGTGGTGCTCCTGGTCATCCCCGCCTTCGTCTTCCTCGGGCGCTGGCAGTTCGGGCGGTTCGAGGAACGGTCGGCCAACAGCGAGCGGGTGACCGCCAACATCGAGGCCGCGCCCGTGCCGCTGGAGCGCCTCGCGAGCGCGGGGCAGCAGGTCAAGGAGGGCGACCGGTTCCGGCGCGTCACGGTCGCCGGCACGTACGACGCCGCCCACGAGCTCGTCGTACGCCGCCGCCCCCAGGAGGGCCGCAACGGCTACTACGTGCTGACCCCCCTGGTCACCGGCAGCGGCACGGCCGTGCTCGTCAACCGGGGCTGGGTGCCCGCCGGCGCCACCGCCGACGCCGCGCCCGCCGTGCCCGCGGCGCCCACCGGGCAGGTAACTGTAACGGGGCGGCTACGCCCCGGCGAGACCGAGGAGAACAGCGGGATCACCGACCGCCCCGGGCTGCCCCCCGGCCAGGTGCTCCTCATCGACCCCGGCAAGATCGGGCAGGGCCTGTCCTACCGCCTCGTGGGCGGCTACGTCGAGCTGACCGAGCAGCAGCCCACGCCCGCTTCCGCGCCCGCGCCGGTGCCCGAGCCCGACGTCGGCGCGGGGGGCGGGCTCAACCTGGCGTACGGCGTCCAATGGTGGCTGTTCATCGGCATCGCGCTCGGCGGCTGGGTGCTGCTGATCCGGCGCGAGCTCGCGGAGCGGAAGGCTCAGGGGGCCAAGGAGACCGCTGGGGTCCCGGAGGCGACGACACCCGCCAATTAGTGTGTTGAGGGTGATCCGCCACATTGAGTTCACCAACCTCTGCAACTTCCGCGACGTAGGTGGATATGCCGCGAAGGACGGGCGCTCCGTCCGATGGCGGCGGCTCTACCGGGCCGACTCGCTGGGCTGGCTGACCGGAGCCGACCTGACCGCCTTCCGGGCGCTGCGCGTGCGCAGCGTCATCGACCTGCGCCACCCGTTCGAGGTCGAGAAGGCCGGACGGGTCCCCGAGACCGAGGGACAGCTCTACCAGAACCTGCCCATCGAAGGGCGCCGCTGGGACACCGCCGCCTACAGCGAGGAGCTGGGCGTCGCCCGCTACCTCGCCGACCGCTACCTGGAGGTCACCGAGGACGGCGTCGCGAACCTCAGGACCGCGCTGGAGACCATCGCGCGGGCCGACAACGCGCCCGTGGTCGTGCACTGCGCGGCGGGCAAGGATCGTACGGGGGTGCTCACCGCGCTCGTCCTGTCGCTGGCGGGGGTGAGCGAGGACGACATCGTGGCGGACTACGCGCTCACCGGACTGGCCACCGAGCGCTTCGTCGCCGACTGGACCAGGCGGCATCCCGACGCGCCCCTGTGGCCGGGGTTCGGGCTCGCGCCCGCCGAGGCCATGCGGCTCTTCCTGGCCGACCTCGCGGCCAGGCACGGCTCCGCCGAGGCGTACGTCAGGGAGGTGCTCCAACTATCCTCCGCGGCGGTCTCCGAACTTCGCGGGCATTTGCTGACTGAACAGATATCGCCGGGGTAGTGGGGCATGCGGACCCGTTCCTGCGCGAGGCGGGTCCGCCACTCCCGGGATCGCCAGCCATCCCCCTCCCGGCGGTCCCGGGTCAAATACCCCCTCGGATACCCAACGGATACGTCGCAGCTTGTTCGACGTTATCCCGCCGTCGTACGGTTACCTGCGTGACTACGCCGCTGCTCCCCGACCCTGACCCCAGGCGGCGCGACTATGTGATCATCTCAGCCGACGATCACCTGATCGAGCCTCCCGACCTGTTCGAAGGCCGCCTGCCGGACAAATACGCCGAGGCCGCGCCGAAGGTAGTGGAGACGGAGGCGGGTCACCAGGTCTGGCGCTACAACGGCGCGACCTACCCGTGCGCCGGCATCGACGTGGGCGCGGGGCTGCCGCGCGAGCAGCGCACGCTCGACCCGATCCGCTTCGAGCACATGCGCCCCGGCTGCCACGACATCGAGGCCCGCGTCCAGGACATGGACGTCGCCGGCATCTGGGCCGCGCTCTGCTTCCCCGGCATGCTCGCCGGGCAAGCAGGCATGCCGTTCGCCAGGACCCGCGACCAGGAGCTGGGCCTGGCCCTGGTCAAGGCGTGGAACGACTGGCACATCGACGTCTGGGCGGGCACCTACCCCGAGCGGATCGTCGGCCTGCAGCTCCCGTGGCTGCCCGACCCCGACGTGGCGGCCAAGGAGATCCGCGCCAATGCCGCCAGGGGCTTCAAGGCCGTCGTCTTCCCCGAGTTCCCCACCCGGCTGCGGCTGCCCTCGATCCACACCGGCCACTGGGACCCGTTCTTCGCCGCCTGCGAGGAGACCGGCACCGTGGTCTGCCTGCACACCGGCGACTCCTCCTGGTCGCCCGTGCCGTCGCCCGACACGCCCATCGAGGCCATCACCACGCTGATGCCGACCAGCGCCATGTTCGCCTGCGCCGACTGGCTCTGGTCAGGCGTGCCGCTGCGCTTCCCGTCGCTGCGCATCCTCATCGTCGAGGGCGGCGTGGGCTGGCTGCCGATGCTGGCCGAGCGCGCCGACTACGCCCTCGACCACCCGGTCGCCGGGGAGGCGTCGTGGGAGGGCGGCATCAAGCCGAGCGAGGTGCTGCGCCGCAACTTCTTCTTCGGCACGCTCGACGACCACGCCCTGTCGGGGGTGCGGCTCGCGGTCGGCCTCGACCACGTGCTGCAGGAGAGCGGCTATCCCCACTCCGACTCGACCTGGCCCGACACGCAGAAGTCGGTGGCCCGCAACCTCGGCACGCTGCCCCCGGCCGACATCGCCAGGGTCGCCTACGGCAACGCCGCCCGCCTCTTCGGGCACCCGCTGCCGTCGCGGGCCTGGCTGCGGATGGAGGAGATCTAACCCTCCTCCAGCCTGGCCTGGATCACGTGGCGCTCGTGCTCCACGTACCGGCCGCTCTCGCCGAGCAGCGAGGCCATCAGCCACAGGAACACGCCGAAGTCGTCGGCGACTCCGATCAGCATGAGGAAGTCGGGCACGACGTCGAACGGCGACACGAGGTAGACCACGCCGAGGCCGAGCATGGCCAGCTTGCCCTTGCCCAGGCCGGCGTACCGGCCGCGCATCACCGCGCCGATCATCCGGGGGATCGCCCTGAGCCTGGTCGTCAGTTTGGGCGACCCGGGCCTGGTCACCTCGCGGTAGGTCCGCCATGCCGCCGCCGCCCGTGCTGCCTTCGCCATCATGTCGATCCCCCTACCCCCGGCTTTTCACGACATAACGCGTCGCCGGGGGTAGGAGTTCCCTTACGTCACGGCATGGCCAGGTGCTCGAACGGCCTGACCTGCTCGATCTGTGCCGCCACCCGTACCAGGAGATCCTCCCGGCCGGCCGCGGCCACGAGCTGCACGCCCACGGGAAGGCCGGCCGCGTTCCTGTGCAGCGGCAGCGACACGGCGGGCTGGCCCGTCGCGTTCACCGGCGAGGTGAAGCTCACCGCGTGCGCGGTGCGGCCGAAGGCGAGGCTGAGGTCGTCGGGCGGGATCCAGCCCAGCGGGAACGGCGCCACGCCCAGCGACGGCATCAGCAGCAGGTCGTGACCCTCGTCCCACCAGGCGGCCATGCGGCGGCGGAAACCGTCCATCCACTGCACGGACCTGAGGTGGTCGGCGGCGCTGCGCCCGCGCGCCGCCCGCACCATGGCGGCGTTGCGCGGCTCCAGCTCCTCCAGCTCCACGGGCTTGCCGCGCAGCTCGCCCAGCGCCGCGACGTGCGCGGCCAGGTTGTCGGCCACGATCGCGCCGAAGTGGACGGGGAAATCGGTCTCCGCCAGCGCGTGCGGGCCGCCGGGCGCGACGTCGTGGCCGAGCGACTCCAGCAGCACGGCGGCCCCGGTGACGGCCTCGGTCAGCTCGGGCGTCTCCGGCACGTCGCCCCTGGGATGCGTGGTCAGGAAGCCGATCCGCAACCTGCCGGGATCCCGGCCCGCCTCGTCGGCGAGCCTGCCGGGCAGGGACGGGGCGCCGTACGGGTCGCCGGAGCGCATGCCCTCGACGGCGTCGAGCGCCGCGGCCGTGTCACGCACGCTCCTGGTGACGAACCCCGGGCACGAGAACCCGCTCCACCCCTCGCCCAGCGCCGGCCCCAGGCTCACGCGCCCGCGCGTCGGCTTGAGCCCCACCAGCCCGCACAGGGACGCCGGGATGCGGATCGACCCGCCGCCGTCGCTCGCGGTGGCCAGCGCGACCATCCCGGCCGCCACCGCCGCCGCCGAGCCGCCGCTGGACCCGCCCGCCGAGTACGCCGGGTCGTACGGGTTCCGCGTCGGCCCGAACGCCACCGGCTCCGTGCTGATCGTGCTGCCGAACTCGGGCGTGTTCGTCCGCCCGAGCAGCACGAACCCGGCCTCGCGCAGCCGTACGACGCCGTACCCGTCGGCGGCGTCCACCAGCTCGTCGCGGACGGCGGAGCCCGCGCTGTACGGCTCCCCCGCCTCCCGCCAGCCCAGGTCCTTGAGCAGGATCGGCACCCCGCGGAAGGGCGCGCCGGCCGGGATCGCGTCGAGCTCGGCCAGCGCGCGCTCGAAGCGGCGGTGGATGACGGCGTTCAGCTCCCCGTCGGCGGCCTCGATGCGGGCGATCGCGGCCTCGGCCAGCTCCCTGGCCGACACCAGGCCGTTCCTGACCGCCTCGGCCTGGCCGACGGCGTCCATCCTCAGCACCTCGTGCATGGCTCTCACCTCTCCGGAGCGAGCTCGCGTACCGCCTGGTCTATGGGGACGTCTCCGCCCGGGATGGGGGCGAGGACCGGGGTGTCGAGCCCGTTGGCCATGTACTCCTTGATCCGGGCCCGGCAGGTGGCGGCGTCTCCGTGCACGATCAGCGCGTCCACCACCTCGTCGGGGATGGCCTTCAGCGCGGCCTGCCGGTCGCCGGCCGCCCAGGCCTCGTGCATGGGGCGCAGCACCTCGCCGCGTCCCAGCCAGTCGTGGAAGGCCGCGTACACGGGGACGGTCAGGTAGCTGGCCAGCATCCACCTGGCGGTCTCGCGGACGCGCTCGGTGTCGGTGTCCACGCAGACGAACAGGCGGGCGATCAGCTCGGTGCCCGGGCCGATCTCGGCGCGCACCTTGCGTACGTCGTCAGGCGAGAGCCAGTTCGTGATGGCCCCGTCGGCCTCGGCCGCGGCCAGGCGCAACATCCGGGGGCGCAGCGCCGCCAGCACGATCTTCGGCGGCGTCTTCGGTGCCCGCTCCAGCTTGAAGCCCTTGACCGCGAACGTCTCGTACGCCTCCGAGACCTTCTCCCCCGCCAGCGCCCGCTTCAGGAAGCGGAGCGTGTCGCGGGTGCGCGCGTACGGCTTGTCGAACGTGCCCGCGTTCCACCGCTCGACGATCGCCGGCGAGGAGGCCCCGATGCCCAGCACGAACCGGCCGGGCGCCAGGTCCGCCAGCGTGGCCGCCGACATGGCCAGCAGCCCCGGGCCGCGCGTCGAGACGGGCACGATGGCGCTGCCCAGCCTGGCTTCCGGCGCCCACTGCGAGGCCAGGGCCAGCGGCACGAACCCGTCCACCCCGTTCACCTCGGCCGACCACAGGTCGGTGTAGCCGAGCCCGGGCAGCTCCGCGATGAGGTCCTGTGACCTGGCCAGCGAGCGGTCGTAGAAGGGAATGGTCATGCCCCAGTTCATGCACGGCCTCCAGATCGTCGGGGTACGACGACCCTACCAACCGACCGGTATGTTCCCCTAGGCCCTCAGCTCGTGAACCGCGGCGATGAAGTCCTTCGTGATGCCCCGCAACCCCGGCAGGTGCGAAAGCCCGACGAGCCGGTCCACCAGCGGCACCGTCACCTCGATCAGCCGGTACGTACGGGCGCAGCCGGGCGAGGTGTCGTGCACCCAGAACAGCACCATGCCCATGGACAGCAACCACAGCAGCTCGGGCAGCTCCTCGCGCAGCTCGGCGTTCATGCGATCGCGCGAGCCCTCCACGACCTCCCGGTAGATGGCGATCGACGCCTCGCGGGCCGGCGAGGACTGCTTGCTGAACGGGCTCAGCGGATTGGTCGGCTCGGCCGCGTGCTTGAAGAACTTCACGGCGAACTCGTGGTACGGCTCGGACACGCGCACCCATTCGCGCAGCACCCCGTCCAGCCGGGCCGCGAACGACTGCTCCGTGGCCAGGAACTCCCGGCAGGCCTCCTCGTGCTCGGCCTGGGCGCGGTCGTAATACGCCTGGATCAACGCCTCTTTGCTGTCGAAGTAGTAGTAGGCGTTGCCGACCGACACCCCCGCCTCGGCGGCGATGGCCCGCATCGTGGTCGCGTCGAAGCCGCGCTCCCTGAACAGTCGCAAGGCCGTCTCGACGATGACCTCTCGAGTGCTCTCCGCTCCTCGGTTTCGGGCTTCGGACACGTTCGTCACTTTACGTCGTCGAGCGAGGTTAGGTCATGGAGCCTCACGGTGATCACCGCCACAAGGCAAAGTCGCCCCCGCGGCACGAGTTATCTCCTGCGAAAGGTGGGATTGTCGCTTCAGGCGGAAGGGCTATTTCCGCGAAAAGGCATCGACATGTGGATACGTGGAACAGTGCGGCTGATCATCGTCGCGCTCCTCGGCATTGAGATCACCATAATCGCGCTGGCCTCGGCCGCCTCAGCCGCCACCCACCCCGAAGGGTCACCGGCACGGAGCGGCCTGTACGAGGCCCTGCCCATGCACGGCCCCGGCCCCGCCGCGGCCGAGCTCCTGTACGACCTGGGGCCGCACCCGTGGGAGTACGAGCAGCTCATGCTGCTGGAGATGCGCGAATGGCCGTCGCTCGACACCCAGTGGCCGCTGGCCGCCGCCGACGACGAGGCCCAGGCGATCCGCGAGCAGAGGGCCGACGACGCCGCCGCCGGCACCGGGGCCTCGCCCGGGAAGAGGCGGGCCGGGAAGTCCGCGACTCGGGAAGCGGCCACAAAGGCGCTGAAGAGCCCCGTACGCACCGGGGTGGTCCGGATGCCTCAGGCACGCCCACGCGTCGCTCTCAAGCGCGCTCAGGTCGATCTGGCGCGGGCCCTGCCGAGGAAGGCCGCCATGCGGATGTCCCACGCGACCGCCAACGGGTGGCTGAAGAGCGCGGGGCTGCGTACGAAGTCCACCGGCAACTGCACCAGCAAGCACATGCACCACTGCACGTCGCTGGACCGGATACGGACCGGGACGATCGCCAAGGCGATCAAGCTGAAACAGCGGAGCGGCTGCCCGATCATGGTGACCGGCGGCACCGAGCGGGGCCACGCACCCGGCCACTTCAGCCACGGGAACGGCTACAAGCTCGACATCTCCCACAACGCCTGCATCGACCGGCACATCATGAAAAATCATGACAAGGCCGGGATACGCAGCGACGGGGCCACGATCTACAAATCAAAGTCGGGCACGACGTTCTTCGATGAGAGCGACCACTGGGACATCCTCTTCCGGTGACAGGGCCACGGCGCGCACCCGCGAAAAAGGTGTGACGCCGCACCGCACGCACGACGCCACACCCTTCGGTTCTGCGGATCAGAACTCGGCTGCCACCAGCTCGGCGATCTCCGCCGCGTTGAGCGCCGCTCCCTTGCGCAGGTTGTCACCGCACACGAACAGGTCGAGCGTGTTCGGGAAGTCGATCGCCTGGCGGACGCGGCCCACGTACGTCGGGTCGTTGCCCACCACGTCGAGAGGCGTCGGCCAGATCCCGTTCTCCGGGTCGTCCATGAGGACCACCGTCGGAGCCGCTTCCAGGATGCGGTGCGCGTCGGCGACCGTGATCTCACGCGCGAAGCGCGCGTGCACGGCCAGCGAGTGCGTCGTGACCACCGGCACGCGGACGCAGGTCGCGGAGACCTTCAGGTCCGGGATGCCGAGGATCTTGCGGGACTCGTTGCGGAGCTTGAGCTCCTCCGAGGCCCACCCGTCGGCCTTCCTGGAGCCCGCCCACGGCACCACGTTGAACGCGATGGGCGCGGGGAACGGCGACTCCTCCGGCAGCTTGTTGGCCAGCACCTTGCGCACGTCACCGGCGCTCTGCCCGACCGTACGGTCGCCGGCCAGCGCCTCGATCTCGTCGTACAGCCGCGCGGACCCCGCCACCCCGGCGCCGGACACCGCCTGGTAGGAGGCGACGACCAGCTCGGTGAGCGTGAACTCGGCGTGCAGCGCCCCCATGGCCGCCATCATCGACAGCGTCGTGCAGTTGGGGGTCGAGATGATGCCCCGCGGCCTGTCGCGTGCGTCGAGCGGGTTGACCTCGGGCACGACCAGCGGGACGTCCGGCTCCATGCGGAACGTGCCGGACTTGTCGACGACGATCGCGCCACGGCTCGCCGCGATCGGCACCCACTCGGCGGACACCTCGTCGGGCACGTCGAAGATGGCGATGTCGATGCCGTCGAACACCTCGGGCGCCAGGGCCTGCACCACGACGTCCTCGCCGCGGACCCGCAGCACCTTGCCCGCCGAGCGGGCGGAGGCGACGAGACGGATCTCGCCCCAGATGTCCTCACGCGACGACACGATGTCGCGCATGACGGTGCCGACGGCGCCGGTCGCGCCGATCAGTGCCAGATTGGGCCTCTTGCTCATCGTCCTGAACCTCCGTACACCACGGCTTCGACCTGGTCGGCGTCGAGATCGAAGGCGCGGTGGGCGGCCGCCACGGCCGCGTCGACACCGTCCTGCTCGACGATCACTGAGATGCGGATCTCCGAGGTGGAGATCATCTCGATGTTGACCCCCGCGTCGGCGAGGGCCGCGAAGAACGTCGCCGTGACGCCGGGGTGCGAGCGCATGCCCGCGCCGATCAGCGACACCTTCCCGATCTGGTCGTCGAACAGCAGCGACTCGAAACCGATCCGGGGCTGGATCTTCTTCAGCGACGTCAGCGCCGTCTGGCTGTCGGCCGTGGGCAGCGTGAACGAGATGTCCGTGCGACCCGTGGCGGCGGCCGAGACGTTCTGCACGATCATGTCAATGTTGATCTCGGCGTCGGCCAGCGTTTTGAAGATCGTCGCAGCCTCGCCGACCTTGTCGGGCACCCCGACAACAGTGATCTTGGCCTCGCTCCGGTCGTGCGCGACGCCGGAGATGATCGGCTGCTCCATCTCGGTTCCTTCGGTGTAAGGGTCGGAGACGACCCACGTGCCTTCCTTGGTGCTGAACGAGCTGCGTACGTGGATCGGCAGGTTGAACCGTCGAGCGTATTCGACGCAGCGCAGATGCAGGATCTTCGCCCCGCACGCGGCCATCTCCATCATCTCGTCGTAGGAGATCCTGGGGATCTGCTGCGCCGCGGGCACGATGCGCGGATCGGCGGTGAAGATGCCGTCGACGTCGGTGTAGATCTCGCAGACGTCGGCGTCGAGCGCCGCCGCCAGCGCCACGGCCGTGGTGTCGGAGCCACCCCGGCCGAGCGTGGTGATGTCCTTGGTGTCCTGCGAGACACCCTGGAACCCGGCCACGATCGCGATGTGCCCCTGGTCGATGGCCTCCTGGATGCGGCTGGGCGTCACGTCGATGATGCGCGCCTTGCCGTGCGTGGAGTCGGTGATCACACCTGCCTGCGAGCCGGTGAACGAGCGGGCCTCGTGGCCGAGGTTGGCGATCGCCATCGCCAGCAGGGCCATCGAGATGCGCTCGCCCGACGTCAGCAGCATGTCGAGCTCGCGGCCCGGGGGCAGCGGCGAGACCTGCTCGGCCAGGTCGAGCAGCTCGTCGGTCGTGTCGCCCATCGCGGAGACGATCACGACCACGCTGTTGCCGGCTTTTTTCGTCGCGACGATCCGCTGCGCGACCCGCTTGATGCAGGACGCGTCGGCGACGGACGAACCACCGTACTTTTGCACAACGAGCGCCACGAGAGTCTCCCGGTTAGGACTGTGAGCTGCCAGTCTACTGGGGGCCTCTCATGAGCCGGCTGGTTCGTACCACTATGTGGATGATCAGACTGTGGTGGCCTCCTCGGCCACGTCGAGCCTGGAGTGCGCCGCCAGGGCCTGAAGTGCGCGCATCGCGGCGCCCGCGTGGTTGCCCCAGGTGTTGAAGTAGGAGTACTGCCACCACCACAGGGCCTCGTGCGGACGCCCCGCGTGGTAGTGGCGCAGCCCGTGGATGAGGTCGGCGGCGACCGCGGTCAGGTCGTCGGACAGCCGGTACGGCGTCACGCTGGTGTCCTTGTACGGGTCGAACACCTCGGCGTAGTCGTCCACCGCCTCCAGCCGCTCCGCCAGGGCCGTGCGGACCCCGTCGATGTCGGGGTCCTCGCTCATCGGCGGCTCGTAGTTGCCCGCGAGGATGACGTCGCGGTTGGCGCCGAGCTTGGCGCCCGCCAGGCTCATCTGGGCGACCTCCACGAGCAGGATCGACCAGATGGCGTCGCCGCCCTCGCCGCCCGCCATCCTGGTCAGGCCGTCCACGTAGTTCTGCGCGTGCCCGGAGATCTCTTCCGCCAGCGCGCTCCACTGGTCAGACATCCAGCAGCCTCCGTCCTTCGAACGCGCGGCCCAAGGTGACCTCATCCGCGTACTCGAGATCACCGCCCACAGGCAGACCGCTGGCCAGTCGTGTCACTTTGATGCCCATCGGCTTGACCAGACGGGCGAGGTAGGTAGCCGTCGCCTCGCCCTCGAGATTGGGGTCGGTGGCGAGGATGAGCTCGGTGACGCGGCCGTCGGCCAGCCGCGTCATGAGCTCCCGGATGCGCAGGTCGTCGGGGCCGATGCCGTCGATCGGGCTGATCGCGCCGCCGAGCACGTGATAGGTGCCGCGGAACTCGCGCGTCTTCTCGATCGCCACGACGTCCTTGGACTCCTCGACCACGCAGATGACGTGCGTGTCGCGGCGGGTGTCGCGGCAGATGCGGCACTCTTCCTCGGCGGCCACGTTTCCGCAGACCCGGCAGAAGCGGACCTTCTCCTTGACCTCCAGCAACGCGTGCGCCAGCCGCTTGACGTCGGCTGGATCGGCCGCCAGCAGGTGGAACGCGATCCGCTGCGCGCTCTTGGGACCGACGCCGGGCAGCTGCCCCAGCTCGTCGATCAGGTTCTGGACGACCCCCTCGTACATGCCTAGAACCCTGGCAACTGTCCGAGGCCGCCGCCACCCAGCCCCTGGGCGAGCGGGCCGAGCTTCTCCTGCTGCAGATCGGCCGCCGCGCGCACGGCGTCGCGGACTGCCGCGATCACCAGGTCGGCGATCGTGTCCGCGGTGTCCTGCGCGTCGCCCGCGTCGATCACGCTCGGGTCGATCTTGAGCTCGAGCAGCTCGCCCGACCCGTTGACGACGGCCGTGACCAGGCCGCCGCCCGATGAGCCCTCGATCTGCGCGTCGTTGAGCTCCTGCTGGGCGCTCACAAGCTGCTGCTGCATGAGCTGTGCCTGCTCCAGCAGCTGCTGCAGGTTGACATCCCCTGGGTTCACCGTCGTGCGCTCCTCGTGGCTCCGCGTTCTTGACTGCCACGAGCCTACGGTGTTTGAGCGGAGTCATGTACTGGGAGGTTCCCCCGTTTCGCACCCGACCTCCGTACGGGCCACCCGTCGCGCGCCGAATGTGCCGCGTGCGGCGCCCGTTCCCCGTTTCGAACTGCCGCCCCGACCTGGCCCTCGTTCCCCCGATGCGGCCGTGTCGGCGTGTTTTGGCCGGGTCTCGGCCCCCCTCCAGCGTCCGAGACCCGGCCATCACGCCGGCGGAGCGGCCGCACCACGCCGACGCGTTGGAGAGGAACGTACGCAGCGGAACGTTGCACACACGTTGCGTTCATTCAATCACCCTCTGCAATCCCCCTGAACGGGTTGCGCTGAGCGGGCGGAGGACGGATGCTCTAATTGACTACTTGGAGTGACCGATGAGTTACGCCCATCTCGACACGTACTCCCGCCTTCTACGCGGAGCACACGAAGCCGTGGCGACAGGTGGGGCCTGGCCGGAGTCGCCCCGCAACCTGATCAAAGCGTCCTGGCGCCGTTCGCTGGATGCCGGGATCGACCTGGAAGGCAAGAGTGCCCCACTTGTCTACGACCTGGCCTCCATAGGGGACATCCGCAAGACCCACCCTCTACAGCCACTTTTGCCCCTGCTCGCCCAGACCCTGTCGGGATTGGCCGATGAGACCGGACACATCATGATCGTCACGGACAGTGACGGCGGGGTGTTGTGGCGCGAAGGTAACCACTCCATCATGCGCCACGCAGACCGGATCGGCCTGGCCGACGGCCACCAGTGGGGCGAGCACGACGTCGGCACCAACGGCATCGGCACCGCCCTGGCCACCGGCCGGCCCGTGCACGTGTACTCGGAGGAACACCTGATGCGGGTGCTGCACGTCTGGTCGTGCAGCGCCGCTCCGATCACCGACCCCGACTCGGGGCGCGTCATCGGCTGCGTCGACGTCAGCGGCACCGCCCGCAGCCTGCACCCCGCCACCGTCGCCCTGGTGGCCGCCACCGCCAAGCTCGCCGAGACCCAGCTCGCCGTGCGCATGCACGAGCGCGACGAACGGCTGCGCCGCCGGTTCGAGTCCCTGCGCGGCCGGCCCGGCATCCTGCTGTCGTCCACCGGCCGCGTCATCACCGGCGACCCGGGCGGCGACCTCGGCGAGCGCGTCCACCTCGGCAAGCAGGCCGGCAGCCGCCTCATCCTCAGGGACGGCACCGCCGCCCTCCTCGAACCCTTCTCCGACGGCTTCCTCCTGCGCCCCGGCCCGGCGGCCGCCCCGCCGGGCCTGACCCTGTCGCTCCTCGGCGAGGGCACCCCGACCGCCTCCTACGGCGACGACGCCCGGCCCCTGTCCCTGCGCCACGCCGAGCTCCTCGCCCTCCTGGCCCTCCACCCGCACGGGCTGACGGCCGAGCAGCTCTCCTTCCACCTCTACGGCGACGACGGGAACCCGGTCACCATCAGGGCCGAGATCCACCGGCTGCGGGGGCAGCTCGGGGGTGCCATCGCCGCCAAGCCGTACCGGCTGGTCTGTCCCGTGGAGGCGGACTTCATGAAGGTGCGCCGGCTGCTGTCGTCCGGCGATCCCGCGGGGGTGGCGCGCGCGTACCCCGGGCCGCTGCTGCCCCGCTCGGAGTCGCCCGAGCTCCGGCGGGAGCGGGACGAGCTGGAGGCCCAGGTGCGGGCCTTCCTGCTGCGGCGCGGGGGGCCTGAGGAGTTGTGGGCTTATGCGCAGACGTGCAACGGCCGCGACGACTACGAGGTCCTGGAGCGCCTGGCCGCCCTCCCGCCCACCGACCTCCGCTCCGCCGCCGCCCGCTCCCGCCTCCACTCCTGACCGGGGGTAGCACTCGATAGCGCTCGCACGGCCTGCGCCCTTCCGGCCCGAACGCTCACACTGCCTGTGCCTTCACCTACCGTGAGCCGCCACCGTGGGCGTGGGCGGGCAACTCGGGCATGACAGGCTATACACCTACGGCCCTGGCATGAGGCACCCTCGGCGAGCCACAACCCTGAACCCGGGCTGCGCGGATGGGCTGCCGGTCAGGTGTGGTCGATCTCGCCGATGACCTTGGCGCCGAGCTCCCGCTCCAGCAGCGCCATCCCGGACACGGCGTCCACGTCGGCGTCGGCGTCGTTGAGCGGATCCACGTCGTCGGACTCGATCCCCTGCCCCTTGTCGCGACCGGGAATCGCGTCGGGCCAGGCCGCGGCCCCGCCACGGGCGGCCGGGACGCGCGGACCAGCCTGAGCCGCCGCCTTGGCCGCCGATCGAGCAGCGGCCAGCCCAGCGCCCGTCTGCCCAGCGCCCGTCTGCCCAGCGCCCGTCTGCCCGGCGCCCGTCTTCCCTGCGCCCACGTGAACGGCACCCGCGGGCGCGCCGGCCGTGTGCTGGGCGGCGCTGACCGTCTGCGTGGGGTCGGGGCTGGGCGGGGCGCCGGGGCCGAAGTCGTCGGGAGCGTCGGGCCAGGACTCGTCCGTGGTCTGGCGTCCCGGCGCACCGGCCGGGGGCTGGTCGGAGTCCTGACCTTCCCGGTCCTCGTGAGAAGCCCCATGTGAGGCCGTACGTCCCTGAGAGCCGCCCCCGGCCTGACCCCCCTGAGGCGCCGGCACCCCCTGAGCCACCACCTGCGGCCCTGACACGCCCTGAGGCCCCTGCACGCCCTGACCACCGGCCGGCCCCGGAGATCCACCCGCAGCCCCGTGCGAGCCTGCGGCCCCGTGGGATCCGGCAGCGCCGTGAGATCCGGCGGCGCCGTGGGACGGGCTGGACGGGCCGCGAGCCGGGCCGCGAGGAGCCGGGGAGCCGCCGACGACCGCCTCGACGCGCCACGTGCCACCGAGCACCTCGCCCAGCACACCGGCCACCACGACGTCCTTGCCGCCACCGGTGAAGTTCTTCATCGCGCCGACCTGGCTGAACCCGAGCGTGACCAGGTTGCCCTCGACGCCCACCACCTGGGCGTTCGTGCTCACGTTCGCCCAGACGACGATGCTGCGCTGCTTGAGCGCGGCCAGCACGGCGGCCCACTGCGACTGGACGACCCCCGCGCCCCCCGCCGCCGGAGCCCCGCCCCCTGAGGGAGCGGCAGCCTGGTACGACCCTCCGGAAGGCGCGGCGGCAGCCGGCGAAGGGTCGGGCGCGGCCGCGGCGCCGGGACGTACAGCCTCGGGCCAGTCCCCTCCGCCGCCACTCCCACCCGCAGCGACCTGCGCCGGAGCCTGCGCCGTGGACTGTGCGGCGCCAGGAGCGGCGTGCCCCACGGACTGCCCCACGGACTGCGCGGCGGGCTGCACGGCGGGCGGAGCAGCGGAGGCTCCCGCCGCGTCACCAGCCGCCGCCACCTGCGCGGGACCGGCCGCGGGAGCCGGCGCCGCAACGCCGTGCCCACCAGAGGCGACCTGCGCCCCGACCGCACTCACAGTCCCGAGCCCCGCGGCCGCCCCACCGGAAGAGGCCACGGGCACACCGGCGGAGGCGCGGGCGGCCATCTGGGCGACGGCGCCGCCCCGTTCGAGGCGTTCGAGACGGGCCAGCAGCGCCGCCTCGCCCTGCGCCGCACCGGGCAGCAGGACGCGGGCGCACATCAGCTCCAGCAGCAGCCGCGGCGAGGTGGCACCACGCATCTCGGTGAGCCCCGCGTTGAACACCTCGGCGGCACGCGTCAGCTCGGCGGGCCCCATCGAGGCGGCCTGCTGGACGAGCCGCTCCAGTTCGTCGGCGGGCCGGTCGAGCAGGCCGCTGGAGGCCGCCTCGGGCACGTTCGCCAGGATGACCAGGTCGCGGAAACGTTCGAGCAGGTCGGAGGCGAACCGGCGCGGGTCGTGACCGCCCTCGATCACCCGGTTGACCGTGTGGAAGACCTGGCCGCCGTCCCTGGCCGCGAACGCGGCGACGACCTCGTCGAGCAGGTCGCCGTCGGTGTAGCCGAGCAGCGAGACGGCCTTGGCGTAGGTGATGCCGTCCTCCTCGGCCCCGGCGAGGAGCTGGTCGAGGATGGACAGCGAGTCACGCGCGGACCCGGCCCCCGCGCGTACGACGAGGGGCAGCGCGGCCGGCTCGAAGGGGACGCTCTCGGAGGTGAGGATCTCCTCCAGCAGCCCCTTGAGCGTCGCGGGCGGCATCAGCCGGAACGGGTAGTGGTGCGTACGCGACTTGATGGTGCCGATGACCTTTTCCGGCTCCGTCGTCGCGAAGATGAACTTCAGGTGCGGCGGGGGCTCCTCGACGAGCTTGAGCAGCGCGTTGAACCCCTCGCGGGTCACCATGTGCGCCTCGTCGATGATGTAGATCTTGTAACGCGCGGAGACGGGGGCGAAGAAAGCCCGCTCACGCAGGTCACGCGCGTCGTCCACACCACCGTGGGAGGCGGCGTCGATCTCGATGACGTCGAGGTGCCCGGGGCCGGTCGGGGCCAGCGCGACACACGACTCGCACTCGCCGCACGGGTCGGGCGTGGGGCCCTGCTCGCAGTTGAGAGAGCGCGCCAGGATGCGGGCGCTGGAGGTCTTGCCGCATCCGCGGGGGCCGCTGAACAGGTAGGCGTGGTTGATCCGGCCCGTACGCAGCGCTTGTCTCAGCGGATCTGTGACGTGTTCCTGACCCTTGACCTCGGCGAAGGTCCCGGGTCGGTACTTGCGGTAAAGCGCAAGGCTCATACGACCATCCCGCCTGCGAGGGGGCTCTCAACGAAGAGACCCCCCGCACACCCGCCAGAGCCCGCTTATCCTTGCTGCCTTCCGGCCCTGGGGAGGTTCACAGGATGACGCCGCGCGAGGGGTCCCTGGACAGTCTAGCCGCACGCCGCAGTGCTCGCTCCACCCTGTCGGAACCCCGCGGAAAACATGGTCTGCACACCCTGAGAAGTCCGGTAAGCTCGTCGGCGGAGGATTCGCCTAGTGGCCGAGGGCGCACGCTTGGAAAGCGTGTATAGGGCAACCTATCAGGGGTTCAAATCCCCTATCCTCCGCCAGCTCAGAGGGGTCATGCCGTGATCAGCGGCATGACCCCTTTCGCTTTGGGTCTCAGTTTGGGTCTCAGTTGGCCTCTTCGGAGCTCCTTTCCGGCTCCCAGATGAGACCCCCGACTTGCCTGGCCACGGTCTGCCGGATGCCGTCCGTCACGTGCTGATACCGCGCCGCCATGCCCGAGCCGGACCACCCCATGATGGCCATGACCGTACGTTCGGGCACTCCGAGGATGAGCAACACCGTCGCGGCGGTATGGCGCGCGTCGTGCAGCCGACCGTCCCGTAGACCAGCGGCTTTCAGTAGTGCCTTCCACTCGTGATAGTCGCTGTACGGACTCACGGGCTGGCCTGTCGCCGTGGTGAAGACCCAGCCGCCCTCCTGCCAGAGCTGACGAGCCGCCTGGCGGTCCTTGTCCTGCTCCGCCTTGTGCTTCCTGAGCAGGGTCACCAACTCGTCCGGCAGACCGATCACCCGCCGCCCGGCCTTCGACTTGGTGTCCGACGTCGCCTCGTTGACCTGCTTGCGTTGCGGGCAGAAGCCAGGCTTCCTGCCACACGGGCGGTCGGCACACCCGTGGGCATACTTGGGACGCTGACGGCTGCGCCGTACTCGCAGAACGCCCTTGTCGAGATCCACGTGCGTCCAACGCAAGCCAAGGGCTTCGCCTTGGCGCAGTCCGAGTGCGAGCGCGATCCCCCACCGCGCGCTGTTCCGTGGCAGTTCGTCAGCAGCCTTGAGCAGGAGGCGGATCTCCTCGATGTCGTAGGGCTCGATCTCGGCGTCCGTGAGCACTGGGGCCTTGGCCAGGGTCACCGGGTTCTTCGTGATGTGGCCGCGCCGTACGGCCTCGTTGAGCGCGGCCCGAACGGTCCGGTGAACGTGGTGAGCCGTTCCAGCGGATCGTCCGGAACGCTGGATCTTGGCGTAGAGCTTCTCCAGGTGCTCGGGCTCCAGCTTGTCGAGGCGGTGAGCACCGATGCCGGGGATCAGGTGGGTCACCACGTCCACCTTGTAGCCGGAGTGGGTGCTCTCTCGGATGGCAGGTGGGACGGCGATGTTCTCGATCCAGTGGGTCAGCCACTTCGCGACCGTCCAGCGCTGGCCGGCCTTTCGGACCTGCCCGCCGTCTCGCTGGCGTTCCAGCTCACGGACGGCTTTGATGACCTCGGCTTCCGTCTTGCGCTTCACGTGGCGGCGGTCGGGCGTGCCATCGTCCTTGACGCCTACTGTCACCCTGCCGTGCCACTTGCCGTCGCCGCCGAAGTAGATGGTCGATGCGCCGTTGGGCCTGCGTCCCATGTCAACGACTCCCTTCGAGAAGGTTGTTCACGTAGGCGGCCAGGCACTCGATGGGGACGCGGCGGAGTCTGCCGATGCAGACGGACGCCACTTCGCCGGTCTTGACGAGCTGGTACATCTGCGTCCGCCCGATCCTGAGCCGTTGCGCGGCCTCTTCGACGGTGAGCAGCAAGGGCAGGTCCTCCTGGGTAGCGATGTCGATCGTGTCGAGCCGGACGCTGTCCGGAGCCGTGACGGTCATTGGCGCGCGTCCTCCTCGTGCGCAGGGACAGCAGGGACAGCGGGCAGGGATGTCTGTCCTTCATGGCTCGCCGCGTTCGTACTGGTCAGAGCAGGTTCAGGGACACCAGGGACGGCCGGGACACCTTCGTGGGCTGATATCCCTGGCACCCGGTAGCGGCTGTTGGCGTCCACGCAGAGCTGTCCGTCGCTGGCCATGCGCGGGCAGGTCTTGCGGACGTTCTCGTAGGACAGGCTGGTGCCGTCGGCGATGGCCTTGGGTGTGCTGTTCGGGTTGGCGCGGACGTAGCGGACGATGGTCGCGCGGGTTTCTCCCAGCGTGTGATCCTCGGGCGGGCCGTCCAGCAGGTGCCACACTCCGGCGGCGGGCTGAAAGGCCATGGCGTACTCGGCCTCTTCGACGTCGCGGCCCGTGACGTGCAGGACGCCATCGGCAGTGCCACGCTGGCGCTTGAGCACCAACGTGGCGTCGGCGGCACCGGCCAGGCCGTTGGTGCCGGAGACCTGCTCCAGGAAGTCGTCAGAGCCCATCTTGCGGACGTGGTGGACCAGGACGACGGCGACGCCGTAGGTGTCCGCCAGGTTCTTGGCCCTGCCCATGGCCGTGTAGTCGGCGTCATAGGCGGACAGGCCGGGCGGCGTGGTGCCCCGGATCTTGGCGAACACGTCGATGACGACCATGCGGGCGCCGGGGTTGCGTTCCAGCCATCGGGCGATGGCCTGATCTCCGCCCCTGGGAAGGGTCTCGCACGCCGTGGAGAGGGTCAGCCCTCGTGGGGCTGGCTTGTCTCCCAGGATCTTGCTCATGCGTGATTGCAGGCGGCGCGGTGTGTCCTCCAGCGCCAGGTACAGCACCGGGCCGGGCTCTACCTCGATGGCCTCCAGGGCCTTCCCTCCCCCGGCGACAGCCACCGCCGTGGCGAGTGACAGCCAGGACTTGCCGACCTTGGGCGGACCGGCCAGCAGGTTGAGCCCTTCGGCGATCACGCCGGGCACAGCCCACTTGGTCGGCGGAAAGGTCACGGACATCAGCTCGTCAGCGGTCCAGGACGTGCGGAACGGCGTCGGCGCGGGTCCGTGGTCGCCAGGCACGTGGACCGCATCACCCGCGACCAGGCGTAGATGGGATGGGCGCTCGTTCGTCATGCGGCCACCGTTCGCGGGCGGCGCGCGCCTGCCCGTAGTCCGCTGGCGATGGTCCGTGCGGCCTCTCCGAAGGGCTGGCCAACTTGCTGGGCCGCGTTGACCAGCCAGCTTGTGACGTCGGCTTCGGACAGCTCCCCACCGGCAACCAGCTGCCCGAGGGCGACGGACGCGCGATAGAGCGCGATGTTGTGGCCGTGCGGCGGCGAGCTGGTCACTCGTTCCAGCTCGCCTCTGATCGCTGCTCGCAGGTAAGACCCGTGCCGGTCGGCGGCCAGGGCGATCGAGACAGGTGCCTGTGCGGGCAGCGGCTTGGGCCGCAGCAGCTCCGCCAGCCAGGACGGCAGCGGCGCGACGGGCGGAGCGTGCAGCACCTCGTATGAGCCGTCACCGTCGCTGGCTCGGACGCGGCTGCCGGGGCCGACGACGTAGCCGCCCACGGCGCGTGTGTCGATGAGCCAGCCCAGCGCGCCTTGGGTATTCGTCAGGGTCATGCCGACGGGGGCGCTGTAGTACAGATGCAGGCCACCGCGCCGGGTGCGTACCTGGAAGGTCTCCAGGGGCAGTTCCTGGCCGTGGTCGGCGCACAGGGCCGCGAACAGGTCGGCACCGTCACGGATCCCGGAACGCTCCAATTCCGGCGGTGGAGTGTGGCCGGGCTTCGGTCGGTCGAGGTCGATGACCACGAGTCCGGACGGGCCGCAGGCCACGCCCACGTTGTACGGCTTGCGCCAGGTGGCGCGAATGAGGTCTGGCTGGGTGGTGGCGCGCTCCTCCCAGCGGGTGAATCCGCGGGGCGGTTCCTTGCCGCCCGGAGCGAGCGGGAAGACGTACCAGCCACGAGCGGCGGCGGCCAGGGCGTAGCGGATCGGGTCAACGGTCATGACGGTCTCCTGGTCGTGGCCGGTCATCGGGTGCCGTCGCTGTGGAGGCGGCGGACGAAGTTGAAGAGGTGGCGTCCCCAGCGGAGCCGCAGGCCGGTGCCCTTGCAGCGGCGGCACTCACGGGTGCCGCGACCGATGCGGTTGGGCAGGTGGCGCTTGCCCTGGCACTTTCGGCAGGTGCCGAACGGGCGGATCCAGCAGGCGATGCCGTAACGGAAAGCGACGATCAGAGCGATCGTGATGGTCGTGATAGTGAGCAGGGTGACGGGGTCCAAGACAGCCTCCGGGGCCTGTTTTTGGGTGTCGTCAGCTCAGGGCGCTAGCGCTCTAACGCCCTGGCCAGGCAGTGTTTTTGGCTGCTAGCGGGGGTGCTAGCGATAGCAGGGTCAGCCGCTAGCGCTAGCACCCTCCGGACGGTCAGCCAGAGCCGTTTCGACGGTTACGCTCCGCGATGGCGTCGGCCAGGTCGTCGAAGCGGATGCCACGTCGGGTGACGGGCTTGCCGTCGATGCGGCGGCCGATGCTGACGATCGTCACACCGTGCGGCTTGAGCGCGGTCGTGAGCTGCTCGGATGCCCATCCGGTGTAGACCTCGGGCCGCAGTTCGCTCAGGTAGCCGCACAGAGTCTCGTTCCAGGCGCCACTCTCCCCCGCAGGCCAGACCTTCGCCAGGTCGGCCAGCAGGTCGTACGTGGGCGCGTCCTCGCGGGTCTGGGTGCCTTCCTCGGGCAAGGTGCCGGCCAACCCACGGAGCTGCATGGCGCGGGCCACGACCTGCTTGGCCTTGTCGGTGTCCACCTCGAACGAGCGGCGGGCGGCGGGCTTGCCCAGGCCCGACAGGATGCCCCACCCGGCTTCGACCACTGGCTCGAAGATGGTCGCGCGGTAGCCGTTCTTGTACATCGAGGTGCCGAGGATCATGTCGTTGGCGACCTGGTCAGCCACCGACATGCAGTAGCGGGTGTTGACGTTGCGGGTGATGCCGGTCGGCAGGCTGTCCTTGTCCGGGATCTGGGTGCCGATCAGCAGGATCACGCCCAGGGCGCGGCCCAGCTTGATGACCTTCTCCAGGATCTCCCCGGCTTCCTTGCCGAACTTGCCGTGCAGGAACAACTCCTGGATCTCGTCGATGGCGACGATCAGCGGGTGCAGGCCAGAGTCCTTGAGGCTGGCCAGCTCAGGAGTGACCTTGTTCTCCGGGGCCTTACCGAGCTGGGCGTAGTGCGCGATGCGCTTGGAGCGGCGCTCGCACTCCTTGTACAGCCAGCGGATCATCCCAGCGCAGCGGGCGATCGTCTCGTCGTCGAAACCGTTGCCGTACTCGGTGCACAACGGCTCCAGGACCTTGAAGTCCCCCACGCCCTTCAGCTCGTAGATGCGCAGCTCAGCACGCGGGTCGAGGCAGGCGGCCAGGACCGCCAGGCGCAGGGCGAAGGTCTTGCCTGAGCCAGGCTGGCCGCCGACCAGCCAGTTGCGGAACATCAGCGAAGCGTTCACCGTGTCCATGCGGGGCGTGGTGGCGAACGGGAACGGCTTGAAGACGTCCACCTTGCCGTCCTTGAGCAGCGGCCAGGCGGGCTGCTTCATCTGCGAGGCGGGTTCGTAGCCGACCCACAACGCCAGCCGTCCGGGGTGGCCGTCACCGGGCTCGGGCCAGACCTGATCCAGCGGCAGACGCATGCCGGAGGCCAACCGGCCGCGCCGGGCCACGACGTCGGCGGCTTCCACGCCGAACGGCAGGTCCACGACCGCGAGGTGGCCGGGTCCGTCGCGGTGGATCTCGGTCGGGAAGCTGATGGCGTTCGGGTCCTTGCTCACGGCCTGGTTGATGCCGGAGATGCCACAAGACAGTAGCGCGCGGCGGACCAGCTCGGCGGTGAGCTTGCGGTAGCGCGGACCGGTCGAGACACGGTCGGTGATCGGCTTGTCCGTGGGCCTGCCCGCGCGAGCCAGTACAGGCACCGCTACGGCCACGGCCAGCAGACGCGCCCACGTCGGGATGTCAGCCAGCAGGAAGACCAGCAGACCGATCAGCACCGTCACGGCGAGAGCGATCAGGATCCACCAGCGCCACCGCGACTGCCGCTGACGCTGCTTGTCCAGCTTGAGCCAGGTCTCCGGGTCGTTGCGGTCGGCGGCGTACTGGCGCAGTGCCCAGTTGCCCTCTTCGGCCGTGGCCCAGTGCAACAGGCGGCCGAGAGTGCCGAACAGGCCGGGGACGGCGTACCTGAGCGCCTTCGCCGCGTACTTCGGTGTACGGACGGTGTGGTAGCTGATGACGTACCCGGCGTCCTTGGCCTGCCAGACGAGCATCGTGCGGATGCCGCGCCAGGTGTGCAGCGTGGCGGGGATGATGGGTTCCCGGCGATGGATCGTCCGCGTGGTGTACGGCGCGGCGTCGTCTTCGGGCGGGTCCACTGGGCCGCCCAACGTCTCTGCCTCGATGGCGACCGTCTCGTGGTCGAAGGACTCGTCTTCCTCGGTGTGCTCGTCCGGCGGGCGCACTCGGCGGCGGCTGTCCAGCGGCACCACCTGACCGCCGATCTCGGCGGTCTCGACCGTCGCGGTCGCGGACCGGTCGGCGAACTGGAAGCCGTTCAGACCGGTCAGCGGTCCGTCGCCGGACTGGTTTTCCGGTTCGTGCGGGTTCTGGGTCATGATGAGACCACCTCGTGTGCGTACCTGCGGGCGGGGTTGCGGGGCGCGACCGGAGTCTTGGCGGATGAGGTCGCGCCCTGTGTGCTGGTCGGACGGGTCTGGAAGGCTGTGTGGATCTCAGCCCGAACGCGCGGGCCGGTCACCACCATGCGGATGAAGATGGCCACCGGGATGGCCGTACAGATGGCCGTGGCTATGACGGCGACGGTCAGCATGGATTCCTCCTCTCAGGCAGGGTTGCTGCGCAGGGCATCTCGGACGGCACGGGCGGCGTCCATGCCGCACCCCAGGGCGCGGCGGAACTTGTCCGCTCCGGCGTCGACGGAGAGCTGACCGGCCCCGATGAGGTCGCGGGCGCGATCGGTCAGTTTGTCGACAGTCGCCGCATTTGCCCTGTACGAAGGGGTGGTAGGGGTACCGGTAGGCCCGTGATCGAGGCCAGCGAACGCGGCCAGGATGATCGGCAGGGCGGTGACGATGGCGACCGCCACGATCGGTCCCAGGACATGCAGGACCAGCCGGGACAGTGAGAAGTCGGCGGCCACGAACGGCAGGTACGGCCAGGCGTTCATGGCGAGCGTGAGGGCCAGGAACAGCCACTCGATCCGTACGAGCTTGGGGTCGTCGAGCGGTTGGCCTCGCGTGCCGAGGTAGGCGCGGGCGCCGACCACGACCAGCAAGGCCAGGGACAGGAACGGCTCGACCAGCCAGGCGAAGATCCAGGCTGGAGACCAGGCAGGCGCACCGTCGGCGGCGAAGTGCTGCACACCGGCGGTGGACCAGGCCAGCGCCAGCGTGAGCGAGACGAGCGCGGCGGTGACCAGCAGCTGCCGCATCCGTGCGCACTGCCAGGCCCGCATCTCGGGGTCCTGTGCCAGCGCATGCAGCCGGGCGGCTTCCTGGGCGGCCTTGCGGCGCTTGCGCACCTTGGCCGTGTCCAGCAGCAGCGGGGCGTCGTCGTCCTGGAGGTCGGCCAGCAGGTGCGCTTCGGCCACCTCAGCACGCAGCTTGCGCACGCGCTTGGTCTCACCGCTTGCCACCGGCCGGGACGGTACGGCGACGGTGGAGTTCTGGTTGGCGAGTTGTTCGAGGTCGGCCAGGGCGCTGGCCATCTCCTCCGGGGTCGGCTCGGGAGGCGGGTCAGGGTGGGCGATGTGGCTCATGCGGCTTCCTCCGTCCGCGCGCTGGCGGGCTGGTAGTAGCAGGTGGTGCAGGTGTCGGCGTAGCGAGAGATGACGAACCCGGCGTCGAGCCCGCAGCTCGGGCAGCGACGGCGGGCGGCGTTGGCCTTGGCCAGTGCCGCCCACTTGGCCGGGGTCATGGGGCGCTTGGGCAGCGCGAACCGGATGTCGTAGAGGTAGGCGGCACGCACGCCGCGTGCGCCGTGCCGGCGGGAGCGCCAGAGGATCTGCGCTTGGACTCCCTGACCGCCGGGTCGCAGCCCTTCGGCGGCGAGCTGGCGCAGGGTCAGCAGATGCGGCGGGGCCATCCGCCATGGGTAGGTGGGAAGGCTGTAGCGGCTACCGGACGGATCCCAAAAGGCCGCGCGGACTCGGGACATCAGCGCTCCTCGGATCGGAAGTTGACTCGGCAGGCCCGGCATCCCGGCGCACGGCCCGCGCCGTGGGCGGGGCAGAGCTGGGCGCGGCGGCCGGTGACCGTGCCGCAGCGGCGGCAGCCGATGATGCTGTCGGAGCGCTGGCCGCAGTCGAGGCAGCGGAAGCGAGTCATCACGCCACCGCCAGGTCGTCGGTGAGGTCGTGGTCGTCGAGGCTGAGACCCGCCCAGACACCCTCGCCCGGGTCGAGCGCGAGTGCGTACATCAGGCACGCCCCGAGAGCGGGGCAGCGATGGCAGATGGCTTTGGCTCGCTGTTCGCGCTCCTGCCGCCGGTCGGAGGTCTCTCCGTCGGTGCTGGTGAACAGGTGAGCGGTGTCAGGGCCGCAGGCGGGACCGGCGGCCAGGACGGCGTCGAGCAGGTCGGTCAGGGTGGGCGCGTTCGCGCCCGCGTCCCCGGACCACTGCACGTCGTGGAGCATGATGAGAACACCTCTCTTGAGGAGGGCCGGGGCGGCTCGTGTCTTTGGCGGATGGGGCCGTCCCGGCGTCGAACGTGATCGGTGGTGCCGCCTTTTCGGTGGGAGGCGGTAGCCCGGATTCAGTTCTCAAAGCGCGAGTGCTCAGCCCGTCGGCGCGCGCCGAAGTTGGCGCCTTTCCAGGTCTTCCGACTGAGCGGCGGACGATTTGGCCAGCTAGGCCGCCAAGTCATCCGTTGCACTTCCCGCCTGACCAGGTTGGCTAGGCAGGTTGTACAAGCACCATGTTGAGTGGCCTGGCTAGTCATGTCAAGAGTCTTGGCCAACTTGGCTAGTAATGTTGTTCAGGTAGGGCTACGATCGGGGCATGAGACTCGATCCGGACGACCCGCGTCCGCCCTTCCAGCAGGTCGCAGCGCAGCTCAGAGCGGCCATACTCACCCGGAAGTTCGCGCCCGGGGAGAAGCTCCCCTCGGGGCCGGAACTCGCCAAGACCTTCGGCGTGGCGCGCCAGACCATCCAGCAGGCCATCCGCATCCTTCGAGACGACGGCCTGATCGTTTCCCGTCAAGGAAGCGGCGTGTTCGTCCGCGAGAAGACCGCTCGCCCTGTCGGCCTACGCCCTCACATCGAGGAAGCGTTCAAGCGGTCAGAGGTCTCCATCGACTTCGCCGGGTTCTCCGGTGAGACGTTGCACGGCGCGGTCATGGAGGCGCTCGACAACATCCGGGCGGGTCGGCTGACTCCGGAGCGCATCTCCATCCGGCTCCTGCTGCCAGACACCAACCGCCCCTGGTCTCTCCCCTGCCGGGTGGACAACGGGCAGGATGAGCCGCTGTTCAGGCAGCGTGCTGAAAAGATCATCTCCCGGCACGCTCAGGCCATCGTGGACTCGGTGCATGAGCTGAGGGATCTCGGCCTGGTGACGCACGCATCCGCCGAGGTCCGGATCAGCGGCGAGCCGCCACGCTTCAAGATGTACGTGATCAACGGCGAAGAGGCATTCTTCGGCTACTACGCCGTGGCGGAGCACACCGTGGCGCTGGGCGGCGAGCCGGTCACGATGTTCGACCTGATGGGCAAGGACACCGAGCTGTTCCACTTCGCACTGAGCGACGGTCCCGATTCGACGTCGTGTCAGTACGTGCAGCAGTCGTCCGCGTGGTTCGACGCGGTGTGGAACTCCGTCGCTCGCGAGGTGTCCTGATGGCGCGGTCGGGAGCGGAAGCCGTCCGAGCCGTCATGAGCGAGACACGGTGCCTTCTGCTCGACTTCGACGGGCCGATCTGCGACATCTTCGCTGGACTGCCGGCACCAACTGTGGCGGACAGTCTCCGCGCCGTCCTGGAAGAGGCAGGCGCGCAGCTCCCGCCGGAGGCGCACACCACGAACGACCCTCTAGAGGTGTTCCGGCTCAGCGCCTCTCTGAGCGGCGATCTGAACCGGCTTGCACTTCGGACACTCACCGAGCTGGAAGTGAAGGCGGCCGGGACGGCGAGATCTACCCCTGGTGCGACTGACCTGCTGGAACGGGCACGCGACAAAGAAGTGCCTGTCGCCATAGTGAGCAACAACTCCGTGGCCGCAGTGGCGGCCTTCCTGGATCGGCAAGGGCTCAGCAGTCTGGTGGAGCACATCGCCGCGCGTGCGGAAGCGGACCCCTCACTCATGAAGCCGAATCCTCACCTGCTCGTTCAGGCGCTTACTCACATCGGTGCGGAACCCTCGTCCGCCCTGCTGGTCGGAGATTCGGCAACAGACGTTGAGGCGTCCAAGCTTGCTGGGGTGATCGCTGTCGGCTACGCCAACAAGCCAGGAAAAGCCAGACGGCTTGACGAGACAGGGGCCGATCTCATCGTGACAAGCATGGAAGAACTCGCGGACGCACTCGCCCATGCCTGACGCCGTGTGCGGACCGACACGCTGCGGATACGCGCTGAGTCATCTTTGAGACTGCGCCCGTGACACGAAGAAGCAGATAAGGATACTTCCATGGTTAAGCGCTTATTGGCCGCACTGTGCCTGTTAGTCGCCGTTTCAGGTTGCGATGCGGCATGGATGCCCGAGACGGTGATCAAGGTTGATCCTGGCGCGCTCGCGGAAGTGCGAAGCGCGGGCCACGTCGTTACGCAGACCTTCACGGACCCGATATACGAGCGGACTGTACAAGTCGTTGAGATCCTGGTGGTCGATATGCGGGCCGCCGACTTCCCCGAAGCACTCGACCTCGCGCGCGATCAACTGAAGCGGCTCGGGTGGAACGAGGTCAGCTCTGGTGACGTGGTGGTCCAGATGGAGTCGAGCCGCTGGAAGGGGACGACCACGAGGCTTGGCCCTGTGGAGGACCTGGAATCGTTCGGTGCGCAACTGGAGCCAACGGCCGCCAAGGCACTGCAAGCTGATCCGAAGAAGTGGGCGACCTACGTCCTGGTGTCACTCTCTAGCGTGAACGAGTAGATGTGTGTACTGCGAGCGATGAAACCCCTACTGTCGCAGGGAATGAGGACGCTCAGGTAAGCCAGACCCCTCAAGAGTTGATCTGGGGACGCTGCGGGTCCGACGGTGACCCGTACAGCTCGCGGTAGACCTCACGAAGCTCGACGGCTTCCGTCAGACCGTGCTCTTCGACTCCGGCGATGACCTCTTTGGCGCGCCAGTAGTTCGAGGGCACCAAGAGTCCACTCATGAGGGCCTGGCGCGCGATGTATCCGGCCTCTCCTGGCTCGTCGATGGCGAGCAGGGCAAGAGCCAGATCGAGACGTGCCGACGCTGCTCGACGCGGGCGTGGTCCCCCGTCTACGGCGGATTCCAGTCGTGCGAGTACCTGACGCGCGTAGTTCACGGCGGCCGGGTCACCCAGCCACGAAAGCGTGGTCGCGGTGTAGGCATCGCTCTTGGCCGGGTCATACCGGAAGTGATGTTCGGGCCGGTCCGGCATGGGCATCGGCGACACCATCCGGTGTATCCGATGCAGTGCGGCCCGGGTTTCGGTGCTCTTCCCCATCCGTGCCCAAGCCCGGCCCTCCTGCCCAGTGGCCTGAATGAATGCGGAGCTGGTGCGTGGTGCGACGTTCTGCGCTCCTTGAGCCAGGATCATGGCGTGCTGGTAGTCGCCCTCAGTGAGGGCTTGCCACGCCTCGGTCTCCAGGCACCATGCCCTGATCTCATCGTGCCCGGCGTGGCCGGCCAACTGCCCGGCCGTCCGTAGGCGCGCGGCAGCGGCCGGGTACTGCCGCAGGTCGATGTGGCAGGTGGCCGCAAGGAGCGACAGCCAGCCGCCTGCCACGAGGAGGCGGCGGTGCTCAGCGAGAGTCTTCCTGCCGTCGAAGAGCCGCGTCACGTACTCCAGATGCCGCCGTACGCGGCCAAGGAGCTGTGCCGGGGGTGTGCGAGGGTAATCGGATGCCAGGTCGTCTACGGCAAGCTCAAGCCGTTCCAGCGTCTCCCTGCTGACGTCACTGGCCGCCGCCCGGCGGGCAAGCTCGATCGCGTCGATCTCGTCGCCCAGGTCGGCCGCTCCTTCTTCCTCGTCGAAGAGCGCGGACTCACTCAACCCGTACAGGCGGCAGTACAGCTCCGCGTACTCGTCGTCCGGTCGGTGCTTGCCGCATTCGTGGTCCCGGATCCGGCGCACGATGCTCTCTGGCTCAGGGAGCTTCCTGTCAGCGACGGCGGACAGTTGCAGGGCGAGGTCACGCTGAGACCAGCCTCGCCTGGACCGCTCGGTGCGTAGTCGCCTGGCCCAGGCGCGAGCCTTGCTCATCGGAATGCACCTCCGGGGGTAGGCGGACACGGGCGCGTATCCGGGTGCGCCTCCAGTGTCCTCTCCCGCAGTCGTACCACGCCCGACTGTGATGGAACCCGTGCAGGACAACTCCTCCGCCTTGTCGGCCTGGAACGACAAGAACCACATGGACTGGCGCGGTGGTGACGTCTCTTCCCAGACGTCCACCATCGCGTCGTTGCCGCGCTCCGGGACAGCGCGGCTGCGGCGGCACGACCACGACCCTGCCGCAACCTCGGGTCGTGCCGCCGCACTGAACGATCCGAGCCGGGACCTGGTGTGAATCGCACTCGGAACGGATTGCGTATCCCCGACCAGAACCTGTGGACGGGCGAACTGCTCGACTTGCCGCTGTTCTTCGATTGGGACCCGATCGTCGAGGACATCCGCCTGTCCTACTCCGACCCGACAGACGATGACTGGGATCACGGGCTGCTGTGGGTGCGACACGGGCTGGACCGGGCGGGCAAGTTCCGTTGGAAGGCGATCAACACGCCACGCACCCGCGTCATGATGCGGGAGCACCTGTGCATGGTGTGCAGCCGCTCATGCCAGCGCCCTGACGGCCGCTACTGGTGGCTGTTCGTCAACGATCCCGACATCGCACCGGACGGCACCTCCATCACCAACCTGCCACCCACATGCGGAGCCTGCATCCCCGAGTCGCTGGCCACCTGCCCGCGTCTGGCCGAACGCTCCCGCGTCGCAAGCGTGGCAGGAACCAGCCCGTACGCGGCCACCGTGGACCTGTACGAGCCCGGACCCGGTGACTCGCTCCCCGTACCAGCGGTGAAGGTGTGCCACGAGGTCAATGTGCTGCTCGACAAGGGCAGCGAATGGCTTCGGTACGCGCTCGGCAAGCAGCCGTGGCTGATGCTCCATGATCTCCGTGACGAGCCGCTGGTACTGGCCGAACAGCAGGAGGCGCAGCCGTGACAGTAGATGGTCTGGTTGGGTGTGCTGTGGCCTGGTGCCAGTCCACCCACCGCCGGAATGACCAGCCGGGGCACGCAGCCCAACTCGGCATCTGGCATGTCGGCCAGGCCACGATTGAAGTCTTCGCCGGACACATGCCGCCGAACCCTCCGGTGGTGCGCATCGCCCGCTTCGAGGATGGTGTCCGTATCCACGTCCGCGACATTGACCCGGCACTTGCCGCCGAGCTGGCCGCAATCCTCGGTGTATTGCCAGACGACACCCGGCGGGAGTTCGTCAACGCGCTATGGCGGGCCGCCTCGACACTCGATCCCGCCCCTTGAACGCCCCCGGCCAGGGCCCCACCGCAAGCCCATGCGCCCCCTGGCTGGGGGTCAACAACGTGGACAGAGAAGGTGTCCCTGCTGTCCCCGGCGTCCCTGAGACAGCTCTGACCAGCACAAACGTGAGTGGCCTAGGAGGGACAACCAGAGCCGGAGGTGTCTCTGCTGTCCCTGAAGAGCAAAGATCAAACGGTGCTTCGCACGTCATTCTGAGCGCGTTCCGCGCGACAAACGGCTGTAACACTGAGGAGGCGGCGCCCCCCAAGTGTTACAGCCCTTCCGCCTCCAGCGGGTCTCATTTAGGGTCTCAGTTCGCCCGCGTCCGGGGACGTTCACCCACGTCGGTGCGTGAGCATGGGCCCAGCTAGAGACCCTGATGACCGGCCGTGAACGAAGGTCCACAGACTTGGAAAGCGTGTATAGGGCAACCTATCAGGGGTTCAAATCCCCTATCCTCCGCCAGCTCAGAGGGGTCATGCCGTGATCAGCGGCATGACCCCTTCTGCTTTGGGTCTCAGTTGGGCCCACCATGGTGCCGCGCCGGTCACAGCATGTTCCTGATGGGCTGGGGTGTCTCCGGTACGGCCTGGGCCAGGATGTCGGTGGCCTCCCGTGGCGTGAGGAGGCGGGCGTCGCGCAGCAGGCGGACGGACTGCTCCCACTGTTGCCGCGCTTCGCTGTGCCGTCCGAGATCGTGCAGCGTGGTGCCGAGGCACCAGCGTGACACGGCCTCCTTCAGGCGGTTGCCCGACTCGTGGAGCAGCCGCACGGCCGTCGTGTAGCTCTCCATCGCCTCCTGTGGCCGGCCGGCATAACGGTAGACGTCGCCCAGCGAGCCGTGGGCGATGCCGGCTTCGGCGAGCGGACCCCCCTGCGGCACCAGCTCCACCAGCCGGCGGGCTTCCGCGATCGCCTCGTCGAAGCGCCCCTGACGGTAGTAGACGTGCACCCGGTTGTTGCGGATCGTGGCCGCGGCCCCGGGGCGGCCGACGTTGTCGGTGAGCTCCAGCGCGGACTCCAGGTAGCCGAGTGCCTCGTCGAGGCGGCCCACGATCGTGTGGACGATGCCGAGGTTGTTGAGCGCGCCGACCTTCCGCTGGGGCAGGCCGGCGCGATCCCAGTCGCCGAGGGCCGTCACCAGCTCGGCGATCGCGGCGTCGTAGCGGTCCAGGTCCCGGTAGACCCAGCCGAGGAAGCTCCGGAGCTGGGCCTTCTCCTCCCATGCCCCGGCACGGTCGGCCACCTCGATGGCCTGGGTGTGGATGTCGGCCAGTTGCGCGTGCCAGCCCTGGTAGCAGAAGGGCCAGTGGAGTCCGATGGCCAGGCCGATGGCGGTCGCCGGGTCGGGGCCGGCCAGCGCCTGCCGGGTGACGGCGAGCAGGTTGTCCCGCTCGCCGTGGATCCATCGTTCTGCCTGCGCCGGGTCCTTGAAGATGTTGTCGGGTAGTTCGATCGGGCTTCGCAGTGCGGTGTCGCTGAGCATGGTGCTCGCCATCCAGAGGGTGCTCAGGTAGTGGTGGAGCGTGCGCCGTACGGCGGCGGTGCGCTCCTCCTCCTGAAGGTCCTGCTGCGCGCGTTCGCGGGCGTAGAGGCCGAGCAGGTCGTGGAACCGGTAGCGGTCCGGTCCGGCGGATTCGAGGAGGCGGGCGTCCTGCAGGCGTTCCAGCGCGGCTTCGGCGCGGTGGTGCGGCCAGCCGGTCAGGGCGGCGGTGGCGGCGGGGGTGTGGGTGGGCAGGCCGAGCAGGCCGAGCAGAGGCAGCAGGTGGGCGGCGTCGTGGCCGGTCGGTTCCTCGTGGAGGTGGTGGTGGCTGACCGCGACGCTGGCGCGGACGGCCAGGTCGGCGTACTCCAGCATGTCCAGGCGGCGGGTGGCGTCGGCCAGCCGCGCTTCCAGGTCCGACAGGCTCCAGTCCGGACGGGCGGCCAGGCGGGCGCCGACGATCCGCAGCGCGAGGGGGAAGCCGCCGCACAGGTCGACGATCCGCTCGGCCGCCTGCGGTTCGGCGTGCACCCGGTCGGGCCCGGCCAGGCGGGCCAGCAGCGCGGCCGCGTCGGCGGCGTCCATGGCGCCCAGGTGGAGGTGGTCGGCGTTGTCCAGAGTGGGCAGCAGGTTGCGGCTGGTGATCAGGACCCGGCAGCCGGGGCCGGCGGGGATGAGCGGGCGGACCTGGCGGACGTCGCGGGCGTTGTCCAGGATGACCAGGAGGTCGCCGGCCGCGGTCAGGGAGCGGTAGCGGGCGGCGGCCTCGCCGGGGTCGGCGGGGATGGCGGTGCCGTCCAGGCCGAGGGAGCGCAGCAGGTGGCGCAGGGCCTGGGCCGGTGTCAGGGGGTCGAGCCCCGGGGTGGAGCCGTGCAGGTTGAGGTAGATGACACCGTCGGTGAAGCGGGCGGCCACGGCGTGGGCGACGTGGACGGTCAGGGCGGACTTGCCGATGCCGCCGGGTCCGTCGATCACGGTGATGGCAGGCCCGCGCGCGGGTCCGCCGGCGGCGCCGAGCGCGGTGCGCAGGCGGTCGATCTCGGTGGCGCGCGCTGTGAAGGCGTGGGTGTCGTCGGGCAGTTCGGCCGGGGTGTACGGCTCGCTGACCGTGACCTGCTGGGCGGGGGTGGTCAGGTCGAGGACGGGGTCCTTGACCAGGACGGCCTGGTGCAGGCGGCGGAGCTCGGCACCGGGTTCGATGCCGAGCTCGGAGGCCATGACCCGGCGGGTGTCCTGGTAGACGGCCAGCGCCTCGGAGGGTCGGCCGGCGCGGTGCAGGGCGAGCATGAGCTGGGCGGCCGGGCGTTCGCGCAGGGGATGGGCCCGTACGTGTGCGGCCAGGTCGATGGCCAGCGCGTGGTGGTCGCCGGCGGCGAGGCGGAGATCGGCGTGGTCTTCCAGGACGGTGCGGTGCTCTTCTTCCAGGCGGGCGGCTTCGATGCGGGCCCAGGGGGCGGTCAGTTCGGCCAGTGGTTCGCCCCGCCACAACTGCAGGGCGGAGCGGAACAGGGGGTCCGCGGTGTCCCCGGCTCCCTGCGCCTGGGCGGCGCGGGCGCGTTTGGCCAGGCGGATGAACCGGTGCGCGTCGATGCGGTCGGGTTCGAGCGCGAGCCGGTAGCCGCCGGGCATGGTCTCGATGATCTCGCCGGTGGCGAAGGGTCCGAGGACTTCGCGCAGTTTGGAGATCACGATGTGGAGCTGTTTGGCCGCGGTCGCCGCGGAGTTGTCCCCCCAGATGTCGTTGACTAGCCGCGTGGTGCGTACGGTCCGCCCGGTGTCCAGCGCCAGTCTGGCCAGCACGCCGATTCGTCGTTGCCCGGCGAATCGGACCGGTTCGTCACTTGCCAGCACCTGCCACGGGCCGAGAAACCTGATCTCCAGCGTCACTAGGAGCGCTGCCCTCCTTCGACGAAGTGGGTGAACAGCGATGGCGGATGGCACGCCGTCTCCGCGAGGAAGTCCAGCGCCGTTTCGTATATGTCCATACATAGACGTGCAGGCTTACAGGCGCCTTGCAAATGGATCGCCAGGCTCCTGCTTCGGGGAGGAGGAAGGACCCGGCGGGGGAAGGCGCTCAAGGCGGATGAGCGGCACAGGCCCTTGGCGGCGGCCCGCCGTGAAGCGGTGCGCCGCGAATGGAGGTTTGTGTCGCGATCTCTGCGTCCCATACGATCACCTCCCGCATCGCGTATCGCACGGGAGGTTTCGTGACACACGCCAAACTGCTTCAAAAGCTCGCCGTCGTGGCCGCAGCCGGTATTTTCGCGCTCGGTCTGGGCGCCGCGACCGCCACGTCCGCGTCCGCCGCCGGACCCGTCATCGACATCGACAACCCCACCCCCTACGGCGACATCTCCGACGGCCCCCCTCAGTCCTGATCCCGTCACCGACCGGATCAGGGACCATCCCCCGGCCGGGCCTTCGACCTCCCGGTCACGGCTCGGACGGGGCACTCAGGCGCTCACGAGAGCCTTGGAACGGTCGGTCGCCATACTGACGGCGAAGGCGCCGAGCACCGTGCCCGTGACGTAGCGCTGGACGCGCAGCCAGACGGGGCGGCGGGCCAGGAACGCGGCCAGCGCGCCCGCGGAGATCACGATCAGGCCGTTGACCAGGGTGCCGACGAAGATCTGCACCGAGCCGAGCGCGAGGCTCTGCAGCAGCACGTGTCCCATCGCCGGGTCGATGAACTGCGGGAGCAGCGACAGGTAGAGGATGGCGATCTTGGGGTTCAGCAGGCAGGTCAGCAGCCCCATCGAGAACAGCTTGGCCGGACGCTCCGCCGGGAGGGCGCGGGGCTCGAAGGCGGACGCGCCGCCCGGCCTGACCGCGTTCCAGGCCAGCCAGAGCAGGTACGCGGCGCCGGCCAGCTTGAGTGCGGTGTACGCGGCCGGTACGTACGCGAAGACCGCCGTCAGTCCGAGGCACGTGGCGGCCAGGTAGGTGCTGAAACCGAGGAAGACGCCCGCGAGCGAGATCAGCCCCGAGCGGCGCCCCTGGGTGAGCGAGCGGGAGACCAGGTAGATCATGTTCGGGCCTGGTGTGAGCACCATGCCCAGCGAAATCAGGGCAATCCCCAGCAAACCCGCAGTCATGGTGGCCAGATTATCCGGCGTATCCCGAAATATCATCGTGATTTGGTGGCCGTGCGTAATCGAATCGCTACGGGGGAGAACTGCGTCGGGGGGAGCGCGCGATGCAGTTCGACGATGACAAGCCACTCGATCCGTCCCAGGTCGAGGACGTACGCGCCTCGGGCCCGCGGCCAGGCCGGGGCGGTGGCGGCGGGTTCGGCGGGATGCCGGGCGGCTGCATGCTGCCCATCGGCGGCCGGGGCGGCGGCTGCCTGCTGCTGCTCCTGGCGCTGGGAGCGATGTTCCTGTTCGGGATCGTGCCCTCCCCTTTCACGGGCGACGAGGGCGGCCAGCAGGGCGGCGGGCAGCAGCCCGGCCCTCCTCCGGCGGCCTCCCCCAGCGGCAACCTGGCCGAGCGCTGCAAGACGGGCGCCGACGCCGACCAGTCGGAGGACTGCCGGGTCGTCGGCACGGTGAACAGCATCCAGTCCTACTGGCGCCAGGCGTTCCAGGAGCGCGGGCGCAAGCAGTACACGCCCGCCAAGACCGTGCTGTTCTCGCAGGCGGTCGACACAGGCTGCGGCGCGGCGGACTCCGCCGTGGGGCCGTTCTACTGCCCGGCCGATCGCAAGGTCTACCTCGACCTGACGTTCTTCGACACGCTCCAGCGCGACTTCGGGGCCGAGGGCGGTCCGTTCGCGCAGGCGTACGTGATCGCCCACGAGTACGGCCACCACGTCCAGAACCTCCTCGGCACCATGAACAGGGTCGGCCGCGGTAACCGGCCAGGCGCCGACAGCCCCTCCGTACGCCTCGAACTGCAGGCCGACTGCTACGCCGGCGTCTGGGCCCAGAACGCCGTCAAGACGGGCTTCTACCAGGAGCCGTTCTCCCGGAGCGACATCGACCAGGCGCTCAGCGCGGCCGCGGCGGTCGGCGACGACAGCATCCAGCGGCGCACGCAGGGCAGGGTGACGCCCGACGCGTTCACGCACGGCACCTCGCAGCAGCGGGAGAAGTGGTTCAGCACCGGCTACCAGAGCGGCGATCCCGAGCAGTGCGACACCTTCTCCGGCGGCATCTAGCGGCCACGGTAGGCGGGCGTCTCTCTGGGCAGTCGTCCTGCCAGGCGCAACGGCGGGAAGGACGTCACCATGGATTTCCGTGATCAGGCCGACCTGGACCCCTCGCAGGTGGAGGACCGCGGCGGGAGCGGTGGCGGCGGTGGCTTCTCCGGGTTCCCCGGAGGCATGGTCGTCGGCGGGGGCGGGATCGTCAGCCTGATCGTGCTCGTGCTGGTGTTCGTGCTGAACAACGTGGGCGGCGGCGGCGAGCCCGCGCAGCGGCGGCCTCCGGCCAACCTGTCCGAGCAGTGCCAGACGGGCAAGGACGCCGACCAGTCGGAGAAGTGCCGGGTGGTGGGCGTGGTCAACAGCATCCAGGACTACTGGAAGCAGGAAATTTCCGAATATCGCCTGTCGAAGACCGTGCTGTACTCCGGCGGGTTACGTACCGCCTGCGGCTCGGCCAGCTCCTCCACCGGCCCCTTCTACTGCCCGGCCGACCAGCGCGTGTACCTCGACCTGAGCTTCTTCGACCAGCTCCACAGCCGGTTCGGCGCCAAGGGCGGCCCCTTCGCCCAGGCGTACGTGATCGCCCACGAGTACGGCCATCACGTCCAGAACCTCCTCGGCGCCCTCGACACGGGCAGCTCCGTCCCCATCGAGCTCCAGGCCGACTGCTACGCCGGCGTCTGGGCCCGCAACGCCGTCGACACCGGCTTCTACGAGCGGCCCTTCACCCCGGCGGAAATCTCCGAAGCGCTCGACGCCGCCGCGGCCGTGGGCGACGACAGAATCCAGCAACGCACCACCGGCAGAATCGATCCTGAATCGTTCAGCCACGGCAGCTCCGCGCAACGCGTCTCGGCCTTCCAGCGCGGATACGAAAAGGGCGCCCCCACCGACTGTGATCTCCGCGGGCTTGCCCTGACACGGGCGGATAGCGCGAGGAATCGGAATCTCTCCTAAAATCAGTGGGGTGATCTTCAAGCTAGTCGGCGACGGACGCCCTTATCCCGACCACGGTCTGACGAACCGCGAGTGGGCCCAGATCCCTCCCCGGCAGGTCCGGCTCGACTCTTTGATCACCACGAAGGCCATGCTGGACCTGCACTCGCTGCTCGCCGCCGACTCCACGTTCTACGGGGACCTTTTCCCGCACGTGGTGCAGTGGCAGGGCGAGCTCTATCTGGAGGACGGCCTGCACCGCGCGCTGCGTGCGGCGCTGCACCAACGATCGATCCTGCACGCCAGGGTCCTCGAACTGCCCAACTGAGAAAGGAAAAGGAGCCGCGATTCGCGGCTCCTTTTTGTTGTGCCTCGGTTGTTGCGCCTCGGGACGGGCCCGACTTGTTGCGCCTCGGGACGGTCCCGGCTTCTTGCGTCGCGGGCCGATCGCGGCCGGCGGCGGGACTTTCCAACATCATTTTCCGGGGAAATGCGAAACGACGACCGTTACCGTTCCCCGGCCCGCGCGGCTCCCCGGGTGGCCCGTACATGACTGAAGGGGCTCCCGACCTGCTGGTCGGAAGCCCCTCCTGTGGCGGTGGTGGTGGGATTTGAACCCACGGATGAGTTGCCCCATCACACGCTTTCGAGGCGTGCGCCCTCGGCCACTAGGCGACACCACCGCGGACGAGCTTACCGGATTCTGCGAGTGGCGAAGAACCGAGTTAGTACGGCACCGCACTCCTCGGCCATCACCCCCATGACGACCTCGGGCCGATGGTTGAGCCTCCGGTCGCGTACGACGTCCCAGAGCGACCCCACGGCCCCGCCCTTCTCGTCCGTGGCGCCGTACACGATGCGGTCCACCCTGGACAGCACGGCGGCGCCCGCGCACATCGTGCAGGGCTCCAGCGTCACCACGAGCGTGCAGCCGCTCAGCCGCCACTCGGCGCGCAGCGCGGCGGCGCGGCGCAGGGCGAGGACCTCGGCGTGGGCGGTCGGGTCGGCGGCGGACTCGCGGTCGTTGCCCGCCGCGGACAACACCTCGCCGCCCGGGTCGAGCACGACCGCACCCACAGGGATCTCCCCCCGGCCGGCGGCCGCGACGGCCTCCGCCAGAGCCAGGCGCATGGCCTCCTCGTACGTCACGCCGCCCCTCGCCGCCCCGCGCCCCGCAAGCCGCCCCACACAGCACCCCGCGAACCACGCCGCACCGCCGCGCAGGAACCGCACAACACCGCGACATGCGACCCGCACCACACCGCCGCGCGCGAGCCGCGCCGCACCGGGGAGCGCGAGCCGCGTCGGTGGGTCACCGCAGGCGGTCGAGTTCGTCGGCGAAGGACAGCCGCTCCGCGATCACCGACAGGATGTCGGCGGGCAGCATGCCCTCCTCCATGCTCAGCTCCAGCAGCTCCTCCGAGCTGACCCCCAGATCGCTGAGCAGCTCGAAATCGCCCGCCGGCCGCACGCCGAGCCCGTTGCCGTCCTTGTCGGGCGCCACGCCGGCGAACTCGGCGAACAGCTCACCCAGGCTGTCGGCCAGGATGGCGTGCACGTCGGAGAGGAACACCCTCGGCTCCTCCTCGCCCCGGTACCGGGCGATGGCGAACCATTCGTCCTCTACTTCGACACAGAGCAGGGCCAGCTCGTCGCCGGTGAGGCCCAGCGCCTCCGTGACCGCGTCACCGAGGTCGTCGACGATCTCGGCGTCCCCGAGATCGACCTCGGCCCCGCTCCAGCCGTCGGAGGTCCTGACAAAGGCCGCAGAAAAGGTGTTGGACGCCATGTCCGCGCTCCAGGGGGGTCAGCCGAAGACCGATTCGATGGCACGCTCGAACGGCTCGGAGAACCCGAGCCGCGCGGCGATGCTGGACAGCACATCTTCGGGCAGCAGATCAATGTCGCCGGAGAGGATGCCCAGCTCCATCTCGTCCAACCCGAGATCGGCGAAGATCGACAGATCTCCGGCGGGGAGCACGGTCTCCTCGTCCTGGAGGATCTCGTCGAGCTCCTCCTCGTCCGGTACGGGGACGTCAAGGTATTCGAGCACCTGGCGCGCCAGCGGGAAGTCCCACGAGGCGGCGATGTCGGACAGGAACACGTCCACGCGGTCGCCCAGGACCCTCAGCGCCACGAAGAACTCGTCGCCGACGGCGACCAGGCCGATCGTGCCGCTCTCGCTGGGCTGCTGCTTCAGGGCATGGATCAGCCCCTGCAGGTCGGACGTCAACGTGACCGGCAGGAGCTCGGCCTGCCAGCATTCGTCTTCTCGATAGACCACGATGGCGAAGTCGAGAGCGTCTTCGTCTGTCATCGCCATCCCCACCCGACCTCTGACACGACAGATATCACCAGGACCCAATCGTTCCAGAACCGGCCACCAGGCGTGTGCCTCTCGGGCCAAATTGTGATCAAAACCAAAGATGTGAGGTGGCCGCGACTGTGTGTAACGTTCCAAGGTCGCAGGTGAGGGGGTCCTCAGCACGGTGTGTCAGGAGATAGCGTGGTGACCCATGGAGACCCTCGTCGTCGATCATCCGCTCGTGGCGCACAAGCTCACCACGCTGCGCGATGTCCGCACCGACTCGCCGACCTTCCGCAGGCTCGCGGACGAGCTGGTGACGCTGCTCGCGTACGAGGCCACGCGCGACGTGCGGGTCACCGAGGTCACCGTCGAGACACCGGTCTCGCCGGCCAGCGGGGTGCGCCTGGCCAAGCCGTACCCGCTGGTGGTGCCCATCCTGCGCGCGGGGCTCGGCATGCTCGACGGCATGACCAGGCTGCTGCCCACGGCCGAGGTCGGCTTCCTCGGCATGATCCGCAACGAGTCCACGCTGCAGGCCGAGACGTACGCCACGCGGCTGCCTGACGACCTGTCCGGGCGGCAGTGCTACGTGGTCGACCCGATGCTGGCCACCGGCGGCACGCTGGCGGCGGCGGTGCAGTTCCTGTTCGACCGCGGCGCCGTGGACGTCACGGCCCTGTGCCTGCTGGCCGCGCCCGAGGGGCTGGCGCACATGGACAAGGTGTTCGCCAACTCCGGCAAGCCGATCCGCGTGGTCACCGCGGCTCTCGACGAGCGGCTCAACGAGAACGGCTACATCGTGCCGGGCCTCGGCGACGCGGGTGACCGCCTCTACGGCGTGGTCTGACCGCCGGAAAGCCTCTTTCCCGTCACGCGGCGTCATCGCTTCGTTACATACTGTGGTTGAGTGGGTACGAAGAGACAGGAAGGCAACTTCCGCATGCGCGTGGGGGAGCAGATGACCGATCACACCGAGACGGATCCGACTCCGTACGCGGACGTGGAGACGGTGCTGTGCGACGAGTTCGCCGGCGTCCACTCCGCGACCACCGTAACGCGCTGCGTGGAGGCGGCGCACTACGGCGCGCTGGAGGTCACCGGCTACGCCCATCCGAGCCTGGTCGAGCGCATCGCGCGCAAGCACCTTCACGTCCTGGCTCTGGTGGCCAGCGAGCGCGGCTAAGCAAGATCGAAACTAACCCGCCAAGTCACCTTTACCCGGGCACTCGGGTGGGTAATGTAGTTGGCGGGTGGAGTGGGTTAGTGGCACGGAGGCGACGGTGCAGGTCAAAAAGGTCCTCACATACGGTGGTATCGCATTTGTTGCGTACTACCTGTTCGCGCGACCAGCTGACGCCGCGGACGCGGTGAGAGGAGCGTTCGACACGGTGTTCAACGCGGCCGACTCGCTGGCCCAATTTGTGAACAGCCTCTCATGAGACTTGTGACCCACGGGGACTCAGCTCCATCGTCGGTCAACCGCTACCTCCTCCCCCACGAACAACAGGTCATCATGGTGCGGCGGCATCCTGCCATCCTGCTGCGCCCGGTCGGCGAGGTGCTCGGCGGCCTCATCATCGCCGCGTTGCTCAGCAGGTTCTTCGGCGGCGGTGAGGCGGGCGGCACGGCGCTCGTCGTCGTCTGGTGGCTCTGGCTCCTGCTACTGATCCGTTTCGTATGGAAAGTCGCGGAGTGGTCGGTCGATTACTTTGTGGTCACTTCCAAGCGAATGCTGCTGACCACGGGCCTCATCACGCGGAAGGTCGCGATGATGCCCCTGGGCAAGGTCACCGACATGAGCTTCCAAAGATCTCTGCTCGGGCGCATGCTCGGTTACGGTGAGTTCATCCTCGAGTCGGCCGGTCAGGATCAGGCTCTGTCAACGGTCGAGTACATTCCGTATCCGGAAACCCTGTACCTCGAGGTCTGTCAGATGCTTTTTCCCAGCAAGGACGACAGCGACGATTAATCTCGACGTGGCAAATTCTTCACGCGGGGATACCAGATTCGGCTACTTCATGCAATCATTGCGTGTTGTTGACCCTTCCCCGCCCTGAGAGATGAGATGCCGAGTCAGGGAACCATCGGTGACCGCGTCCGAGGATTGCGGCTGAACAGGCGGATGTCTCAGGCCCAGCTGGCCGGACCCGACCTGTCTGACAGTTATGTCTCGCTCATTGAGTCGGGTAAGCGCACGCCGACTCCTGTGGTGGCCCGGCTCCTCGCCGAGCGCCTGGGGTGCACGACCGAGTTCCTCCTTCACGGGATCGAGCCTCGGCAGCGCATCGACACCGAGCTCGGCCTGCGTCACGCCGAGCTCGAGCTGCAGCACGGAGACCCGTCCATCGCCGCCGACCGGTTCACGGAGATCGTGAAGGCCGCCGACGAGGAGAACGCCATGCTGACCGCGCAGGCGCGGTTCGGCAGGGCGCGTGCGCTGGAGGCCCAGGGCAGGCTGGGTCAGGCCGTCGAGGCGTTCGAGCGCCTCAGGAGAGAGGCCGCGGCTCACCCCGAGCGGCTGGCCGACCTGCCGCTCACGATCGCGCTGAGCCGCTGCTACCAGCGGGCGGGCGACCGGCTGCGGGCCCGTGACCTGGCCGCCGCCGCGCTGGCCCAGGCCGAGCGGCTGTCCATCACGCGCGGCGAGCTCGCCACCGACCTGGCCGCCGCCCTGATCGAGGCGCGCAGCGAGAGCGAGAGCGACTCCCCCGAGCTGATGTACGTCAGGCAGGTGCTGGACCTGTCAGGCGTACCTGAAGTTGTGGACCGTTCCGGAGAGATCCAGGCCCTGTGGCACGCCAGTGCCGCCGCGGCGGCGGGCGAGGACTCGGCGCTGGCCGTGCGCCTGGCCGACGACGCGATCGGGGCGGGCCGCCAGTCCCGGCTCGCGCTGCAGCTGGCCAGGACCGCCATGCACTGGTCCAGGATCCCCACGGCACCGATCGAGGAGGCGGAGCGGTTCATCGCGAGCGCGGTCAGGGCGTTCGCGAAGTTCCCGGGCACTCCGCGCGAGTATGGTGAGAGCCTGATCGTGCACGCGCGGGTCAAGCTGCGGGCCGGCGACCCGGTCGCGGCGGGCGAGCTGGCCGTCACGGCGCTGGGGCTCTCGCACGACCACTCGGGCACCACGCCTGCCGAGGCCCACCTCGTGCTGGCGTCCATCGCGCTCGACGGTGACGGCGACGCCTCCGCGCACCTGCGGCAGGCGCACGAGCTGCTGGCCACGCTCGACCGCCCGGTGTTCGGCTCCGACCGCCAGGCCGCCCGTTGCTGGCGTGAGCTGGGCGATCTGTACGGCAGGGCGACGGCCACAGCACAGCAGACGGCGGCATATCGTAAAGCCCTCGAAGCTGCCGGAGTCCGCTCCGCCATGGCAGGGGTGACGGTAGACGCCACAGTGTCCCGCTGAACCTCCGGGAGCTCCAGATTTGGCGTTTTGAGTCTGGAATAATTAGGGTCTACCAGTCATTGACTCATAGGATGACTGGTTTCCCCGGAGGAGGCGGACTGTGAGTCTGCGTACGGCGCAGCGGGCTTCGCTCGTCGACCAGGTGATCGATCAGCTCAAGGAGCAGATCACATCAGGGTCGTGGCCGATGAACGGCAAGATCCCGACCGAGACCGTGCTCGCGGAGCAGCTCGGAGTGGGTCGCAACACCGTTCGTGAGGCCGTACGCGCGCTCACGCACGCCGGGCTGCTCGAGTGCCGTCAGGGGGACGGCACTTACGTCCGCGCGACCAGCGAGCTGTCCGGCGCGATGCTGCGGCGGCTGCGCCAGGCCGAGCAGCTCGAGATCCTCGAGGTACGTCGCGCGCTGGAGGTCGAGTCGGCCCGCCTGGCCGCCACCAGGCGCACCGAGGAGGACATCCGGCGCATCGAGGCCGCGCTGGCCGAGCGCGAGCGGGCCTGGGACCTGGACGACCCCGACTTCTTCGTCGAGGCCGACCTGGCCTTCCACATGGCCGTCGCGCACGCCACCCACAACCTCGTGCTCATCGACCTGTACGAGGACTTCTCGGCGGCGCTGAGGGCCAGCATCACGGCCGCGGGCACGTCGCTCAACAAGAGCTACATCCCGCACGACGCGATCGCGCGGGCCATCGCCGCCGGCGACGCGGCGGCGGCCGAGCGGGCCGGGCACGCCTGCATGGAGCACATCCTCATCGCGCTCACCGAGTCGTAGGCCGCAACTCCCCGCAGGCGGCGGCTCACCGAATCGCAGGCCGCGACTTGCGCGCGGGCGAAGGCTCACCGAGTCGCGGGCCGCAGCTCCGCCGCGTGGTCGCGGGCGAAGGTGCGGAACGGCGTGGCCGGGCGGCCCACTACCTCCTCGAAGTCGGGGGTCGTGAAGTCGCCCCAGCCCTGCGAGTACGCGACCAGGTACTCCCCCGTGACCTTGGCGTCCCACTCGGGCAGCCCAGCCTCCCGCATCGCCTGCACGCCCGCCTCCACGGGCACCGGCTGGTAGCCGATCGGCGTGCCGTACACCTGCGACAGGTCCTCCGCGACCGTTCCCAGCGAGATGCTGGCCGGGCCCGTGAGAGTGTAGGTGGCGCCCTTGTGCCGCGCGGGCGCGCGCAGGACCTCGGCCGCGAAGTCGCCGATGTCGCGTACGTCGACCATGCCGATCCGGCCCTCGCCCAGCGCGCCGTACAGGGTGTCGCCGTTGACCGAGCCGAAAAGGTTCTGCATGAAGAAGGCCGGGCGCACGATGGTCCAGTCGAGGCCGGAGGCCATGAGCTCCACGTCCGAGAGGGCGTGCAGGCGGCCGTTGCGGGTCGGCGCGTCGTGCGCGGCGCCGATGGCCGACATGCGCACCACGTGGCCCACCCCCGCCTGCCGTGCCGCCCAGACGGCGTTCATGCTGCGGTGCGGCGCGTGCGGCCCCATGGCGGTCAGCAGCCACAACGTGCTCACACCCCGGAACGCCTCGTCGAGCGTGGCGGGCTCGTCCAGGTCGCCGACCGCGACCTGCACGCCCGCCGGCGCCTTGGCCGGGTCGCGCACCAGCACCCGCACGTCCGCGGTGCCTTCGAGGGAGCGCAGGACCGCGCGCGAAACGGTACCGCTCGCACCGGTGATCAAGATGGTCATGACAGGGTCCCCTCCTCAGTGGAGACAAGCTCGTCGATCAGGTCGAAGAAGGCCCGGATGCCGGGCAGGTTGCCGCCTTTCGCCCGCGATGCGGCGAAGTCGGCGCCCGAGCGCCACTCCACGATGTCCAGCCACTCGTCAGGGGACACGCGGACCAGCTTGGCGCCCAGGAACCCGGCCCTGTCGGCCTGGAAGTCAGCGATCATTCCCGGCCGTACCGCGAGCAGGTCGCCGGCACGCTCGGGAGACACCCGGAACCGGGTGAGTTCCACCGTCGTCGTCATGCCTCGACAATATAGTAAGAATTAGTGACCGTCAAAATCAGTGACTAAATCGGGAGTGTGCGGTGAGCAGGAGCCAACGCAAGCAGGAGGATCCGGATCTCGGAGTCCTGTCCAGCAGGACGCTCTTCAGCCTGCAGCGGGAGCTGTTCACGAAGCTCGGCGAGCAGGGGCATCCGGACCTGCGGCCCAGGCACGGGGCCGTGCTGGCGTACCTGGACGTGGCGGGCAGCAGGGCCACGGACCTGGCCACGCAGTCGGGCCAGCACAAGCAGGTGATCGGCACGCTGGTGGACGAGCTGGTGGCGCTCGGGTACGTCGAGCGGCAGCCCGATCCGGCGGACCGGCGGGCCAAGCTGATCGTGCCGACGGAGAAGGGGCTCGATCACATGGCCAAGTCGGACGCCATCCTCGCCGAGATGGAGGCGGAGCACGCCAAGGCGGTCGGCGAGGAGGCGTACGCGGAGTTCAAGCGGGTGTTCAGGCTCGTCGCCGCGCGCCAGGCGGGGTCATGACCCTCAGGTCTGGCGCAGCGACATGACCAGGTAGCGGAAGGCCGGCTCGGCGTCGCCCGGCACGTCCTGGATGAGGGCCGGCCTGGTGGGCGACTCCATGTTGATCCGGGCCAGCTCGCTCTCGATGCCCGTCAGCCCGTCGAGCAGGAACTGCGACTGGAAGGCGATCTGGATGTCCTCGCCGCGCAGCTCGCACGGGACCACCTCGGCGCCGCGCCCGATGTCGCCCCCGCCCGCCTGGATCAGCACCTGGCCCTGGCTGAACGACAGCCGGATCGCGGTATTGCGCTCGGCCACCAGCGCCACCCGCTTGATCGCCCCGACGAACGGCGCCACCGCCACGTCGGCCCTGATCGACCAGTCGGCGGTCAGGCGCGCGCGGTAGTCGATGAACTGCTCGTCGAGCAGCCGCACGGTCGTGCTGCGCCCGACGCTCTCGAACCCGGCCACCCCGTCGCCCATGGCGATCGAGACCTCGCCGCCGCGCAGCGACTTGGCCACCTCGACCAGCACCCGCGCCGGCACCATGGCGGACACGGCGACGTCGGGGCGGGCCGGGCGCCAGGCGAAGTCGCGGGCGGCGATGCGGTAGCGGTCGGTCGCCGCCATCGCCACCGAGTCGCCCTCGATGTCGACCCTGATGCCGGTCAGCATCGGCAGCGTGTCGTCGCGGCTCGCCGCCGGCGCCACCTGGCCGACCGCGGAGGCGAACACGCCGCCGCCGATCGCGCCGATGCTCTCGGGCATGGCCGGCAGGGTCGGGAAGTCCTCGACCGGCATCGTGATCAGCCCGAACTCGGCGCTCCCGCAGGTCAGCACCGCCTCCGCGCCCTCGGTGACGAGCTCCACGTCGTCGGCGGGCAGGCTGCGGCTGATCTCGGCCAGCAGCCGGCCGGGGATCAGCACCCGCCCCTCCTCGGCCACGTCGGCGTCGATCGCGGCCCGCGCCGAGACGTCGTAGTCGAACGCGGACAGGGTGAGCTCCTCACCCGCCTCCAGCAACAGCCCGGACAGGACAGGCACCACGGGGCGGCTGGGCAGGATGCGGGCAGCCCATGCCACCGCTTCTGCAAGAACATCGCGGTTAACCCGGATTTTCACCTGAAACCACCTCTTCGTCGCCACGTGCCTCTATGAAAATAGCCGCTGCGACCGACAACTCTGAGCGGTTCCCGCCGGGAGGTCAGCGGCTGTTGAGGTAGGCGAGCACGGCCAGCACGCGCCGGTTGTCGTCGTCCGACGGCGCCAGGCCGAGCTTGGCGAAGATGGACGCCGTGTGCTTGGCCACGGCGCTCTCGCTGAGGTAGAGGCGCTGCGAGATGGCGGCGTTCGAGCGGCCCTCGGCCATGGCCTCCAGCACCTCGCGCTCGCGCGGCGTGAGCGCGGCCAGCGGCTCGTTCCTGGCGTTCCTGGCCAGCAGCTTGGCGATCACCTCGGGGTCCATGGCGGTGCCGCCCTCGGCCACCCTGCGTACGGCGTCCACGAACTGCTCGGCGTTGAAGACCCGGTCCTTGAGCAGGTAACCGATCCCGCCCGAGCCGTCGGCCAGCAATTCACGCGCGTAGAGCTGCTCGACGTGCTGGGACAGCACCAGCACGGGCAGCCCGGGGATCTGCTTCCTGGCCGCGAGCGAGGCCTGCAGCCCCTCGTCGGTGTGCGTTGGCGGCAGCCGCACGTCCACGATCGAGACGTCGGGACGCAGCTCCAGCAGGCCCTTCAGCAGCTCGGGGCCGCTCTCCACGGCCGCCACGACCGTGAAGCCGTGCGCCTGGAGCAGGTGGACCAGGCCGTCCCTGAGCAGGTAGAGGTCTTCGGCGATCAGTACGCGGTTCATCAACACCAGGGTTTCGTCGGGGAGGCCTCCGCCATGAACTTGTCGCGGTCGTGCGAGGCGGGGATGCGGATGGCCATGACGTGCATGAGGACACCGACCAGAATCATGCCGGTGATCGTCGGCCATTGCCAGGGCTCGGGCAGGTGCAGGGCGAGGAACCAGGTCTTCTCCTCGATGCCGAAGATCTTGAAGATCCCGGCCACGATGCCCTGCGGGAACGTCGGGCACCAGGCCGTGGCCCAGAGGAGCACGACCGTGGCCGTCTTCCAGCGCGGCATCCTGGACGACGCGCCCGTCCAGGACGTGGGCAGCACCTTGGGCAGCTCCATGCTCACCGTCGTGGGGCCGCCAGGCGGGCTGTGCACGGCGAGCACGCCGTCGAAGGCCGCCAGCCGCCGCTCGATGCCGGTCAGGCCGCTGCCCTTGGCCGGGTCGGCGCCGCCCATGCCGTCGTCGGTCACGGTGACGCGCAGGTTGGCGCCGTTGGTGCTGATGTCCACCGCCGCAGTGCGGGCGTCGCCGTGCCGGGCGGCGTTCGACAGCAGCTCGCTGACCGCGAAGTAGACCGCCGCCTCCACCGGGGCCTCCGGCCGGTGCGGCAGGTTCACCTCCACGGTGACGTCGAGCGGGCTGTCCATGGCCAGCGCGCGTACGGCGTCGGCCAGGCCGCGCTCGGCGAGCACCGGAGGGTGGATGCCGCGGATGACCCTGCGCAGCTCGGTGAGCGTCTCGGAGGAGGCGTCCCTGGCCTTGGCCAGCAGCGCCTTGGCCGCCTTGGGGTCGCTCTCGACGAGCTGCTCGACGGCGCCCAGCGTCATGCCGATCGCCACCAGCCTGGCCTGTGTGCCGTCGTGCAGGTCGCGCTCGATCCTGCGCATCTCGGCCGCCTGGGAGTCCGCCGCCAGGTTGCGCGTGCGCTGGAGGTGGCTGACCTGGCCGGCCAGGCGGCTGGCGGCGGTCGGGTCGAGCAGCTTCTTGCTCCACAGGCCGTAGACGCGCAGGCCGCGCCCGGGCAGCAGCAGGAGCAGCGGCGCCAGCACCACCTTGACCAGCGGGTCGAGCAGCAGCCAGGCCTCGTCGCGCCAGGTGGCCGGGTCGCTCACCAGCCACTTCCACCGGTTGTTCCAGGCGGGCACGCGGGGGGACTTGTAGAGCGTGCGCTCCGAGCGGTACATCCCGTCGGCCTGCGGGACGGGAGGCGGGGGCGGCGGCAGGTACGGGCGGTCGATCCCGACGCCGGCCCATTCGCGTACCAGCTTGCGGTTGAGCTCGGCCAGCTCCCTGACCATCATCACCTGCGGCGGGAACAGGAAGACCATGCCCAGGGCGAAGGACAGGAGCAGCATGACGCCCGTCAGGCCGGCCATGGCGGCCTGCACGACGGCGAGCGCGAGCAGCGCCAGGACCCGTCCGTACCTTCGCAGCATGTCCCCAGTGTGCGCCAACCGGCCACGTCATGACACTGCACCTAGATACACCCTTGCCGGGCATCCAGCCGGATTACCCGCTGGGTGAGGCGCTTCTAGCGTCGTCACCATGAAAATCATCGAGGTCAGGAATCTGCGCAAGCAGTACCCGAACCACCTCGCGGTCGAGGACGTCTCGTTCGAGGTGGCCGAGAGCGAGATCTTCGGCATCCTCGGGCCGAACGGCGCCGGCAAGACCACCACGGTCGAGTGCGTGGCCGGCCTGCGGAAGCGGGACGGCGGCGAGGTCCGGGTGGCCGGCCTGGACCCGCGCAAGGACCGCGACGAGCTGCGCCGCGTGCTCGGCATGCAGCTCCAGAGCGCCGCCCTGCCGGACAAGATCAAGGTCTGGGAGGCCATGGACCTGTACGCCTCCTTCTACCCCGACCCCGCCGACTGGGGGGAGCTGCTGGAACGGGTGGGCCTGTCCGCCAAGCGGGACACCATGTTCAAGAGCCTGTCCGGCGGCCAGCGGCAGCGGTTGTCCGTGGCGCTGGCCCTGGTGGGCCGGCCGCGCGTGGCGGTGCTGGACGAGCTGACCACCGGCCTCGACCCGCAGGCCCGCAGGGACACGTGGGAGCTGGTCGAGCAGGTCCGCGAGACGGGCGTGACGATCGTGCTGGTCACCCACTTCATGGAGGAGGCCGAGCGGCTCTGCGACCGGCTCGCGCTGATCGACGCCGGCAAGGTGGTCGCCACCGACACGCCTGCCGGGTTCATCGCCCAGGCGGGCGGCGAGCAGCGGGTGCGCTTCCGGCCGTCCGCGCAGTTCGACGACGCCGTACTGCTGGCGCTGCCCGAGGTGCGGGCTATCACCAGGAGCGGCGACTCGGTCGTGGTCAGCGGCTCGGGGAACCTGGCCCCCGCCGTCACCCTCGCCCTGGCACACCACCAGGTCGTCCCCGGAGACCTGCGCATCGAGCAGGCCACCCTCGACGACGCGTTCCTCGCGCTCACCGGAAGGAAGCTGTCATGAAGCTGCTCGTCATGGAGACCAAGCTGCACCTGCGCGACTGGCCGACCCTGCTGTTCACCATCGGGCTGCCGGCCGGGTTGCTGCTCGTGCTGGGGATGAGCATCCCCGACTTCACCCGGCAGCAGGATTCCGGGGAGCGGATCGTGGACGCGTACTTCCCCAGCTCGATGGCGCTGCTCGCGCTGCTGACGCTGTCGTGCAGCGTGCTGCCCGCGGTGCTGGCCGCGTACCGGCAGCAGGGGGTGCTCAGGCGGATGTCCACCACGCCCGTGCATCCCGCGCGGGTGCTGGGCGCGCAGCTCCTGATCAACCTGGCGGTCGGGACCGTGTCCACGGGCATCCTGATCCTGGCCGCCTGGCTGGCGTTCGGCTCCACGCCGCCGCGGCAGTGGGCCTGGTTCATCCTGGTCTTCCTGCTCGGCACCGCCGCGCTGCTGGCCATCGGGCTGGTGATCGCCTCGCTGGCGCCGAGTGCCAAGTCCGCGCCGGGGATCGGGTCGGCCGTGATGTTCCCGCTGATGTTCCTGGGCGGGGTGTGGGTGCCGCGCGAGGTCATGCCGGAACCGCTGCGCGTGATCAGCGACTTCTCCGTCGCCGGGCCGTTCGCCCAGGCGCTCAAGGACACCTGGGTGGGGCAGCCGCCGCAGCTCATGCACCTGGTCGTGGTGGCCGCGGGGCTGGTCCTGTTCGGCGGGCTGGCGGTGCGGACGTTCCGTTGGGAGTGAGGCTTCCCACCGCCGCGGGGGCGCGGAGGGAGGGGTCAGCGCCCGGCCCACACCGGGCGCGCACCCGTGACGTTGGTCATCAGCGAGTACAGCGAGGACGAGGCCGTGATGAACAGGCGGTTGCGCTTGAGCCCGCCGAACACCAGGTTGGCCGTGAACTCGGGCAGCCTGAGCCGGCCGATGAGAGTCCCGTCGGGGTCGTAGCAGAGCACCGCCTTGCCGGCCGCGATCCACACCCGGCCGGTGTCGTCGAGCCGCAGGCCGTCGTAGTTGTCCTGCTCGCCGCCCTCGGCGAAGACCTTGCCGCCGCCGAGCGTGCCGTCGTCGCCCACCTCGAAGACCCGCAACTGCCTGGCCCGCGTGTCGGCGACGTAGAGCCGCCGCTCGTCGAGGGAGAAGGCCAGGCCGTTGGGCCGGACGAAGTCGTCGGCCACGATCCGCACCTCGCCCGTCACCGGGTCGGCCCGGTAGACGTGGCAGCCGTCGATCTCCTGCTCGGCGGCCACGCCCTCGTAGTTGCTGAGGATCCCGTACGGCGGATCGGTGAACCAGATGGAGCCGTCGGAGCGCACGACCACGTCGTTGGGGCTGTTGAGGCGCTTGCCCTGCCACCGGTCCGCGATCACCGTGATCGAGCCGTCGTGCTCGGTGCGCGTCACCCGGCGGTTGCCCTGCTCGCACGAGACGAGCCGGCCCTCGCGGTCGAGCGTGTTGCCGTTGGTGTAGCCGGACGGCTGCCGGAACGGGCCCACCGCGCCGCTCAGCTCGTCCCAGCGCAACATCCGCTCGTTGGGGATGTCGCTCCAGACGAGGAAGCGGCCGGCCGGGAAGTACACCGGCCCCTCAGCCCAGCGCGTGCCGGTGTGCAGGATCTCGACCTTGTCGTCTCCGCCGATCGCGCCGAACCGCTCGTCCAGCACCTCGAACTCCGTGGGGATCGTGTCCGTCATACCGAACACCATACGTGGTTCGGTCGTTTTGCGGTATGACCGGATAGCATTCGGTTGTGGATGACATCGACAGGATGCTGGTCGGGCTGCTCCAGGAGGACGCCACCCGGTCGTACGCGGCGCTCGGCCAGGCCGTGGGGCTGTCCAGCGGGGCGGCGCACGAGCGGGTACGCAAGCTGCGCGAGCGCGGCGTGATCAGGCGGACCACGATCGAGGTGGACCAGGAGGCTCTCGGGCGGGCGGTGACGGCGTACGTGCTGGTGGACGGCGGCTCGTGGATGGGCGACGCCGGCGCGGCGCTGGCGGCGATCCCCGAGGTCGAGGAGGCGCACGTCATCGCGGGCCCCGCCTCGGTGCTGCTGAAGGTCCGTACGGCCGGCACCCGCGAGCTCCAGGACGTGCTGCGCCGGGTCTTCCAGGTGGACGGCGTGACCGGGACGCGCACGATCGTCGCGCTGGAGACCCTCTTCGAGCGGACCCTCAAGTAATCTCCAGGTATGACGAAGGTCGCCTGGAACACCAAGGAGCTGACCGTCGGCCAGCTCGCCGAGCGCAGCGGCGTCGCGGTCTCCGCCCTGCACTTCTACGAGGCCAAGGGCCTCATCAGCAGCCGGCGCACCGCCGGCAACCAGCGCCGCTACAGCCGCGACAGCCTGCGCAGGGTCGCCTTCATCCGGCTCGCGCAACGCATCGGGATCCCGCTGAAGGTCATCAAGGACGCGCTGGCCGAGCTGCCCGACGAGCGCACCCCCACGCGCGACGACTGGGCCAGGCTGTCGGCCGCCTGGCGCGGCGAGCTGGACGACCGCATCGAGCAGCTCCAGCGGCTGCGCGACGACCTCACCGACTGCATCGGCTGCGGCTGCCTGTCTCTGGACCGGTGCCCGGTCGCCAACCCCTACGACCGGCTGGGCGAGGAGGGGCCGGGCGCGCGGCGCATCGACACCCGGCTCTGCCCCCCGCAGCAGAACTGCTGCGTCCCTACGCCTTCCTAGCCGGCGGGACGATCAGGAACGGCTCTTGGCAGGCGGGACGATCAGGGTCGGCCGGTGGGCGTGGTGCAGCACGTGGTTGGAGACGCTGCCCAGCAGCACCGAACGCACTCCGGCCAGGCCGCGCGAACCCGTCACGATCACCGAGGCGTCCAGCTCGTCGGCCACGTCCACGATCGTCTTCCAGATCGACTCGTTGTCGGCCACCGCCCGGTAGGTCACGTCGCTCAGCCCCGCCGTGACCGCCAGCTCCGCGCCCTCCCTGGCGTGCAGCTCGGCCTGCGCCCTCGCCTCGTCCTCCGTACCGGGGTCGATAGCGCCCGCGGCCAGCGGGTACTTCTTGAGCTGCACGAGCAGCGGCTCCCACACCGTGACGATCACCGTGGGCTCGGCCGCGAGGTGCTTGGCGGCGAACTCGATCGCGGCGCGCGCGTCAGCCGAGCCGTCGTAGGCGACGAGGATGGTCATGGCGTTCTTCCCTTCGCTCCAGTCACTCGTTAGAGCACCGGAGCGATCAACGCCATTCCGCCGCCGGCTGTCTGGTCGGTCACACGTGTACCCGGCAGTGTCCGGCCGGTGAGAAGATCGGGGGTGCTCCGAATAGCAAACGCACTACTCGCGAGACTGCCGGGCCCGCTGCGCGCACTCGCGCTGAGGCATCGCGAACCGCTGAAGTTCGCGGTCGTGGGCGGGACGACGTTCCTGGTGGACAACGCGGTGTTCTACGGGCTGAAGCTGACCGTCCTGGAGCCCAAGCCGGTGACCGCGAAGGTCATCGCGGTGCTCGTGGCGACGATCGTGTCCTACGTGCTGAACCGCGAATGGTCGTTCCGGACCAGGGGCGGCCGCGAGCGCCGCCACGAGGCGGCACTGTTCTTCCTGGTCAGCGGCGTCGGCCTGGTCCTCAGCTCCGCGCCGCTGTGGATCTCCCGGTACGTCTTCGGCCTGGAGACCCCGGACGTGAGCCTGGTGACCCAGGAGATCGCCGACTTCGTGAGCGCCCAGATCGTCGGCACGCTGGTCGCGATGGTCTTCCGCTTCTGGGCGTTCAGGAAGTGGGTCTTCCCCGAGGAGCAGGCCCGCGTACAGCTGGTCCCCGCTCCCGAGTCCACGGACGAGGCGGCCTGACGGCGGGTCAGTGCTGGGCCATGTCCACGAACCGGCTGTAGTGGCCCTGGAACGCCACCGTCACCGTCGCCGTGGGGCCGTTACGGTGCTTGGCCACGATCAGGTCGGCCTCGCCCGCCCTGGGTGACTCGGGCTCGTACGCGTCCTCGCGGTGCAGCAGGATGACCATGTCCGCGTCCTGCTCGATCGAGCCGGACTCACGCAGGTCGCTGACCTGGGGGCGCTTGTCCGTACGCTGCTCGGGACCACGGTTGAGCTGCGAGATCGCGATGACGGGCACCTCGAGCTCCTTGGCCAGCAGCTTGATGGCACGGGAGATCTCCGAGACCTCGTTCTGGCGGCTCTCGGTCTTCTTCGGCGAGCTCATCAGCTGGAGGTAGTCGATGACCACGAACCTCAGGTCGTTGCGCTGCTTGAGCCGCCGGCACTTGGCCCTGATCTCCATCATCGACATGTTCGGCGAGTCGTCGATGAACAGCGGCGCCTCGGCCACCTCGCTCATCCGGCGGGCCAGGCGGGTCCAGTCGTCGTCGCCCATCATGCCGGAGCGCATGTGGTGCAGCGCCACGCGGGCCTCGGCGGACAGCAGTCGCATGGTGATCTCGTTGCGGGACATCTCCAGGGAGAAGATGACCGTGGTCATCCCATGCTTGATCGCCGCAGAACGGGCGAAATCGAGGCCCAGCGTGCTGTTGTGGGTCGGGATGCAAGATCTGCCTGCGAGATACATGTGGTCGTCGTTGTCGACCTCGACACAGCGGACCGGGCGCGATTCGATCGGCCGCACGTCAACGATGTAGCGGACCCGGGTAGCCGGACGCGCCGTGCCGGACTGCCTGCATGCCTTGCGCGAGAGCCGGAAGATCGGGTCCGGAGTCGTAAAGTTGATCATGTAGCAGGTGGACGAGTCCGCGTTGCGGCCTTGGACCTGCTTGGTGCGCATGGTGGCCTTGTAGCCGAGGCTCAGGATGAGCTCCAGCGCATCGTGCGCAAGCCGCCGGTTCGTGACGGCGAGCTGAATCTGCCCCTTGGTGTTGATGTACCCGTCGGTGTCGAGCAGGCCCGCCAGCAGGTCGCGCCGCTGACTCTCCGATGCCCGCAGGTACGCCGCGGGAATGTGCTTGTCGTGCAGCACACCAAGCCCACGCAGGATGGCCTGCAAGGTCCCGTGGTCCCGATGACAGGCCTGACAGCGCCGCAATCCGCTCGACGGACCCCCGCAGTCCGGGCACACAGGTTTCCTCATCGGATCCGAAACGGTCCTGGCCCTGCCTCCGCATGATCTGCCACATGTGCGGACTTGGGAAGTTCGCGGCACGAACGTCTCCCCGCACACCACACAAGATCGCGGGGAAAACGGCTCCGCCTCTGGCAGGGCGAGATGGTAAGTGACGCTGGAACCGACCCTGGTGACGCGGAGGCCTTCGGCCTCCAAGTTGTCGATGATCTCCGCATCGACCGTGGTGAACCGAGCTGTCGCGCTGTGGCCATCACCAAGCCAGACGCCGAGCGCGTAGGGAGACAGCGGTAGTTCCTTCTCCGTGAGCTGGAAGGGCGCGGCCACCGGCACTGCGTGGTTCGGCCGACCGTCGGTTACGCACCGCAGCGAGCCCGCGATCTGCTCGGTGGTGAACACGTCCTGGTGAACAGCCGTGGTAGCGGCATTCCTCGGCGTGACGACACGCGCGTAGAGGGCCCCCAGGAGCGACGCCGCCGGATAGGCCGGCACGTGACGGGCGTAGGCGCCCCGAGCTGGACCTCCCGCGAGGACCGGCATCTTCGTCGACATCCCGATTTCCTGCTGCACTGTGTGCAGGACGTGACGAAACTCCTCCCCTACCGCCTCGATCACCTCGCGACGAGTGACCGCCCTGCGGGGGTCGGCTTGAGCCGCCTCGTACGCCTCCCGCACCCGTCGCACGGCCTCGGGCGTCCAGTGCAACCTGCGACCGGCGTGTCTCGCCTTCCTGGCGGCGCGAGTGGTCGTACGCCACTGATGCTGGGCGTCGGCGACGATCACTGTGCCGTCACTGAACTCCACCTCGTAGCACGGCCTTCCGCGCATCACCTCGGTCGCCGCGACCACCCTGGTCGGCTTCCCATCGGACCCGATGAGCTGGTCTCCGACCTCTACCTCTCCCATCGTCGTCCAGCCGGTCGGCGTGGGCAGTGGCGTGTCAAGGGCCAGCGCCTTGCCGATGGCGGGGCGGGCGGCGACGACGATCATCTGGCCCGGGTGCAGGCCGTTGGTGAGCTGGTCGAGGTCGGCGAAGCCGGTCGGGACGCCGACCATCTGGCCGCCGCGGCTGCCGATGGCCTCCAGCTCGTCGAGGGCCCCCGGCATGATGTCGGCCAGCGGCGCGTAGTCCTCCGAGGTGCGGCGCTCCGTGACCTGGTAGATCTCGGCCTGGGCGCGGTCGACGAGCTCGTCGACCTCCTCGTTCTGGCCTCCGTAGCCGAAGGAGACGATGCGGGTGCCTGCCTCGATGAGGCGGCGCAGGATGGCCTGCTCGCGGACGATCTTGGCGTAGTAGCCGGCGTTGGCCGCGGTGGGGACGACGGCCGTGAGCGTGTGGAGGTAGGCGGCACCGCCCACCCTGGCCATCTCGCCGCGCTTCTGCAGCTCGTCGAAGACGGTGACCGCGTCGGCGGGCTCGCCCCGGCCGTACAGGTCGGTGATGACGTCGTAGACCATCTGGTGGGCGGGGCGGTAGAAGTCGTCGGAGCGCAGGATCTCGACGACGTCGGCGATGGCGTCCTTCGACAGCAGCATGCCGCCGAGGACCGACTGCTCCGCCTCGATGTTGTTGGGAGGTGTTCGCTCGAAACCTGGGCCGGCTCCCGCGCCGACCTCTTCGTCTATGCTCACCGCGCCCCCTAGAACAAACTCGCAGGCGGTCGCACCACCCCCACTTGTAGTCGACCGGTGTGACAGTTTCCCGGAGTAACGCGCCGTCGGCAACGTGACCTGTGGACAACCCTGTGGCCAGCCTGTGGATGACCTGTGGATGACGGCCCTCAGGGTGTGAACGGCCTGTGGACGGAGCCTGGGGATAACTCTTGCGGATATCCACCGAAGCGGCACTGACCAGGGCGAACAGTGTCCACTGGCTGTGGAGGAAAGAAAGTTGGCCCGACACGCCGTGTAAGGCTCATAATGGACCAATGCCCATTACATCCAGAGATCGGGAGATTCTCCGCCTCGCCGTGCCCGCCTTCGGGGCGCTGGTGGCCGAGCCGCTCTTCCTGCTCGCCGACTACGCCATCGTGGGCCACGGCCTGGGCACCACGGCGGTGGGCGCTCTGGGCGTGGCGGGGACGGTCCTGACGACGCTGGTGAACCTGTGCGTCTTCCTCGCCTACGGGACGACCGCGTCCGTGGCGCGCCGGTCGGGGGCCGGTGACCATGTGCGGGCCATGCGCAGCGGCGTGGACGGCATCTGGCTGGCGCTGGCGCTCGGCGCCGCCGTGATCGCGGTGTGCTGGCCGCTGGCGCCGGCCATCGTGGACCTGTTCGGCGCGGTCGGGTCGCAGGCGGCGCAGGCCGTGACGTACCTGCGGATCAGCCTGATCGGCGCGCCCGGCATGCTGGTCGTGCTGGCGGGCACCGGCGTGCTGCGCGGGCTGCAGGACACGGTGACGCCGCTGGTGGTGGCCGTGGGCTCGTTCGCGCTGAACGCCGCGCTGAACGCCTGGTTCGTGCTGGGGCTGGGGTGGGGCATCGCCGGGTCGGCGTGGGGCACGGTGCTGGCGCAGACGCTCGGCGCCGCCGTCTACCTCGTGGTGGTGGCGCGGGGGGCCAGGCGGCTGGGGACGCCGCTGACGCCCTCGACGGCGGGTGTCAAGGAGGCGGGGACGGTGGGGTTCGCCCTGTTCGTACGTACGCTCTGCATGCGCATCGTGATCCTGGCCGCCACCGTCATCGCCACCAGGATGGGCGAGGCCGAGCTGGCCGCGTACGCGCTGGCCACCCAGGTGTGGACGCTGCTCGCGCTGGCCCTGGACGCCATCGCCATCGCCGGTCAGGCCATCACCGGGCGCTCGCTCGGCGCCGGCGACGTCGAGACCACCCGGGCCGCCACGAAGCGGATGGTGCAGTGGGGCATCTGGTCGGGGATCGTGCTCGGGCTGCTCGTGCTGGCGGCCAGGCCGCTGCTGCCCGGGCTCTTCGACGCCGACCCGCTGGTCGCCGGGCTGCTGCTCGACCTGCTGTGGCCGGTGGCGCTGCTCCAGCCGCTCTGCGGGGTGGTGTTCGTGCTGGACGGCGTGCTCATCGGAGCCGGCGACCAGCGGTATCTCGCCTGGGCGGGGGTGTGGACGACGCTCGCCTACCTGCCGGCCGCCCTGGTCGCGGCCGGGCTGGGCGTGGTGGCGCTCTGGTGCGCGCTGGGCGTGTGGATGGCGGCCCGCCTGATCACGTTGACCCGCCGCGCCAACGGAACCGCCTGGCTGGTAACCGGCACGTGATGGATTCGTGCTTGTTGTTGTCCAAGTAGTGAGACATTGTGGGCGAGTTCCCTGAGCGGGGTGTTCCTTGTCCACGATTCTGCGACGACTGCCGCCTTCGGAGGCGACCGGGCTGCGTACCGGCGCCCGGCACAGCCTGGCCGAGGTCTACCGACCGGCCGACCTGGTCGTGCTCGGGCTCGGAGTGATGATCGGCGCGGGCATCTTCAGCATCGCCGGGGAGCAGGCCGCCACCACGGCCGGTCCCGGCGTGATCCTCTCCTTCATGATCGCGGGCATCGCGTGCCTGCTGGCCTGCCTGTGTTACGCCGAGCTGTCGTCCACGATGCCGACCTCCGGCAGCGCGTACACCTTCACCTACGTCATCTTCGGCGAGGTCTGGGCGTGGATCATCGGCTGGGCGCTGATCCTGGAGCTGCAGTTCGCCGCCGCGGTGGTGGCCAGGGCGTGGGCCGCGATCGCCGTCGGCGCGATCTCGCACTTCGGGATCGACGTGCCCGCCGCGGACCTCGTCCAGGACGGCCTCGTGCTGGTGATCCTGGTGCTGCTCACCGGCATCGTGGCGCTGGGCGCGCGGGTCGGGCTGCGGGCGCTGTGGGTCATGGTGTCGGCCAAGCTGCTGGCCATCGGCGCGGTCATCGTCGTGGGCGCCACGCACGTGGACGTGGCCAACTTCGGCGACTTCTACGTGCCGCCGAAGGCGCTGGACACCGCCCCGGCGACGGTGCTGGAGATCTTCATCGGGGAGGGGCAGGCGTTCGGCTGGTTCGGCATCTTCGCGGCGGCCTCGGCGATCGCGTTCGCGTACATCGGCTTCGACATCGTGGCCACCTCGGCCGAGGAGACCGTGAACGCGCCCAGGGCCGTGCCGAAGGGCATGATCCGGAGCCTGGTGGTCGCCACCGTCATCTACCTCGCGGTGGCGCTGGTGATGGTGGGCATGGTGCCGTACACGAGCATCTCGGCGGACTCGCCGCTGGCCGGCGCGTTCAGCGCGGTCGGGGTGGACTGGATGGTGCACGTCATCGACGCGGGGGCGGTGCTCGGGCTGACCACGGTGATCCTGGTGCTGATCGTGGGGCAGACGCGGGTGCTGTTCTCGATGGCCCGCGACGGGCTCATCCCCCGCTCGCTGGCCACGGTGAGCCGCCGCTACCACACGCCCACTCGGGTGACGCTGGTCATCGGGCTGGTGGCGATCGTGCTGGCCGAGTTCGTGCCGGTGCTGACGATGCAGCAGCTCGTGGTGATCGGGACGCTGTTCGCGTTCGCGTTCGTGGCGGCCGGGGTGATCGTGATGCGGCGGCGCCTGCCGCACCTGGAGCGCGGCTTCCGGGTGCCGCTGTCACCCCTGCTGCCCGCGCTGTCGCTGGTGGCCACGCTCTGGCTGATGGTGAACCTGCGCGTGCTGACCTGGGCCTGGTTCACCCTGTGGATGGCCTTCGGCCTGCTGGTCTACCTCGTGTACGGCCGCCGCCACAGCCTCCTGGCCCGCCGGAGCGCCCCGCCGAGACAGTCCCACGGCCGCCACCGCCGCTAGAACCGCCCCGACTCCAGCACGCTGCGCAGGAACTCCTGGGTACGCGGGTGCTCCGGCGAGGTGAAGATCTGCTCAGGCGGGCCCTTCTCCACGAGCACCCCGCCGTCCAGGAAGCACACCAGGTCGGAGATGTCGCGGCAGAACCCCATCTCATGGGTCGTCAGGATCATCGTCATGCCCGACTCCTTGAGCTCCCTGATGATCCCCAGCACCTCCACCACCAGCTCGGGATCGAGCGCCGAGGTCACCTCGTCGAGCAGCATCAGCCTGGGCTGCGTGGCCAGCGCCCGGATGATCGCCACCCGCTGCTGCTGGCCGCCGGAGAGCTGGTCGGGGTACGCCCTCGCCTTCTCCGCCAGGCCGAACCTGGCCAGCAGCTCATGAGCCTGCTCCTCCGCCTGCGCCCTGGCCACCCCGTGCACCTGCCTGGGCGCCAGCGTGATGTTGTCCAGCACCGTCATGTGCGGGAAGAGGTTGAACGACTGGAAGACGATGCCGAGCCGCCTGCGTACCCGGTCGACGTTGACCCGCGGGTCGGTGATCTCCTCGCCGTCGAGGTGGATGGTGCCGTCGTCCACCGTCTCCAGCAGGTTGACGCAGCGCAGCAAGGTGGACTTGCCCGAGCCGGAGGCCCCGATCAGGCTCACCACCTCGTGCGACTCGACCTCCAGGTCGATGCCGCGCAGCACGCTGTGGCCGTGGAAGTTCTTCCACACCCCCTCGATGGTCAGCACGCTCATGCTCCGCGCCTCCTGCGCGTACGGGCCGCCAGGTGGTCGGTGAGCCTGGCCATGGGGATGGTGAGCAGGATGAAGATCAGCGCGGCGGCCAGGTAAGGGGTGTAGTCGAAGGTGTTGAAGGTGTGCATCTGCGCCTGCCTGAGCGCCTCCAGCGGCCCGATCGTCGCCACCAGCGCCGTGTCCTTCTGCAACGAGACGAAGTCGTTCAGCAGCGGCGGTACGACCCTGCGCGTGGCCTGCGGCACCACCACGAACCGCATGGTCTTGACGTGGCTCAGGCCCAGCGATCGGGCCGCCGCCACCTGGCTGGGATGCACCGACTCGATGCCGGCGCGGAACACCTCGGCCACGTACGCCCCGTACGAGAGCGTCAGCGCGATGATGCCCAGCGTCGCCTTGTCGGTCGGGATCCCCTGCAGCTTCAGCGCGGGCAGCCCGAACCCGATCAGGTAGATCACCAGGATCGTCGGCACCCCGCGGAAGACGTCGGTGTAGAGCGTGGCCAGGGCTCTGATCGGGAAGAACGCCGGTGTCCTGATCCCCCTGGCCAGCGCGACCAGCAGGCCGATGACGAGGATCAGCACCTCTGAGATCAGGAAGATCCTGATGTTGAGCAGGAAGCCTTCCAGCACGTCCGGCAGCGCGGCGACGAACTGCTCACCGTCGAAGAACGTCTCCCGCACCCGCGGCCAGCCCGGCGAGCTGGTGATCCCCCAGGCCACCAGCACGATGAAGACGACCGTCGAGGCCGTCGCGATCGAGGCCGAGCGGCGGGCGCGCGACCTGCGGACCCGCTCCCGCTCGACCTGCCGCTCCGACTTGACCCATTCGCTCATCGCAGCTCGGGGGCGCCCGCCGCGGAGCCGAGCCACTGCTGCTCGATCTTGGCCAGCTCACCCTTCGACTTCAGCGCGTCCACGGCCTTGTCCACGCACGACTTGAGCGCGCTGCCCTTCTCCATCACCAGCCCGAACTCCTCGGGCGTGCCGCCCGTCGAGCTGAACTGGCCCACGATCTTGGAGTTCTCCACCTGGGCGGCCGTCACGTAGAACGCCGTCGGCAGGTCCACGACCACCGCGTCGACCTGGTCGTTCTTCAACGCGGTCACGACGTCGATCTGGTCGTTGAAGACGTCGGGGTCGTCGGCGGGCTGGATGACGTCCCTGACCGCGTTGAACGAGGTCGTGCCGACCTGCACGCCGATCTTCGCGTCCTTCAGCTCCGCCAGGCTATTGGCCCCCGCGAACTTGCCCTTCTCGGAGACGACGACGGCCTGCTTGACCGTGTAGTAGCCCTTGCTGAAGTCGACCGCCTCCGCCCGCTGGGGCGTGATCGAGACCTGGTTGATGTCGAAGTCGAACTGCTTGTCCCCCGGTGCGAACGCGGCGTCGAACTTCACGGTGCTCCACTGCACCTCGCTGCGGTCGAACCCGAGCTCCCCCGCCACCGCGAACGCCACCGCACTCTCGAACCCCTGCCCGTTGCTCGGGTCGTCGTCCTTGAACCACGGCTCGAAGGCGGGCTTGTCGGTCCCGATGGTCAGCTTCCCCGGGGTGAGCAGCGACAACTGGTCCTTGGTACAGGCAGTGGACGCCGTAGGGGCAGCGCTGGTGGCCGTTTCATCCACAGGCGCACAACCGACAACCGCCACGGCCAACGCGAGCAACATCAACGGGCGAACGGCCATGGCCTTGCCTCCAGGGGGAATGCGCCAAAGAACGAACGGCATTCTACGCCGCACGTATAGGGAATCCCGTCCCAGGGTGCCCTCTCACCACGGCAATCGGCCCACCATGGGCTCGCGTAACGGAGATCAGCCGGTGACGGGTTCAGAGGCCGTTTCCTGGAGGGCCATCAGCCGGAGTACGGCGGGTGGTGAGCCACGGCTTTGCCGTAACTAAAAATGCCCCCCGCACGAGGCGGGGGGCATCAGGCAGGTCAGCCCGCCACGACTTCCACGTCGATGCCCGCGGCCACCTCCGGGTGGAGGCGGACGGAGACGCGGTGGGAGCCGACGCTCTTGATCGGGTTGACGATCTCGATGCGGCGGCGGTCGAGGAGCGGGCCGCCGGCGGCCTTGACGGCGTCGGCGATGTCGCCCGTGGTGATCGAGCCGAACAGGCGGCCCGACTCGCCCGCGCGCGTGGTCAGCCGGACGCGCAGCGCGCCGAGCTGGCCGGCGACCTCCTTGGCGGTGCCGAGGTCGCGGATCTCGCGGGCGTCGCGAGCCTTGCGGATGGTCTCGATCTGCTTCTCGGCGCCCCGCGTCCAGCGCATGGCGTAGCCGCGCGGGATGAGGTAGTTACGGCCGTAGCCGTCCTTGACCTCGACGACGTCGCCGGGGGTGCCGAGGCCGGAGACCTCGTTGGTGAGGATGAGCTTCATATCGACAGGCCTCCTTAGCGCGCGGTGCTCGTGTAAGGCAGCAGGGCCACCTCACGGGCGTTCTTGATCGCGGTCGCCACGTCGCGCTGGTGCTGGGTGCAGTTGCCCGTCACCCGGCGCGCACGGATCTTGCCGCGGTCGGAGATGAACTTCCGCAGCAGAGCCGTGTCCTTGTAGTCGACGTAGGAGATCTTGTCGTGGCAGAACAGGCAAACCTTCTTCTTGGGCTTGCGCAGTGCCGGCTTTGCCATCGTGGTGCTCCTTTCAGAGCCCCGCCTTCAGGGCGGGAATGGACTCGGGCTTTTCGGACTGGGTTAGAAAGGCGGTTCGTCGCTGAAGTCGTTGCCGCCGCCGCCGAAGCCGCCGCCGCCCTGCTGGCCGCCGCCGCCTCCGTAACCGCCGCCGCCACCGCCCTGGAAGCCGCCGCCCTGAGGCGGGGCGGGCGTGGCGGAGGCCCACGGGTCGTCGGCCGGGCCGCCGCCGAAGCCGCCACCGCCGCCACCCTGACGGGAGGTGCGGTTGACCTTGGCGGTGGCGTTACGCAGGGACGGGCCGACCTCGTCGACCTCGACCTCGTAGACCGTGCGCTTCTCGCCTTCCTTGGTCTCGTAAGACCGCTGCTTGAGCCGCCCCTGCACGATGACCCGCATGCCGCGCTGGAGGCTCTCGGCGGCGTTCTCCGCCGCCTGCCGCCAGACGTTGCAGGTCAGGAAGAGGCTCTCGCCATCCTTCCACTCGTTGGTCTGTCGATCCATGAACCGCGGAGTGGACGCGATGCGGAATCGAGCCACCGCTTGCCCCGTCGGGGTGAAGCGCAGCTCCGGGTCGTCGACCAGGTTGCCGACGATGGTGATTACGGTGTCGCCTGCTGCCATGGCTAGCGCTCGCCTTCCTGCACGCCTTCGCTTGGGTTACGGCTCAGAGTACGGGGCTCCTCCGACAAAAGCCGGAGGTTAGTGCACGTCGGGACGCAGGACCTTGGTGCGCAGAATGCCCTCGTTGAGGTTCATCTGCCGGTCGAGCTCCTTGACCGTCGCGGGCTCCGCGGACAGGTCGATGACGGCGTAGATGCCTTCGGACTTCTTGTCGATGTCGTAGGCGAGACGGCGGCGGCCCCAGACGTCGACCTTCTCCACGGTGCCGCCGTCGTTGCGGACCACGGTGAGGAACTGGTCGAGGGACGGCGCGACGGTGCGCTCATCGAGCGAAGGGTCCAGAATGACCATTACTTCGTAACGACGCATGCGGGACTCCTACCTCCTCTGGACTCTTGCGGTCACGACACTCTGCCGTGACAGGAGGACGCTGACGTCTTGGCCCGGGCGGCCCCATTTCGGCACCCGGGGCGATGGATCGCCCATCACAACGCAGCGTGCCCCAGGTTACCAGCCGCTGGTAGGTGGGAAGGCCTGTAGGAAACCAAGGGGGTGGTGGCTGTGCCACATGTGCTTCAGCCCTCCGAAAGGGAGCGGTTCAGGCTCACGCTCAACCCGGATGGACGTCCGCACCCGGTCGAGAACATCCTGGCCGTCGGCACGCTCGTGTGCGGTGTGGTCGCCTTCGTCTCGACGTTCTGGACGTCGGCGCACGCGATCGCGTCGTGGTTCGGCACGCTGGGCTTCGGCGTCGGTCTCTATTCGCAGTACATCTCCGCCACGACGCCGCAGCGCTCGCTGAACATCGTCGGCCTCGTGGGTTCGTTCGTGGGCGCCGCGCTGGGCATCGCCCACGGCGGGTTCCTCCCCCACACATGAGCAAACGGCCCCGGTCGTGTCCGGGGCCGTTCTTCTATGTGGGTCACCCGATGTGCAGGTCGATACCGAGCAGGACCAGGAACCAGAGGAACACCGCGAGCAACGCCTCCGCGAGATCGCGCAGCAGCCCCGGCGTGATGTAGTCGTACACCCAGGCGACGTAGATGCCGACGATGACGTAAACCAGAACGATCAGCGCCCGTAAGCGCCAGCGGCTCATATGTATTCTCCTCAGGAGTAGGGGGTCCCCCGCGACTGCCCTGAGCTCCCCTTCACAAACGGATAAGCTCGGTGACATGGTGCTAATCGGAGCTCATGTCGATCAGGACGACCCCGCCGCCCACGCCGCGGAGGTCGGGGCCGAGGTGGTGCAGTTCTTCCTCGGCGACCCGCAGGGCTACGACAAGCCCGTGCTGCCGGCCAAGCCGGTCGAGGGTGTGGACGTCTACATCCACGCCCCCTACCTGATCAACGTGGCGACGACCAACAACCGCATCAGGATCCCCAGCCGCAAGCTGCTGGAGCAGCACCTGAAGGCGGCCGCGGGCCTCGGCGCCAAGGGCCTGATCGTGCACGGCGGGCACGTCAACAAGAACGACGACCCGCAGACCGGGTTCGACAACTGGCGCAAGGTGTTCGAGCGCATGGAGTGCCCCATCCCCGTGCTGATCGAGAACACCGCGGGCGGCGGCAACGCGATGGCGCGCAAGCTGGAGCGCATCGCCCGGCTGTGGGAGGCGCTCGACGGGTTCGACGTGGGCTTCTGCCTCGACACCTGCCACGCCCACGCCGGCGGCGAGGAGCTGGTCGACCTGGTCGACCGGGTCAAGGCCATCACCGGCCGCATCGACCTGGTGCACTGCAACGACTCGCGCGACGACTTCGACTCCGGCGCCGACCGGCACGCCAACCTGGGCCAGGGGAAGATCGACCCCGAGCTGATCCTGGCGGTCTGCCGCGCGGCCGGCGCGCCGATCGTGGTGGAGACGCCGGGCGAGGGCCAGGCGGAGGACATCGCGTTCCTGAGGAAGAACCTCTAGCGAATACACACAGCCTGTGGATAACTTCCCTGGATTACCGAGACGCGAAAGTGGGTAAGCGCCTCAGCCCGCCCAGGCTCCGCTGAGGAACCGGCCCGCGTTGACCAGCATCAACGGCCCCGAGATCAGCCCGTACAGCACCATCACCCACGCCCGCCTGGTCGCGAGCCTCGCGACCAGCACCCACAGCGGGAACCACAGCAGCAGCGAGCGCGGGATCGACAGGTAGTACGCCGACGTCATCAGCGCCGCCGCCTGCGTGCCCGTGTACACGGCCTCGCTCCAGCGGCGCAGCACGAGCAGCCACACCAGCCCGGCGAGGGCCACCACGACGCCCACGATCTCCATCCGGAAGGCCACCGCGAAGTCGCCGGAGCCCATGGCCGAGCGCCAGGTCGTCGCCCACGCCTGCCACGGCCAGGCGAAGTCGCGCCCCCAGCCGGCCTCCTGCGCGTGCTTCCAGGCCAGCCAGTCGCCGGTCCTGCCGTACTGGTAGTACGAGTACGCCACCAGCGGCACCAGCGGCACCGCCAGCCACCAGGCCCGCCGCGGCGACTCCCGGCGCATCACGAACTCGACCACGAGCGCGACCGCGAGGAACAGCCCCGTGATCCGCACGCACGAGGCCCCCGCCGCCAGCAGCGCCGCCGACGGCCAGTTGCCCTGCCGGGCGGCCAGCCACGCCGGGATCGCGAACGCCAGGAAGAGCGACTCGCTGTACCCCGCGGCCAGGAACACCGCCATCGGGAAGAGCAGCAGCGCGAGCACCGCCATCCACCCGGAGGCGCCCTCCACCTCCGCCAGCCGGGCCAGCGCCAGCATCGCGACCGCCCCGGCGACCAGCGAGACCAGCAGCCCTGCCGCCGCCCAGTCGGGCACCACGACGTGCACCAGCCGCAGCACAGCCGGCAGCCCGGGGAAGAAGGCGGGCAGCCCGTCGTCCGGCGGCCTGCCCGGCTCGCCGTCGTAGCCGTACTCGGCGATCGTGATGAACAGCGTGGCGTCCCACCTGCGCCACCTGCCGAGGTAGTCGCCCAGGCTCACGCCGAGCAGCGTCGCGACGAGCAGCCCGGCCCGCGAGCCGAACCACAGCAGCAGCGCGTCCCGGCCGGTCGAGCGAGTGATCATCTGAGGGCGGACTGCAGCGTGAACCGGTCGGGCGCGTCGTCGAACACGCCGCCTGCCTGGTCGTCGAGGTCGGCCTGCCGGACCACGTCCTTGTCCGGCCGCAGGATGTCACGCACGACGAACGCCATCATGATGCCGATCGTGATGATCCGCCCCCACACGGCGGTGAAGTACGTGTCGTCACCGATACCCAGGTCGTCCCGGCTGAGCGGCGGCTGGGCGAGCAGGTAGAGCCAGATCGCCACGAAGTACCAGACCTCCGCGAGCTGCCACAACACCAGCGGCTTCCAGTTGGGCCTGGCCAGCACCGCGAACGGCACCAGCCACAACACGAACTGCGGCGACCACACCTTGTTCGTCATCATGAACGCGGCCAGCGCCAGGAAGCAGATCTGCGCCAGCCGTGGCCGGCGCGGCGCGGCCAGCGTCAGCACGGCGATGCCCACGCACAGGATCGCCAGCGACACCATGCCCAGCGTGCTCACGTCGCCCTCGCCCAGCACGGGCCAGCCCTTGTTCTGGAAGAACAGCCACGGCGAGCCCCAGTCGACCCCGCGTTCCTGGGAGAAGACGTAGAACCTGCGCCACCCCTCCCAGGCGAAGACCATGAACGGCACGTTCACCACGAGCCACGCGCCCGCGGCCGAACCCACCGTGACCAGGAACGGCCGCCATCGCCCGGTCCGCCACGTCAGCAGGAACAGCGCGCCCAGGAACATCAGCGGGTAGAACTTGGTCGCGATCGCCAGCCCCAGCAGCACTCCGGCCGCCACCTGGCGCTGCCGCTTCCAGGCCAGCAGCATGCCCATGGACAGCGCGCCGGCCACCAGGTCCCAGTTGATGTAGGCGGCCAGCACCACGGCCGGCGAGATGGCGTACCAGAGCGGGTCCCAGCGCCGCGTCGGGCCCGCCACCGCGGCCATCAGCAGCACGCCGGCCACGAGGCAGAGGCCGAGCAGAAGGACCGTCAGGTCGTAGAAGCGCACCGCCTGCATGACGGGGTCGGGCTCCAGCGCGCGGGCGATCCAGCTGATCACCTGCATGACCTCGCCCAGCACCACCGGGTACTCGACCTGCTTGTCGAACGGCACCTCGGCGAAGTAGGGGTTCTGGGTGGCCAGCGCCCGGTCGAAGTACAGGGGGTAGATGTCGGTGTAGCAGAAGTTCGTGTAGGTGGAGACCTGGTCGTTCCACCCGCCGGTACGGCACGGCAGCCGCACCACGTACGCGAGGGTCGCCCCCAGGGCCGCGATCAGCCCCAGGGGCAGGTACGGCACGGCACGCGCCACCCAGGGGGCGCGTGCCTCGGTGCTCGTCACCGGTCCTCTGGCCTGGTGGTCTTCGGTTGTGTCCCGCTGGCTCTGGGTTCCGGCACGGTCCCCTGGCCCGCCAGGCCCACGTCGTTGGGGTTGGTGTCGGAGACGTCGTCCTCGGAAGCCTCGTCGTCCACGCTCACGTCATCGTCGGGAACGGTGGTGTCGTTGCTGTCGCAGCCGATGAGGCAGTCGTCCGTGCCGTCGTCGAACGGGTTGTCGGAGCCGAACGGGTTGTCGTCCTCCGGCGTGGGCGTCGGCGTGGGCGTCGGGCTCGGCACGATGTTCTCCGGCACGCCGACCTCGGCCCGGTCCGGGAACTGCTCGACCGGCAGGTTCTCGTGGGCGAGCTGCATGAACTTCTGCCAGGCGATCGTGGGCGGACCGGCACCCTCGAAGCCGAGCGAGACCTCGTTCACGGTGGTGTAGGGGTTGTCGTTGTTGTACTTCTTGCTGCCCTTGCGGAAGATCGGGCAGTTGGAGTGCTGCGGCGGGACGACCTTGCCCGACTTGGTCACGCACTGCTCGCGGTAGAAGCCGACCGCGGTGGAGAACTGCGGCGTGTAGCCGACGAACCAGGCTTCCTTCTCGTCGTTGTTCGTGCCGGTCTTGCCGGCGGCCGGCCGGTTGCCCAGGCCCTTGCCCGCCGCGGTGCCGCCCGGCTGGAGCACCGCCTGCATGGCGATCGTGGCGTCGGCGGCGACACCCGGGTCGATGACCGGCTTCGCGACGGCCTGCTCCGGGTAGGCGACCTTGCCGTTCTGCTTGACCTCCTGGACGACGTGGTACTTGGTGTACTTGCCGCCGTTGGCGAAGATCGAGTAACCCGCGGCCTGCTCGACGGGCGTCACCAGCGCGCTGCCGATCGCGAACTGGTAGTGGTGCTCGTTCACGTCGTCTTCCATGCGCTTCTGGTCGAAGCCGGCCGCCTCGACGAGGTTCTTGACGTCGTCGAGCTGGCCCGGCAGCTTGAACGCCATGGACACGTACGCGGTGTTGACCGACGCCGCGGTGGCCTTGACCACGTCGACGGACACGCCGACGTTGTGGCTGTTCCTGATGCCGCCCTTCTGCTGGCCGGGAAGCTCCTTCGGCACCGTCTGGTTGCCCGGCACGTAGCTCTTGAGCGAGTAGCCGGCCTGCAGCCAGGCCGCCAGCACGTACGGCTTGAACGCCGACGCGGCCTGCTTGGTGGACTGGAAGGGCTCGTTCCACGGGTCGGTGAGGTAGTCGTCGCCGCCGTAGAAGGCCAGCACCCGCCCGTTCTTCGGATCGACCGCGGCCAGGCCGCCGTGGTACTCCGTGCCCAGGTTGTGCGCCTGCATGGTGCTCTTCACGGCCGTCTGGGCGGCCTTCATGAGCCTCCTGTCGAAGGTCGAGACGATGTGGTAGCCACCACTCTTGATCTCGTCCTCGGTCAGTCCGCGGTCCTCCAGCTCGGCCAGCACCTGCTTGACCATGTAGCCGTTGAGCCCGCCCAGGTCGTCGTTGCCCGCGGAGGCGCGCGTCTTGGGGAACTTGGCGGTCTGCGGGAGGTTGCCGTACTTGTCGGGCCACAGCTCGGCCATGTTCGTGATGACCTGCTTGAAGCGCGCCTGGAGCGCGGTGGAGTTGTGGTCCCAGTTCGGCTGCTGGATGCGGGCGGCGAGGTAGGCGGCCTGCTCGGGGGTCAGCTTCGCCGCGGTGACCCTGGGGCCGGGGAAGTACGCCTTCGCGGCGGCCTCGACGCCGTACGCGCGGCCGAAGTTGATGGTGTTGAGGTAGGTCTCGAGGATCTTCTCCTTCGACATGGTCTCGTCGAGCTTGACCGCGACGAAGATCTCCTTGACCTTCCGCTGGATGGAGACTTCCTGGCTGAGGCCGTCGTAGTAACCCCGGGCCATCTGCTGGGTGATCGTCGAGGCGCCCTGGAGCTGCTGCCCGGTCGCGGTCATCCACACGGAGCGGGCCATGCCGGACAGGGAGATGCCGGAGTCCTCCCAGAACGTCTTGTTCTCGATGGCGACGGCGGCGTTCCTGACGTCCTCGTCCATCTTGGCGAACGGGACGATCTCGCGCTTGAAGCCGAGCGTGGCGATCGGGGTCTTGCCGTCGCGGAAGTAGATGGTGCTCTGCTGAGCCGTCGCCTCGCTCTGCGCGGAGGTGGGGACCGGGGTGTTGGCGTACGCGACCATGATCATGCCGAACAGGCCCGCGGCGAGCACCACGGTGCCGGCCACGACGATCTTCCAGCTCGGCACGAACCTGCGCCAGCCGCCCCGGCCGCCGCCCTTCTTCGTCGGCGGGCCCGGAGGCTCGGGCGGCTCGCCCGAGCCTCGCCTGCGCGAGCGGCGCGGCGCGTCACTGATGATCGTCTCCTGGTTACCCAGCGTGCGCGTATCCTGGCGGCTGCGGGAGCGCGGCGGCTGCTGCTGCCCGGGCTGCCCCGGGTGACCGCCACGCGGCGGCGGCTGCTCGGCATGCGCCGCACGCGGCTGCTGCTGCTCGGCACGCCTGGGAGGTGACTCGTCGTACGACTGCGCCGCCATGGCACCGGTCTGCTCGTAGGCCGCTTCTGGACGACGGGGCGGCTGGGCCGCACCCCACCCCGGCTCGCCGGTTTGGGGAGGAGAACTTTGGGGCACAGAACGGGATGAGCTGGATCGACGGCGCCTCCCCGGGCGGGCCGTCCCCTCATTCATGCTGTTACTCACACGTCCTCACAACGTCGTCGGAAACATAAACGGCGGTTGGGCGTGGGCTCGTCGCCGCCCTCGGTCTTCACGCTTGCCCGGCGAGGTCAGGCGGTCCGTTCCCGAGGACGTACGAAACCGTCAGGTGATTCCAGGAACAACCTTGGCAGACCTCGACAACGTACACCCGGAACTCATCGTAATCATGAGCCATGGCGGCGAGTTCTGATGTGACCTTTGCCTGACCGGCATGCCTCCCGAGGGAATCCCCGTAGACATAGGTCACGTTGGTGACGTTCTCCTTTTCGCACACCGGGCAGGGGCGTTCGGTCGGCTCGCCGAAGTGGCGCGCCGCGCGGAGGAGGTAGGGCTGTGCGTCACAGACTTCGCGGCGCGAGGCGTGCCCCGTGCGCAGGGAGTGAACGACCGCTCGCTTGGCGAGGCCGTAATCCACCACCCTTCTCTGTGACCACATGAGCGCCAGACTACGGCGTTTTACGGGTTCATCCCAACGCCTTGGCAGATTCATAGATTGCAGCCATATAGCGGAGCGACGTATCTTGGGGATGTATCGGCTCGATACATCGACGCGAGAGGGGGCGGTTCCAGTGGCCAGTGGGCAGGGCAGGGTCTTGGAACTGGCCGTGCTCGGGTCGCTGCACGAGACGCCGCTACACGGCTACGAGCTGCGCAAACGGCTCAACGCCTTGCTGGGGATGTTCCGTGCGTTCTCCTACGGGTCGCTGTACCCCTGTCTGCGATCACTGCTGGCTCAGGGCCTCATCGCCGAGGAGCAGCCCGCTCCGAACGCGATCGTCGGCGGCAGGTCGAAGATCGTCTACAAGCTGACCGCCGAAGGCAAGGAACGCCTCCAGGACATGCTCACGCAGGCGGGTCCATCCGCATGGGAGGACGAGAGCTTCGGCGTGCACTTCGCCTTCTTCCGCCACACCGAGGCCGAAGTGCGGCTGCGCATTCTGGAAGGCCGCCGTAGCCGGCTCGAGGAGCGCCTCGACGCGGTTCGCACTGCGCTGGCGCGCACCAGGGAGCGCCTCGACAGTTACACGCTCGAGCTGCAACGTCACGGGCTCGAGTCCGTCGAACGCGAGGTGCGCTGGCTGAACGAGCTGATCGCAACGGAGCGTCGGGCCTCGTCAGAGGAGAGGCCCGAAAGAGATACCACGTCAACTGATGAGTAAGGGAGCGAGTGCGATGGGTTCGGTTCGCGTGGCCATTGTCGGTGTCGGCAACTGCGCGTCGTCGCTGGTCCAGGGCGTTCACTACTACAAGGACGCAGACCCGGACACACGGGTCCCGGGCCTGATGCACGTGAAGTTCGGCGACTACCACGTCGGCGACGTCGAGTTCGTCGCCGCGTTCGACGTGGACGCCAAGAAGGTCGGCCGCGACCTGTCCGAGGCGATCGTCGCCAGCGAGAACAACACGATCAAGATCTGCGACGTCCCGCCCACGGGGGTGACGGTCCAGCGCGGCCACACCTTCGACGGCCTTGGCGAGTTCTACCAGGAGATCATCGAGGAGTCCGACGAGGCGCCGGTCGATGTGGTCCAGGTGCTGCGTGACAACCAGGTCGACGTCCTCGTGTCGTACCTGCCGGTGGGGTCGGAGGAGGCCGACCGCTTCTACGCGCAGTGCGCGATCGACGCCAAGGTGGCGTTCGTGAACGCGCTGCCGGTCTTCATCGCCTCCGACCCCGAGTGGGCGGAGAAGTTCACCGAGGCCGGCGTGCCGATCGTCGGCGACGACATCAAGTCGCAGGTCGGCGCCACGATCACGCACCGGGTGATGGCCAAGCTGTTCGAGGACCGCGGGGTCGAGCTGCTGCGCACGTACCAGCTCAACTTCGGCGGCAACATGGACTTCATGAACATGCTGGAGCGCAAGCGGCTCCAGTCGAAGAAGATCTCCAAGACGCAGTCGGTCACCTCCCAGATCCCGCACGAGATGGGCAAGGCCGACGTGCACATCGGCCCGTCGGACCACGTGCCGTGGCTGGACGACCGCAAGTGGGCGTACGTGCGGCTGGAAGGGCGCTCGTTCGGCGACACGCCGCTGAACCTCGAGTACAAGCTCGAGGTGTGGGACTCGCCGAACTCGGCCGGGATCATCATCGACGCCGTACGGGCGGCCAAGATCGCGCTCGACCGGGGCATCGCCGGGCCGATCCTGTCGGCTTCCTCGTACTTCATGAAGTCGCCGCCGAAGCAGTTCTCGGACGACGAGGCCAGGGACTACGTGGAGAAGTTCATCAGGGGCGAGGTCGAGCGCTGACCCGCTGAGCTCGTGGCGCCGCGTCCGGTGAGGACGCGGCGCCTTCCCGCGTGACGGCCGCGCACGCCGTGACACGGCTGTCACGGCCGCGCACGCCGTGACGCGGCTGTCAGGGACGCGCGGCCGGCGGCAGGTCGTCCGGCGAGGCCGGCTGCCAGGTGAGCGGGTCGGAGCCGAGCTCGGCCAGCAGCGGCACCTGCTCCCTGCACCAGGGCGAGATCGCCAGCAGCCCGTTCTGGGCCCCCTCGGCGAACTCCTTCCACGGCATCCAGCGGGTCTCCGCCACCTCGTCGGGGTTCGGCGCGAGGGCCTGGTCGACCGTGACCCGGTAGACGGGGCAGAGCTCGTGCTCGACGATGCCGTTGGCCATCTCGGCGCGGTAGGAGAAGGCGGGCAGCATGAGGTCGGCCCGCTCGGCCGTGAGCCCCAGCTCGTAGGAGAGCCGGCGCAGCACCGCGTGGTCCACGGGCTCGCCGGGAAGCGGGTGGCCGCAGCAGCTGTTCGTCCAGACGCTCGGCCAGGTGATCTTGTGGTCGGCCCTCTTGGTGAGCAGCACGCGGCCTTCACGATCGAAGACGTAGCTGGAGAACGCCAGGTGGAGGGGGGTCTCGCGACCATGCACCGACGTCTTGGGCGCGGTGCCGAGCGCATGGCCGGCCGGGTCTACCAGCACAACGTGTTCCTCAGTCGTCACGCTATGAAGCGTACGAGATCATGCGCACCGCTCGGAACCCCATGCGCACCAGCGGCACCAGCATCCTAAAGGAGGGAACACGGGGCTAGGCTGGCGGCGTGTCTTTCGTCGCCGATCTCCGCGTGGTCCTGCGGGGCCGGGACTTCAGAAGGTTGTTCAGCACCCGGCTGGTCTCCCAGTTCTCCGACGGGATCTTCCAGTTCGGGGTGACCGGGTTCGCCTTCTTCAGCCCCGAGAGCCAGACCACCGCGTTCGAAGTGGCCGCCGGGCTGGCCGTGCTGCTGTTGCCGTACAGCGTGCTCGGGCCCTTCGTCGGCGTCTTCATCGACCGATGGTCGCGGCGGCAGATCCTCGTGGTGGCGCCGTTCATCCGCGGCATGTTGCTGCTGGTCGCCGCCGGGCTGGTCGCAGCCGACGTGCCGGACCCGTGGTTCTACGGGGCGGCGCTGGCCGTGCTGGGGGTCAACCGGTTCTTCCTGGCCGCGCTCGGCGCCTCGCTGCCGCACGTCGTGCCGCCGGAGCGGCTGATCTCCGCCAACGCGGTCGTGCCCACCTCGGGGACGGTGGCCACGTTCGTCGGGGCGGGCCTCGGGTTCCTTCTGCGGGAGATCTTCGGCGGCACGGATTTCGGCGTGGCGCTGCTGCTGGTCACGTCCGGCGTGGTGTTCACGATGAGCGCGCTGGTGGCGCGGACGATGGACCGGCAGCTGCTCGGCCCGTGGGCCGACCCGAACCGGCCGCAGGCGCGCCAGGCCCTGCGCAACGTCGTCACCGGCCTGGCCGACGGCGCCAAGCACCTGGTGGGGCACCGGGTGGCCGCCGCGACGATGGGCGCGATGGCCACGCACCGCTTCCTGTTCGGCATGTGCACGGCGCTCGGCATCATTCTCTACCGCTACTACTTCACCGGCGGTGACGCCGACGCGGCGCTGCGCGGCGTCAGCCTGGTGGTGGTCGCCGCCGGCGTCGGCACCGCCCTGGCCGTGGTCATCACCCCGTACGCGACCGAGCGGTTCGGGATCGAGCGCTGGGTGCAGATCGCGCTGGTCGCGGCCGGGGTGCTGACGGCGGCGCTGGTGCTGCCGTTCCAGGAGTGGGGGCTGCCGGTGGCCGGGTTCGTGCTGGGGCTGGCCGGGCAGAGCGTCAAGATCTGCGCCGACACCACCGTCCAGCGCGACGTGGAGGACATCTACCGGGGCCGCGCGTTCTCGATCTACGACATGCTCTTCAACGGCATGTACGTGCTCGCCGCGGCCCTCTCGGCGGCCATCCTGCCGGCGAACGGCAAGTCGTACCTGGCCGTGGTGATCATCTCGGTCGGCTACCCCGTCGCGGCGCTCGCCTACCGGATGATCACCACGAGGTCACGCGCCAAGGTCGTTTGACCTGGCCCACTCCAGCAGCGCGGCCGTGGCGGCCTCCTTGCCGATCACGCCCTTGTCGAGCCTGAGCTCCAGCAGGAACTTGTAGGCCCGCCCCACCACCGGCCCCGGCCCGACCCCCAGCACCTGCTGGATCTCGTTGCCGTCGAGCTCGGGCCGGATCTTGGCCAGCTCCTCCTCCTCGGCGAGCCTGGCGATGCGCTCCTCGAGGTGGTCGTAGGTGCGCGACAGGGCCGCCGCCTTGCGCTTGTTGCGGGTGGTGCAGTCGGCCCTGGTCAGCTTGTGCAGCCGGTCCAGCAGGTGACCGGCGTCGCGCACGTAACGGCGCACCGCGCTGTCGGTCCACTCCCCCGTGCCGTAGCCGTGGAAGCGCAGGTGCAGCTCGACCAGCCGGGCCACGTCGGACACCACGTCCTTGGGGAACTTCAGCTCCGTCATGCGCTTCTTGGTCATCTGCGCGCCGACCACCTCGTGGTGGTGGAAGGAGACCCGCCCGCCCGCCTCGTGGCGGCGCGTCTTCGGCTTGCCGATGTCGTGCAGGATCGCCGACCAGCGCAGGATCCGGTCGGGCTTGCCGTCCTCCTCCTGCGCGATGGCCTGGTCGAGCACGGTGAGCGAGTGCTCGTACACGTCCTTGTGGCGGTGGTGCTCGTCGATCTCCAGGCGCAGCTTGGGCAGCTCGGGCAGCACGTGCGCGGCCAGGCCGGTCTCGACCAGCAGGCGCAGGCCCTCGCGCGGGTTCGCGCCGCAGAGCAGCTTGTCGAGCTCGTCGCGGATGCGCTCGGCCGAGACGATCTCGATGCGCTCGGCCATCGCGGTCATCGCCGCCACCGCCTTCGCGTCCACCTCGAACCCGAGCTGCGAGGCGAACCTGGCGGCCCGCAACATGCGCAGCGGGTCGTCGCCGAAGGACTGCTCGGGCGTGCCCGGCGTCCGCAGCAGGCGGGCCCTCAGGTCGGCCAGGCCGCCGTACGGGTCCACGAACTCGTGGCCCGGCAGGCGCACCGCCATCGCGTTAACCGCGAAGTCGCGCCGCTCCAGGTCGGCGTCGAGCGTCTCACCGTACATGACCTCGGGCTTGCGCGACTTGGGATCGTACGACTCGCTCCGGTACGTGGTGATCTCGATCAGCCAGCTCCCCTTGCGCAGGCCGACCGTGCCGAAGTCGATGCCGATCGTCCATACGGAGTCGGCCCAGTCCCTGACGATCTCCAGCACCCGCTCGGGGCGCGCGTCGGTGGTCAGGTCGAGGTCGTTGCCGATCCTGCCGAGCAGGAGGTCGCGCACGGGACCGCCGACGAGGGCCAGCTCGTGGCCCTGCTCGGCGAACAGGCGGCCGAGCTCGTCGGCCACCGGAGCGATCTTGCGGAACAGGTCGTTCATGGCCCGCTGCTGGCTTTCGGTCAAGGTTGAGTCGGACAAACTGAGTCGGCCTTCTGCTTCCGGAACATATCCCCCGAGCCACACCAGGTCCGGGTTACCGTCGGTCAAGGGACCGTCGGGGGGCCATGGACTGAGGCAAGGAGGACTATATGAAGGACGCCCTCGCGATCCACCGCTGGCTCCTCGCAGACCAGGTCCATCATGAGATCGTACGCCTTCCGCGTCCCATGACATGCGCGGAAGAGCTGCCCGAGACGATCTCCGCCGCCCCCGAGCGGTGCCTGATGGTCACGGTGCTCGAAGTCACGACCTGGGTCGGCCGCGAGGTCGTCATCGGGGTAACCTCCCCCGTCTCCTCGCCGCCCAGCCCCGGAGCCGTCGGCGGGCTGCTCGGCGCGCGGCAGGTACGCCCCGCGCCCGCGCACGTCGTCAACGCCACCACCGACTACGCCTGCGGGCTGGTGTGCCCGCTGCTGCTGCCCGAGTCGATGCCGATGTTCATCGACGACCGGCTGCTGGCGGACAACGAGCCACTCTTCACCCCCACGGGCGAACGTCACACGGCCCTGTCGATGCGTTCGCTCGACCTGCTGGCCGTTCTGCCAGGCAAGATGGTCGACCTGCGCGGCTCGCGCCGGAGAGGAGCGCGCGCGGCGGTCGCGCGACGGCACTGAGCCCGTACCATTGCGGGCGTGCGTCGTCGTAGTCCAGCCCGGGCATCCGCGTGATCCGTAAGGCCGCGCTGCTCGCCACGCTGTCCGCCGCGTTGCTCGCCCCCATGGTGGCGGTGACGCCGGGCTCTGCTGCCGCGAAACCCGCGGTCACGGCGCAGCGGCAGGGCTACACGGTCTCGATCTCGTCGATCACACCTGAGGCCCCCAGAAACCTGACCGACGAGATCAAGCTCACCGGCACGGTGCGCAACGACACCGGGGCGGCGTCGTCCGGACTCCAGGTGCGCCTGCGCTACAGCAACCAGAAGTTCGCCGACCGCGCGGCCATGGCCGCCTACCAGAGCGACCAGAACACCGCGACCCTCCCGGTGAACGTCTCCACGCGCAACTCGTACATGGACATCCCGCCGCTCGCCGCGGGCGGCACGGCCGAGTGGACGATCACCGCGACCCCCGTGCAGCTCGGGCTGCGCGAGTTCGGCGTCTACCCGATCGCGGTCGACATCGCCCAGTACTCCGTCCCCCTCGCGGCGCAGCGCACCTACCTGACGTACGCGCCGGCCACCCCGCAGAAGCTGCCGCGCAACAAGCTCGCCATCGCCCTGCCCGTCATCGACCAGCCGCACCGCTCCACCGACGACGGCGCGTTCGTGGACGACAAGCTGAGCCAGTCGCTGACCGGCCGGGGCCGCCTGGCCGACCTCGCCAGGATCGCGCAGTCCGCCCCGACAACCGTCACCTGGGTGTTCGACCCGGCGCTGCTCGACGACGTCAGCAGGATGGCCAAGGGATACAGCGTCAAGACCAAGGACGGCGAGGAGAAGAAGCCGGCCAGCGCCGAGGCCGACCAGTGGCTGAAGACCATGCGCAGCGCGCTGGCCGCCTCCCCCGTGGTCGCGACCCCGTACGCGGATCCCGACGTGGCGGCGCTGGCGCACCAGGGGCTCGACACGCAGACCGGGCGGGCCATCGAGCTGGGCGGGCAGACGGCCAGGGCGCTGCTGAACCAGAACGCGAAGACCAACATCAACTGGCCGGCCAACGGCCTGCTCGACCCCGACGCGCTCGACCTGCTCTCGGTCAGCGACGTCGACACCGTCCTGCTCAACTCCACGAACCTGCCGCCGCAGCAGACCGTCACGACCACGCCCGACGCCGCCTCGACGCTCGACTCGGTCAACGGCCCCGTCACCGCGCTGGTCGCCGACGCCGAGCTGAGCCGCCTGTTCGAGCCGGCCACCAGCACGTCCGTACTGCTCAGCACGCAGCGGTTCATCGCCGAGACCGCGATGATCGCCAGCGAGCAGGCCCAGCCGGGCCAGACCGCGCCGAGGTCGCTGGTCATCGCCCCCTCGCGGCGCTGGAACCCCAACCCGACGCTCGTCACCGCCCTGATCAAGACCGCGGGCCGGCTGCCGTGGCTGCAGCCCGCCACGCTGGAGTCCATCAAGCCGGGCAGGGCCTCCGTCCCGCGCGCCGGCCTGACCTACACCGATCAGGACCGCAAGGAGGAGCTGACCCGCAAGTACCTCGACCCGGTCCGCGACACCTGGTCGAAGGCGCAGCTCACCTCGCTGATCACGGCGCAGAAGACGCAGTCCCGCTTCGACGCGGCGGTGCTGCGGCTGACCTCCTCCGCCTGGCGCAACAGCACGCGGATGGGCCGCTCGGTGACGAACGTGGTCGAGAAGGCCGTGGACGACCAGCTCGCCAAGATTAAGATCACCGGGGCCGGCCCCGGCTCGTCGCGCGGGATCGCGGGCAGCAACGGCGTGGTCCCGATCAGCGTGAAGAACGAGCTCAGCGTCCCCATCGAGCTCTTCATCGAGGTCAAGTCCGTCAACCCCGACCTGCTGACGGTGAACTTCCCGCAGCCCGAGTCGCTGCTGATCGGCGGCGGGCAGAGCGGCACGGTGCAGGTGCCGATGACCGCCGCCCCCGACACCAGCGGCGACGCGACGGTGACCGTGCAGCTCAAGACCGCCGACGGGCAGCCGTACGGCAAGCCGCAGCGGCTGACGATCCGCACGACCGGCTACACGGGGATCGCCCTGGTGATCGTGGGCGCGGCGCTGACCGTGATGCTCGCCGCCGTGGTGACGCGCCTGCTGCGCCGCAGGTCCCAGCGCAAGCTCGCGCGTGCCGCCAAGAACCGGGAGAGTGAGACCGTATGAGCCGCATGCTGCGGGCCAGCGCCATCATGGCGGCGGGCACCATGGTGTCCAGGGTCACGGGGTTCGTGCGGACGATGGTGCTCGCCTACGCGATCGGCACCGCGGCGCTGGGCGACGCCTACAACGCGGCGTACGCGATCCCGTACAGCATCCTCGACCTGCTGCTCCTGGGCGTGCTGAGCAGCGTCGTGGTGCCGATGATCGTGCGCGCGCAGCAGCACGACGAGGACGGCGGCCGGGCCTACGAGCAGCGGCTGCTGACGATCGCCACGGTGGCGCTGGTCGGGGTCGCGGTGCTCTCCGTGCTGGCGGCGCCGCTGCTGATCGACCTCTACACCGACTGGGACGCGGGCAGCAGGAAGTTCGAGGTCGCGGTCATGCTGGCCCGCTTCATCCTGCCGCAGCTCGCCTTCTTCGGCGTGGGCGCGGTGGCCGGCGCCATCCTCAACACCCGCGACCGCTACGGCGCCCCCATGTGGGCGCCCGTGCTCAACAACGTGGTCGTCATCCTCGTGTTCGTGCTCTACGCCGTGGTCGGCACGGGCCGCGACATCGAGAGCGTGACCACCTTCGACCTGGCGCTGCTCGGTGTGGGCACCACGGCCGGCATCGTCGCCCAGGCGGCGGTGCTGATCGTGGCGCTGCGGCGGGCCGGGTTCGCCTTCGTGCCCCGCTTCGACCTGCGCAACGCGCGGCTGGGCGAGATGGGCAAGGCGGGCGTCTGGACGATCGGCTACGTCGTCGTCACCCAGCTCGGCTTCATGCTGACGGTGAACCTGGCCAGCTCCGCCGGCAACGTGGTGGCCGGGCACGGCATCAGCCCGTACACGCTGGCGTTCCAGCTCTTCCAGCTCCCGTACGGCGTCATCGGCGTCTCCGTGATCACCGCGATGCTGCCGCGCATGAGCCGGGCCGTCTCGGAGGGGCGGTTCGAGGACGTACGCGCCGAGTTCGGATCGAGCGTGCGGCTGGTCTGCTCGCTGATGGTGCCGGTGTCGCTGCTGCTCATGGTGCTCGGGCCGGCGATCACCGTGCCCATCTACGGCCACGGCGCCAACACCATCCCCGACGCCGTCTACATCGGCAACGTGCTGCAGGTGTACGGGCTCGCGCTGGTACCGTTCGCGATCTTCCAGCTCCTGCTGCGGGTCTTCTACAGCTTCGGCGACACCCGGACGCCGGTTTACATCGGGGCGGGCACGACGGCGGTCAACGCGCTGTTCATGGTGCTGCTGTACCTGGTGCTGCCGCCCGCGTACGCGGTGATGGGGCTGGCGCTGGCGTACGCGATCGCGTACGGGCTGGGTGCGGTCCTGGCCTGGTGGCTGGCCAGCCGCCGGGTGGGCGGTCTGGGCGGCTGGGCCGTCGGCATGTCGCTGACCAGGATGTACCTCGCCGGCCTGCCCACGGCCGTGCTGGCCCTGGCGGCGGTGTGGGTGGTCACCGGAGTGTTCGGCGGGCTCGATTTTCTCAATTCGGTCATAGTGCTCGCCATCGGCGGCGGACTCGGTATGGTGCTCTATCTCGGCGTGGCCCACAGAATGCGCATCCCGGAGGTCAACTCGATCGTTGGGATGGTCGCGAGACGGGTAGGTCGGTAAAGAACGCGGGCGGAATCTACTCGGCACTACCATGGAGCCCGACACGCGCGAATGGAAGCAGGAGGGGCGTGGGCGGATCCACCCGGCATAGCGTGCCTTCGTGGGACACGGCCACGCAGGTGAGTCGAACGATGAGCACGTCCGATCGGCCAAGCGGAGTGAGCCAGTGAGCAGCACGTCGGCCGTCGAACCCGGCACCCGTCTCGCCGAGCGCTTCCGGCTGGAGGACCGCGTCAGCGAGTCCGACGGCGCCACGTTGTGGAAGGCGATCGACGAGATCCTTGCCCGCCCCGTGGCGGTGCACACCTTCGCACCCGACTTTCCCCGGGTCCACGAGGTCGTCACGGCCGCCCGCGCGGCGAGCCGGCTGACCGACCCGCGCCTGACCCAGGTGTTCGACGCCGCCGAGGACGACAAGAGCGCCTACGTCGTCAGCGAGTGGGTCACCGGCGAGACGCTGACCGACCTGCTGGCGAACGGGCCGCTGGAGCCCGAGCGCGCGGCGGGCCTGGTCGCCGAGGCCGCCGAGGCGCTCGCCCACGCCCACGAGGCCAACCTCTACCACCTGTGCCTGCGTCCCTCCCACCTGATGTGGACGAACGGCAACACGGTCAAGGTGCTCGGCGTGGCCGTGGACGCGGCCATGTGGGGCCTCACCACCGACCAGCCTGCGCTCGACGACGCCGAGGGGCTCGGCCGGCTGCTGTACGCGGGCCTGACCGGTCACTGGCCCGGCGACGAGGAGGAGGGCGGCCTGCCCGCCGCCCCCATGAGCGACGGCCACTTCTGCACGCCCCGCCAGGTCACCGCGGGCGTGCCCGGCTACCTCGACACGATCACCGTACGGGCCTGCCTGCCGGAGTCGCGCCGGGGCCAGGGCGCGCTGGCCAGCCCGTCCGAGGTCGCCGACTCGCTGGCCGACGTGGCCAGGCCGATGCCGATCCCGATCTCCTACCCCTCGACCCCCGCGGTCGCCTCGGCGTCCCACACCGAGGGCCTGGACATCGCCCACCGGCAGAAGACCACCCCCTCCCCGCCGCTGCCGCCCCTCCAGATGCCGCACCGCCCGTCGAACGGCGGCGGCAGCACGCTCAACCGCGTGCTGATGACGCTGGTGGTGCTGCTCGTCATCGCCGCCGTCGGCGTCGGCGCCTGGACGATCGGCCGCAGCCTCGGCAGCCCGACCACCTCGCAGACGGCCAGCGCCGCCCCCACCTCGACCCAGTCGGCCACGGTCAACGCCCAGGTCGTCAAGCCGAAGAACGCCAAGGGCTTCGACCCGCTGGGCGACGGCGACGAGAAGAGCGACATCGCGAAGCTGGCCATCGACGGCAAGCCCGGCACGTTGTGGAAGACCGAGACCTACACCAGCGCCGACCTGGGCCGGCTCAAGGACGGCGTGGGCCTGCTGCTCGACCTGGGCAAGTCCATGCAGATCAGCGACGTGGTGGCTACGCTGTCCGATGCGCCGGGCGCGACCGTCGAGCTCAAGGTGGGCGACTCTCCCGAACTCGACTCGCTGAAGACCGTGGCGACCGAGAAGAACGCCGCAGGTAAGACCACTCTCGCCCCCGACGAGGCCACGAGCGGTCAGTACGTTTTGATCTGGTTTACGCGTGTTCCGACGGATGCAGGCACTTTTCATGGCACCATCTATGAGGTAGTGGTGCACTCTCCCGGATCGGCATAATCAGGAATCTCTCTTGTGAACTCCCCACCCGAGACACCCTCAGCAGCGGAGCGGCCGGCGGTCACAGACGCCGAGCTGCTCACCGCGCATATCAACGGGGATCCACACGCCTTCAGCGAAATCGTCAAGAGGCACCGCGACCGCATGTGGGCGGTCGCACTGCGTACGCTCGGTGACCCCGACGAGGCCGCCGACGCCGTACAGGATGCCTTCGTCTCCGCATATCGAAAGGCCGCCACGTTTCGCGGCGAGGCGGCCGTCACGACCTGGCTGCATCGGATCGTGGTGAACGCCTGCCTCGACCGCATGCGCCGCAAGTCCGTCAGACCGGTCGCCGACGACGAGCTCATCGAGGCAGCCGAGCGCGAGACTCCGCTGCCCGACCAGACCGTCGAGCGCGAGGTCTCGATGGAGGTTTCGGCTGCTCTGAAACTGCTGCCCGCCGACCAGCGGGCGGCGCTGGTGCTGGTGGACATGATGGGCTATTCGGTCGAAGACGCAGCTCAGGTGCTTCAGGTGCCCAGCGGCACCGTGAAGAGCCGGTGCGCACGGGGTCGCGCGAAACTTGCCCCAATTCTTTCGCATCTGCGGAACCGTTCGGACCTCAATCGCGTCTCATCCGCGAAGGGAGCAGAACTTCGTGACGGGTGATACGCACTACGATCTGGAAATCCTCGCCGAGCTGGCCGAGGGTCTCCTGGACGTCGGCACGGCGCGCCAGGTCCGCGAGCATCTCGCGGTCTGCGACCCCTGTGGGGAGCTCCTGGCCGACCTGGCGGCGGTTCGCGAGGTGCTGGCCGCGACACCCACCCCGGCCATGCCGATGGGTGTCGCACTGCGCATCGACAAGGCCCTGGCCGCCGAGGCAGAGTCCCGGCGCGGGGGTGTCGGCCTCGTGGAAACACCGGACTGGGATGAGCTCATGCGGGACGCCCCGTGGGAGCGGCAGGCCGAGGTTCCGGAGCCCGCACGCCTGGGCGCCGTGGCCTCCGCGGGCGACGTCCCCGAGGTCGAGGAGCCGGTACGCCTCGGCGTGGTCTCCGACGACGGCACGATCGTCCCCGCCAGGACGACCCGCACCATGCGGCGGCGGCGCTGGGCGATGCCCGCGGTCGCGGCCGCGGCGGCTGCCGTCGTGGTCGGCACGGCCGTGGCCTCCACCGGCCTGCTGGCGAGCGGCGGCGACAGCGGCGCGGGCGTCGCGCCACCACCGATCGCCCTGCCACCGGCGCAGACGGCTGAGCCGTCGCCCAGCCGGACCGCGCAGCGGGCCAAGGAGGCCGTCAAGGACGTCTACGTGACCAACAGCGACCACAACTACAGCGATCCAGAGCTGCGCATGTCGCTGGAGAGCTTCATGGCTCCCGCTCCCGCCATCCCCGGCGACTCCGATGACGCCGGCAAGGTGGCCAAGTGCGTCAACGCGGTGTCCAAGCGCGCCCACCTCAGGGTGTTCGCGGTGGACCAGGGGCAGTACAACGGCCAGGAAGCGCTCATCATGGCCTCCTGGAAGCAGCAGGCCGCCAAGAAGGTCCGCGTCGACGTCGTCGACCCGTTCAACTGCAAGAGCCTGCGCAAGCCCGCCCTGGGCCGCTGGTAACGATCGTTCGCAGATAAGCCCACGTCAGAGCCCGCTTCGGCGGGCTCTTTCGTTTCTCCCAGCGTTGCCGGGTAGGGCAGGGAATCAGGTCGGCCTAGGATCTGTTGACGCCGGTGCAAACAGCAGACGAGGAAGGCGTGGGAGCGTTGAGCGACGTCCGTAACGTGATCATCATTGGATCCGGCCCCGCCGGTTACACGGCGGCCGTCTACTCCGCGCGCGCCGAACTCAAGCCGCTCGTCTTCGAGGGCTCCGTGACCGCGGGCGGCGCGCTCATGAACACCACCGACGTGGAGAACTTCCCCGGGTTCCCCGACGGCATCATGGGCCCCGACCTCATGGACAACCTGCGCAAGCAGGCCGAGCGGTTCGGTGCCGAGCTGGTGGCGGACGACGTCGTCGAGGTGGATCTGAACGCCAACCCCAAGGTCGTCAAGACCCACACCGACACGTACTACGCCAAGTCGGTCATCCTGGCGATGGGCTCCGGCTACCGCGAGCTCGGCCTGGAGAACGAGAAGCGGCTGTCCGGCCACGGCGTGTCGTGGTGTGCGACCTGTGACGGGTTCTTCTTCCGCAACAAGGACATCGTGGTCGTCGGCGGTGGCGACACCGCGATGGAGGAGGCCACGTTCCTGACCCGGTTCGGCCGCATGGTGACCGTGGTGCACCGCCGCGACGAGCTGCGGGCCAGCAAGATCATGCAGGAGCGGGCGTTCGGCAACGACAAGATCCGCTTCGTGTGGGACTCCGAGGTCGTGGACGTGCTCGGCGAGGGCAAGGTCGAGGCGGTCAAGCTGCGCAACGTCAAGACCGGCGAGGAGTGCGAGCTGGCGACCGACGCGCTGTTCCTGGCCATCGGCCACGACCCCCGTACGGATCTGGTCAAGGGTCAGATCGACCTCGACGAGGAGGGCTACATCAAGGTGGCCTCCCCGTCCACGGCGACCAACATCGAAGGCGTGTTCGCCGCCGGCGACGTCGTCGACCACACCTACCGCCAGGCCATCACCGCGGCGGGCACCGGCTGTGCGGCCTCGCTCGACTCCGAGCGCTGGCTCGCCAACAACGAGAAGTAAGGAGCGCACCGTGAAGGCTGTCACCGACGCCACTTTCGAGTCCGAGGTCCTCAAGAGCGACAAGCCCGTGCTGGTCGACTTCTGGGCGGAGTGGTGCGGCCCGTGCCGCCAGGTCGCGCCCATCCTCCAGGAGATCGCCAAGGAGCACGGCGACAAGCTGGAGATCGTCAAGCTGAACATCGACGAGAACCCGGAGGTGCCCCGCCAGTACGGTGTGCTCCAGATTCCGACGATGAACGTCTACAAGGGTGGAGAGGTCGTGAAGCAGATCATCGGCGCCAAGCCGAAGGCCATGCTGCTGCGCGAGCTCGAGGGCATCATCTAGGACGCCCATGAGAACGCCCCCGTGGTCTTCGTGACCGCGGGGGCGTTCTCCTGTCGGGGTAGAAGGCGCTGTGGTGGCGTCAGACGGGACGTAGTGCCCGTTCCGGGCTCATGGAGCCGAGGAGGCGTTCGAGGGCCACCTCGACGTCCTCACGCCACGAGACGGCGCTCTTGAGCTCCAGCCGCAACCGCGGAAATCGCAAATGCGGACGAACAGTCTTAAACCCCACAGAAAGCAAGTATTCCGCTGGAACGACGCAACTAGGCTCTTCCCACTTGAGATCCCCGAAAGCTTCAATGGCTTTCACGCCGCGCCGCGTCAGGTCCTTGGCCACTCCCTGAATCAGCATCCGGCCCAGCCCGCCACCCGAGAACTCGGGAATGATGTGCGCCGTCATCAACAACACCGCGTCGGCGCTCACCGGCGAGGTGGGGAAGGCCACCGAACGCGGCGTGTAGAGCGGCGGGCTGTAGAGCACGAACCCCGCGGGCACGCCGTCGACATAGGCGATCTTCCCGCAACTCCCCCACTCCAGCAGGGTGCCGGAGATCCAGGCCTCCTTCTCCAGCGCCGGATCGCCGGAATCCACCGCCCGTTCCCCGCTCATGGGGTCGAGCTCCCAGAACACGCACCTTCGGCAGCGGCGCGGTAGATCTTCAACATTGTCCAGGGTTATGTTGACCAGCCGGCGCGACAACTACGGCCCCTATCGTTGACCCGGAAAAGCGCGCGAAAACCGCGTCTACAGGTGGCATCGTAGCCCAGTGAAGATGCCGCCACCGGACACCACGACGGTCGAGCCCGGCGACGGGCGACATGTCCGTCTGGCGTAATCTGGTATTTCAGCCCCATATGAGACCTAGGAGGTGGGCCGTGACGGAAGAGCAGGATCACGGTCAGACACCCGCGACCCAAGGGTCGCGCATCGACGCCTACGTCGATCGGTACGCCGCGCGAGCTACCGGGATGGTCGCCTCCGAGATCCGAGCTCTCTTCGCCGTCGCGTCGAGGCCCGAGGTGGTCTCGCTCGCGGGCGGCATGCCGTACGTCACGGCCCTTCCCCTCGACATGGTCGGCGAGCTCGTCTCCGACCTCGTCACCCGGCGCGGTCCCGTCGCGCTGCAGTACGGCTCCGGCCAGGGCGACCCGCATCTGCGCGAGCAGATCTGCGAGGTCATGCGGCTTGAGGGGATCAACGCCGGGGCGAACGACGTGGTCGTCACCGTCGGTTCGCAGCAGGCCCTCGACCTGATCACCCGGATCTTCATCGACCCGGGCGATGTCGTGCTGGCCGAAGGGCCCTCGTACGTGGGGGCGCTGGGAACGTTCGCCGCTTATCAGGCCAAAGTGGTCCACATCGCCATGGACGATCAGGGCATCGTGCCCGAGTCGCTGGCACAGACCATCTACGCCCTGGAGACGGCCGGCGCGCCCATCAAGTTCCTCTACACGATCCCGACCTTCCACAACCCCGGCGGCGTCACGCTGAACATCGCCCGCCGGCAGCAGGTGCTCGACATCTGCCAGCGGGCCGGGATCCTCATCATCGAGGACAATCCGTACGGGCTGCTCGGCTTCGACGGCGAGCCCATGCGAGCCCTGCGGGCCGACAACCCCGACGGCGTGGTCTACCTGGGGTCGTTCTCCAAGACGCTCGCCCCCGGCTTCCGCGTCGGCTGGGCGCTCGCTCCGCACGCCATCCGCGAGAAGCTCGTGCTGGCCATGGAGTCGGCCGTGCTGTCGCACTCGTCCTTCACGCAGCTCGCGGTCGGACAGTACCTCGCGACGCAGCCGTGGCACGAGCAGATCAAATCCTTCAGGGAGCTCTACCGCGAGCGCCGCGACGCGTTGCTGGACGCGCTCGAGTCGCTGATGCCGCCCGAGGTCACGTGGACGCGGCCTGGGGGCGGCTTCTTCGTCTGGGCCACCCTGCCGGAAGGGCTCGACTCCAAGGCGATCCTGCCCCGGGCCGTGGCGGAGCGGGTCGCGTTCGTGCCGGGCACCGGGTTCTTCTCCGACGGCAGCGGCGCGCGGCACATGCGATTGTCGTACTGCTATCCCGCGCCCGACCGCATCCGTGAAGGGGTGCGCAGGCTGGCCGGGGTGATCGAGCAGGAGATCCAGCTCAGGGACACGTTCGGCACCGCCTCCGCCCGCGACCACCTGGGCGTCGACACACCAGGGCCCGACCTGGCCTGATCCTCACCGGCAGGCCGGCGTCGCGCAACCAGCGACGCCGGCCTGTCGCCGTTCACGGCAGGAGACCGTCAGTGCATGCGGCGGGAGCGCGTTCACGGCGATCACGGCGGGAGACTGTCGCTGTTTACGGCGGAGATGGGAGGGGATCGCCGGAGAAAGCACCTCCCGTACACCATTAGCCCCAGCCGCCGGTACGGTTGGACAGCCTGACATCAGCGGCGTCAGCCAGCGGCTTCAGCGGAGGGATGAGATGAGCGATCTGGGCCACGTGCTCGTGCTGGCCGGAGGCCTCTCCTACGAGCGAGAGGTGTCTCTGCGCTCGGGTCGCAGAGTCAGCGAGGTGTTGCGCGCGACGGGCATCGACGTGGAGACCCGCGACACCGACGCCTCCCTCGTACCCTCCGTCCTGGCCGACCCGCCGGACGCGGTCTTCGTGACCCTCCACGGCGGCGCGGGCGAGGACGGCGCCATCCGCTCCGTCCTGGAACTCCTCAACGTCCCGTACGTCGGCGCCGACCCCGACGCCTGCCGCGTGGCGTTCGACAAGCCCACCGCCAAGGCCGTCGTCCGCTCCGTCGGCCTGTCTACCCCCGCGTCCGTCACGCTGCCCAAGGAGACCTTCCACGACCTCGGCGCCACGGTCGTGCTCGGCCGCATCGTGGAACGCCTCGGCCTCCCCCTGTTCGTCAAGCCCGCCCGCGGCGGCTCCGCCCTCGGCGCCTCGTTCGTCCCCACCGCCGAGGAGTTGCCCGCCGCGATGGTCGGCTGCTTCGCGTACGGCGACACCGCGCTGATCGAGCGGTACGTGGAGGGCGTCGAGGTGGCCGTCTCCGTCGTCGACCTCGGCGACGGCCCCGTGGCCCTGCCCGCCGTGGAGATCGTCCCCGACGAAGGCGTGTACGACTACGCGGCCCGCTACACCGCCGGCCACACCGAGTTCTTCGCCCCCGCCCGCCTCTCCGCCGCCGCGGCCACCGCCTGCGCCGAAGCCGCGGTGACCGCCCATACGGCATTGGGGCTGCGCGACATCTCCCGGACCGACCTGATCGTGGACGCCGACGGGGTGCCGCACTTCCTCGAGGTCAACGTGGCACCGGGGATGACGGAGACGTCGACATTGCCGATGTCGGCAGAGGCGGCCGGTCAGGACCTCGGCGAACTCTGCCGCACCCTCCTCCAGAACGCCGCCTCCCGCTCCGCCACCTCCTAGGCCCTCTGTTTTCACACCGCCGAGCCTCGTGCATGATTTCCACGAGGCTTTCTCGCGCGCGCTCCCCGAGACCTCGTGCATGTTTCCGTGAGGCCACTTGCGTACCTTCCGCGAGACCTCATGCGTGCTTTCCGTGAAGCTTTCTGTGCGCCGGTCGTGCGGCGCTCCTAGCCGCACGACCGGTGCAGCGGCGCGGCGGCGCGCCAGGCGCAAGATGTGCTGCGCCAGCACGTACCAGCGGCCGCGAAATCAGCTCGCGCATGCGCCCGTCCTCGCGCGCCCTTCCTCGTACGCGCGCCACCTCACACCACACGGCCTCGCGCGCGCCCCTCCTCGTACGCGCGCCAATTCGCACCCGCGCCGCCTCACCGCCCACACCCATACCCGCCGCATGCGCAGCCCCGCCGACGCAGCGCTTCCCGGATGCGCAACCCCACCGACCCTGCGCTCCCTGACCCGATTTCGTTGATCCTCGCTTCTCACGGCACGGACGCCCGCACGTGCGGCACCGGCATCGGCATCGACACGCGCTCAAGCAAACAGCCGAACACCCCCACCCCGAAGCACCAGCACGAGAGCCACCTGACCACGGCGCGCGTCCGCACACGGAGCCGCCCAACCACGGTGCCCTTCACCCGCCAGACACCCGACGCAGCACTCCCCCATCCCCCAAACGCCCCTCGACCGCCACGCTCTCACCCCCACATGAGGACGTGCGACTCCCGCAGAAGGTCGCGGTTCCCACAGAAGGTCGCGGGATTCCCACAGAGGGGGCGCTCAATCCCCAGAAGCCGCGCGCCCCCAGAGAACATCACCCCCGGCCCACGTCAACGACAACCCTCACTCCCCATCGGCAGCGACCCGCACGCACACGATCACACCGGCGACCGTGGTCACCACCTCGGCGAGACGGAACGCCCACCCCATGTCAGTAGCCTTACGATGTGCTGATCGATTCGATGTACCCCAAGAGCTTCGCCAGCGACAACCACGCCGGCGTACACCCGGCCATCCTCGAAGCCATGACCGCCGCTAACGTCGGCGACGCACCCGCGTACGGCGACGACAACTGGACCTCAGCGTTCGAGGAAAGAATCAAGCAGACCTTCGGTCCGGACGCCGACGGCTTCGCGATGCTCAACGGAGCAGGCGCCAACATGGTCGGCCTCGCTCTCATGCTGGGCCGCTACAGCGCCATCATCTGTGCCGACAGCGCCCACATCGCCACCCACGAAGCAGGAGCGTCGGAGCGCCTCCTCGGCGTGAAGCTCATGACCGTCCCCACAGAGGACGGCAAGCTACGCCCCTCCGACATCAAGTCGCGCCTGGGCGGCCTCGGCAACCCCCACGAGTCCCAGCCCGCAGTCGTCTCCATCTCCCAGACCACCGAACTCGGCACCACCTACTCCCCCGCCGAAATCACCGCCCTCGCCGAGACGGCACACGAGTCGGGCCTGCGCCTTCACGTGGACGGTGCCAGGCTCGCCAACGCAGCCGCGTACCTCGGCTGCGACCTGAAGGCCATCACAACGGACGCCGGAGTGGACGTGTTCAGCTTCGGCGGCACGAAGAACGGCGCACTGGCCGCCGAGGCCGTCGTCGTCCTCGATTCATCGCTCGCTCACGCCGTACCGTTCCTCCGCCGCCAGTCCCTTCAACTCGCCTCGAAGATGCGCTTCATCTCCGCACAACTCACAGCCCTCCTGACGGACGACCTTTGGCGTCGAAACGCCGAACATGCCAACGCGATGGCCACCCGCCTGGCGGACGGCCTGGTAGACATCCCCGGCGTCTCGCTGGCGTACCCGGTCCAGTCCAACGCCGTCTTCGCCACCCTCCCGCTCCCCCTCGCCGAAACCCTCCGCCAGCGCTACCTGTTCCACTACTGGGACGAAGCCGCAGGGACCGTCCGCTGGATGACCGCCTTCGACACGGCACCGGAACACGTAGACGACTTCCTCGTCGACATCCACAAGGCCGCCGCCGTGTAGCGCACACCCCCCACCGGCCCACGTTTCACGTGAAACAAGGCCCACCAACTCCAGCCGCCACCCGCCACCAAATCCCAGAAGCGGCCGCTCTCACCCCCGGCACCCGGCACCCGGCACCCGGCACCCGGCACCCGGCACCCGGCACCCGGCACCCGGCACCCGGCACCCGGCACCCGGCACCCGGCACCCGGCAAGAGACGACCACGACCCGGGCTATCCAGCAAGCGCCGGCCACCCACGTTTCACGTGAAACAAGAACGCCGCTGACGAGAGCTCGTCAGCGGCGCGGGACATTCACTTCCCATGTTTCACGTGAAACAGAACCAGAGATCCACAGCACGGGAGCAGAGCCCCACAACACCCCGGCGCCATGTTTCACGTGAAACCACAACGACACGAGATGGCCGGATCGGTCACTCCTCAGCCTCCCGCATCGCACGCACCGCCTCAGGCGCCATGGTCCCAATGATGCGCTCAAGATCATCGATCGTGGCGAACTCCACCACGATGCGCCCCTTCCTGCGCCCCAGATCCACCTTCACCTTGGTCTCGAAATGATCGGACAGCCGGTCGGCGAGATGGGTAAGACCCGGCGCGGTCGGCTTGGCAACCGGACGCTCCCGCGCCGGCTTCGTCGCCGCCTTCGCGCTCCCCATCGACACGATCTCCTCCACCGCCCGCACCGAGAGCAGCTCCGCCACGATGCGCTTGGCGAGCTTGATCTGCTCCTCGGCGTTCTCCAGCCCAAGAAGAGCTCGGGCATGACCGGCGGTGATGGACCCAGCCGCAACCTTGAGCTGAACTTCAGGGGGCAGGTTCAGCAGACGCAGAGTGTTGGTGATGTGGGAGCGAGAGCGGCCGACCTTCTTCGCAAGCTGATCATGCGTCGCCTGGAAGTCATCAAGCAGTTGCTGGTACGCCGCCGCCTCTTCCAACGCGTTCAACTGCTCACGCTGAAGGTTCTCGATGAGGGCATCACGCAGGAGATCGGTGTCCTGCGTGTTGCGAACGATCGCCGGCACCGGGTCGAGACCCACCTGCTGGCACGCCCGCCAACGCCGCTCCCCCATGATCAGCTCGTACTGACCACCTCCGACCGACCGGACCACGATCGGCTGCAGAAGCCCGACCTCCCGGATGGACGCCGCAAGCTCCTCAAGACGCTCCTCATCGAAGACGTCACGCGGCTGCCGCGGGTTGGGGACGATCGCGGACAGCGCAACTTCCTTGAAGTACGCCCCGGCGATCGGCTTGGGCCCCGTCTCCCCCGTTGACCCATTCGACGGGGTCGGCGCCGCCCCCGTACCGTCAACGATGGGACCGGTCGGGATGAGCGCCCCGAGTCCCTTGCCCAATCCCCGCCGCTGCTGACTCACTGCGTCTCCTCATCCACCCGGTCGATTCCGGTCACTCCAGGAGAGGTTACCGTCGCCTGCCCCGCAGGGTGCCCCCTCGCCACACACCACCCCGTTGGATTTACACCGACACGGTCACAAACCTGCCCAACTCGTGACTGAGCCCCAAGATGCGCCAGTCCCATCCACAGCAACCCCGAACGACGCGATGCCATCCCAGCACCAACGAGGCAAGCGGCACGTGGCGACGCGGGCCCGACGCCAACGAGGTAAGCGGGACGAGGCGAGGTGAGCGCAGCACCAACAGGCAATTGGGTGCGGCGAGCCTTACACCGTGCGCGAGTGATGCGAGCGCGACGCGCGTATGGTGCGGCACGTGCAGCGGGCGGGGCCGCGCCAAGCGAAGGATGGCCGACGGGCGACGGGCGACGGCAACGAGAGAGGAAGCAGAGCGAGGTGGGCGGAGAGGCAAGCACAACGCCGTGGCGGGCGACGAGCGCGGGCGAGTAGGCGGGTGCCGCAAGCGAGCAGCAGAGAGGAACGAACGCGACAAGCGGAGCGAGGAAGCGCGACATGGGTGGGCGCATTGAGGCGGGCGGCGGGATGAGCACGGCGAGGCAGGTGGGCGAAGCAAGCGCAGCGCGACGATGAGCGAGGCCAGCAAGGCGAGCAGCAGGGCCAGGCTGAACCTAGCGGCGCGGTGAGGCAGGGAACGCGGCAGGCGAATGCGAGCAAGGCACGCGGAGCGCAGCGCGCGCAGTGCAGTAGGCGTGCGCGGAGCGCAGCGAGCGCGGTGCAGTAGGCCGCGACGAAGGAAGCAGGCGAGGCGAGCCACGCGTCGGCCGAGAAGTGCGTGCCATCGCCGGCTGCGGCAATGGACTAGAAGAGCATGCGACCGCCGGTAGGCGCGGGGGGACAGTGCGGGCCGGCGGCCGGCGGATGCCGGTACGACCGCGTGTGGGCACAAGTGCACGGCCGGCCAGTCCCACTCGGTACTCCGATGCCCAGACGAGCCTGCTCACGGCTCAGCGTTCAACACGGACCGCTAGTCGCATGCCCTTCCTGACGGGCACCGCATGCGAACGGCCGAGGCGGTTGGCAGCTCTGCATGGCGCACGAGTTGCGGCCACAGCGGGGTGGGCGGCTAACGGTCGTTGGACTCAGCAGGTGATTCAGGAGCCACAGCGGCGGGCTGGGGAACGAAGCGCCACGCACGTCACTCTCCACGCTGAGGGGCGAGCGCCAGCGCATGGCAACGATGCGCTGTCGTTCGGTGCGCCCGCCAACCACAGGACCACAGTGCGCCGACCCCGCCGCACCTCCCCCGCACCGAGCCCGCCCACGGCGCGAACCCAACACGCGGTCGCATTCGTACGGAGTCACAAAGCCGCTGAGCACGCGATGAACAACACATGACCACGGCCGATGCGGCCGTGCAGGGATGACCAGCCTGCACCAGGCGAGCACGCGGAAACAGGACCATGCCAGCGCGCCCCGCCCCCAAGCGCAGTAACGACGCCCTCAGCGCAGACCGCATTCCCGCACAGGCATGTCCCGAATGCAGGCATGCAACGAGTCCGGACGTACCCGGAACCAGGCGTACGCCCAGTGCGGACGAACGCAGATGCCAGATCTCAGGCGACAGTGGCGCGGTGAGCGATCTCTCGGGCGGCGTCCATATAAGCCATCGCCCCACTGGACCCCGGATCGTACGTCATCACAGACTGCCCATAACTAGGCGCCTCCGACAACCGCACGCTACGCGGAATCACCGTATTCAACACCGTCTCCCCGAAGTGCGCCCGCACCTCCTCGGCCACCTGCGACGCCAGCCGCGTCCGCCCGTCGTACATCGTCAGCACGATCGTCGACAGCCGCAGCGTCGGGTTGAGATGCGCCTTGATCAGGTCGACGTTCCGGAGAAGCTGGCCGAGCCCCTCCAGCGCGTAGTACTCGCACTGGATCGGGATCATGACCTCATCGGCCGCCACCAAGGCGTTCACCGTCAGCAGCCCGAGCGACGGCGGGCAGTCGATCACGATGTAGTCGAAATCCACCCCCTCGTACGCCGCCAGCGCCCGCCGGAGCCGGGCCTCGCGGGCGACCAGGGAGACGAGCTCGATCTCCGCACCCGCGAGGTCGATGGTGGCCGGAGCGCAGTAGAGGTTCGGCATGTCGGGCACCTGCTTGACGATGTCCGCCATCGGCAGATCGTCCACCAGCACCTGGTACACGTCAGGAACGTCACCACGATGCTCCGTCGCCAAGGCGGTGGAAGCGTTGCCCTGCGGGTCGAGGTCCACCACGAGGACGCGCTGGCCGTGCATGGAGAGGGCGGCGGCGATGTTGACCGAGGTGGTCGTCTTGCCCACGCCGCCCTTCTGGTTCGCAACGGCGATCACTCTGGTCTTGGACGGGCGTGGCCAGGTGCCGTTGCCGTCGTTCGAGGTCTCGCCTGGCTGAGCGGCCGTCTGGGTTGCAGATGTTTCACGTGAAACCACTGAGCTGAGGGCCTCTCGTACCAGGGGCGAATCACCGGGGTTCAGGGGGGTCTGGGTCACGTTGGCCATCCTTTCAACCAGTGGTGTGCCGGTGCCGGGAGTTTGCTGTCGCGACACGCCCATTTCAGGCCAGCCAACCCCGTTGGGACTCTCGGACCGACGGCTGTCCGGCCAGCCCAGACCGCTCATCGCGACTGGCACAACCGTCACCTCCTCCGTCGCGGCCTTGCTCGCTCCGGCGCGCGACCCGCTACCACCCGAACCAATGTTGCAGGCGGCTCGACCTTACCGTGCCCGACGGTCACAAGCTCGGCCGTTCGGGCTCCGCTGGCCCGCAATTGGGCCTCCGCCTCGGCCAGCTCGCCGGCGGCCCGCTCCCCCTTCATGGCGATGAGCTGGCCGCCCTCGCGGAGCAGCGGCATCGCCCATTTCAGGAGGCGGTCGAGCGGCGCCACCGCACGGGCGCTGGCGACGTCGAACTCGCGCTTGCCGGCCAGCTCCTCCGCCCGGCCGCGCAACACCTCGACGTTGTCCAGCTTGAGCACCTCAACGCATTCCTCCAGGAACACGGTACGGCGCAGCAGCGGCTCCAACAGCGTAACCGTGATGTCCTGCCGCACGATGGCCAGGACCAGTCCGGGCAGCCCCGCTCCCGAGCCGATGTCCACCAGCCGTACGTCCGGCGGCACGGCCTCGGCCACCACCGCGCAGTTGAGCAGGTGACGATCCCAGATCCGCGGCACTTCCCGCGGCCCCAGGAGCCCGCGGACGACGCCGGGACCCGCCAGCAGCCCGGCGAAGGCGTTGGCACGCTCCCAAGCTTCCCCGGTGAAGACGTCCCGCGCTATCTCCGGCGGCTCAGGAAGCTGATCGTCGCTCACTGGTTCGGTGGCCCTTTCTGGGGCGTGGCGGCCCTTGCTCGCTGTGTCGGTATGGGGTTCAGACATGGGCTCCGGCCGGGTGGCGGCTGTTCCGGAGCCCTGCTCGGTCTCGCTCTCCCCCAAGGCTACGGGGTGAGATCACAAAGGCAGACTAGCGGGCCGGGGTCAAGGAGACCTGTGAGCGCGCCGTCGGCACGCCTTCGCCCACCTGAGAGCGCTAACACCGCCATCTCCCACGAAAACGGCCGCCTGCCACGCGCGACAGCGGGCAGACGGCCGGATGGAACAGAACGCGCCTCAGGCGGGCAGGACCACCACGTACCGCTGCGGCTCCTCCCCCTCGGACTCGCTACGGAGCCCGGCGGCGGCCACCGCGTCGTGGACGATCTTGCGCTCGAACGGGGTCATCGGCTGCAGCGCCTTCGACTCGCCGCGCTCCCTGACCTGGTTCGCGATCTCGGTGCCGAGCTTGGTCAGCTCCGCGCGGCGCCGCTCGCGGTAGCCGGCCACGTCGAGCATCAGCCGCGAGCGCTCGCCGGTCTGCCGGTGCACGGCCAGCCGGGTCAGCTCCTGCAGCGCTTCGAGGACCTCGCCCGCCGGCCCCACCAGCTCCGTGCTCTTCAGCCCGACGACGGAGACCAGGGCCCGGTCGCCCTCGACGTCCATGTCGATGTCGCCGTCGATGTCGGCGATGTCGAGAAGGCCCTCGACGTAGTCGGCAGCGATCTCACCTTCCTGCTCCAGCGCGTTGAGATCAGGAGCCTTCTCCTGCTCGGCCTCGGTCATGGCCGGCCTCTCCTTCGTGTTCAAGACTTCTTGCTGCCGGTGCGCTTGCTGCGTGACTGCCTGCTCGGCTGCTGCCTAATGATCTTAGGCTCCGGAGGAGGCGGAGGGGCCTCTTCTTCCGGAGTGGTCTTCCGCAGTTTGGCGATCAGCCCGGGCTTGGCCTTGACCGGGATCACGTTGCCCTTGGCGTCGTACTGCGGCATCGGGTGCCGGCTGTAGAACCAGTGCTGCTGACCGAGGGTCCACACGTTGGTGGTGACCCAGTACATGATCAGACCGAGCGGGAAGTTCAGGCTGAAGAAGGCGAACAGCGGCGAGATGTACATCAGGATCTTCTGCTGCTGCGCCATGGGGTTGTCGGGCATCTGCGCCATGGAGCGGGTGACGCTCTGCCGGACGGTGAGGAACGTCGTCAGCGAGCTGACCGCGACGAAGATGCCGAGGACCACCTTGGTCTGTACGTTGCCCGCTCCGAAGCCGGCGAGATCCTCGGCCGACATGAAGAAGTTGGCGGGCAGCGGCGCGCCGAAGATGTGCGCCTTCCGCGCGCTGTCGACGAGCTCCTGCGTCATGCCGTACTTCGCGTGCCCGTTCGCCATGTTCTGCAGCACCGTGAACATGGAGATGAAGATGGGGAACTGCGCGAGGACGGGCAGGCAGCCACCGAGGGGGTTCGCGCCCGCGCCCTGGTAGAGCGCCATGACCTCCTGGTTCATGCGCTGCTTGTCGTTCTTGTAACGCTTGCGCAGCTCTTGAACCTTGGGGGCGAGCTCCTGCATCTTCCGCGACGAGCGCATCTGCTTCAGGAAGAGCGGGAAGATCAGGATCCGCATGAACACGGTAAGCGTGATGATCGTCAACGCCCAGGTCAGCCCGCTGTCCGGGTTGAGGACCGTGCTGTATGCAGTATGGATCCAGATGATGACTTGGGCTACGGCTTGGTACAGCCAGCTCAGCCAGGACAGCTCCACCGAGCTATCTCCCTTGCGTTTCGTGGGACCGGACCGGGCGTGGGGGCACCGGGTCTATACCTCCGGGATGGAATGGGTGGCACCGCCCGATGCGCCGGACAGTCAGCCATACGCCGCGCAATGCCCCGTGCACGGCAATCGCTTCGAGCCCATAGGCACTGCACGACGGGTAGAACCGGCAGCGTGGACCGAGCAGCGGGCTGATGAACGCCCGATAGAACCGAATGGGGATGATGAGCGCCCGGGCGGCGAGGCCCGGCTCTACCCCTTGCGGTTGCTCCGTCATTTCTGTCCACCCGTCGAGGACTCGCGCCGCCTTAGCAAACGATCCAGCGCGAGATCGAGTTCGGCGGCCAGGTGCTCGAATCGCGCGGACGCGGCCGGTGGGTTGGCGCGTACCACAAGCAGGCTACCTCGCGGCAGCCGGTGGAGACGGTCCCGCATCAGGTGTCGGAGCCGTCGTTTGACCTTGTTTCGGGTCACGGCGCCCCCGACGGCCTTGCTCACCACAAATCCCACGAGAGGTGGCTCTTCCCCAGAAAGGGTGAAATGCACCACAAGAGTCGGGCGGCCCGCGCGCTTACCGCGCCTGACCGCCGCCTCGAACTCCTCCCCGCGTCGCATGCGGGATTGACGGGACAGCACCGTATACGTCTAACGCCCGCCGGCGTGATCCGCCGGCGGGCTGTAGTCGCGCGGGACGATCAGGCCGACAGCTTCTCGCGGCCCTTGCGGCGGCGAGAGGCGAGGATGGCGCGACCGGCCCGGGTGCGCATCCGCAGCCGGAAGCCGTGGGTCTTCGCGCGGCGACGGTTGTTCGGCTGGAAAGTACGCTTGCTCACGGGTGGGCTCCAGGCTTGATGGTGCGCCACAAGGACGCTTAAGACACATGGATGGGCCTGCCAGTTTACGAGGGCACGCGAAATAGCCGTCGCGTGACAAGCCGACCGTCGTACGTTACGGGCCAAGCACCGTCCAGGTCAAACCAGACCGGTTGTCCACTAATCCACAGGCCACTTTTCCACCGCCGGCCCCACGTCCACAAGATGTGCACTCCGGTGCCACTAGGCTGTGGACAACGCTTGAACACAGCTGTGCACAAAGATACTGTCGGCCCTTCCAGGCCCGCTCAAGCCCTGTGGACAGCGTGTGGATCGCCTGTGGAGGACGGGAGCGGGAAGCCCTGCCCCCACGTGTGGACGAACGCGTCGCCGATCGCTGTGGGCGACCGCGTCATGTGGATAACGATCGCGGGGGGCCGCGAGAGGGAGGAGGGGGAGCCGCACCATGAACGGTGTCGACCTCGGCACGGTATGGGCGAGGGCCCTGGGCAACTTCCTCAACGAGAACGTGCCCATCCAGCAGCGCACCTGGCTGTCGATGGTGCGGCCGATCGCCCTGGCCAACGACACGATCGTGCTCGGCGTCCCCAACGACTTCCTCAAGGACCTCATCGAGAGCAACAAGCTGCGCCCGCTGGTGACCCACGCGCTCTCCCAGGAGCTCGGCCGGACCATGCGGGTGGCCGTGATGATCGACACAGCGGCGCCCGAGCAGCCCGCCGGCGACGCTCATCAACAGCCTGTGACTCAGAGTTATCCCCAGGGTGTGGAGAGTCAGCTGCGTTATGCACAGCCCGTGCAACCGCAGCACAACCAGGCTTCCGAGCCTCCACAGTTCTATTCTCCACAGCCGGAGCAGCCCCAGATATCCACCGAATATCCACAGCAGGGCTTCTCTTTTGAACAGGCCCAGCCGTACACACCGCCTGTGGAGAAGTCGCCGGAGCCGGCCCCGAACCGGTGGGAGGCGAAGAGCAACAAGCCCAGCGAACCGGCCAGGCTCAATCAGAAGTACACATTCGAGACATTCGTCATCGGCGCCAGCAACCGATTCGCCCACGCGGCGGCCGTGGCGGTGGCCGAATCCCCAGCGAAGGCGTACAACCCGCTGTTCATCTACGGTGACTCGGGGCTGGGGAAGACACATCTGCTGCACGCGATCGGGCATTACGCCCAGAGCCTGTACGACGGGGCGCGGGTCAGGTACGTGAGCTCAGAAGAGTTCACCAACGACTTCATCAACAGCATCCGCGACCACAAGGCCGACGGCTTCCGCGGCCGCTACCGGGCGATCGACATCCTGCTCGTGGACGACATCCAGTTCCTGGAGGGCAAGGAGCAGACGCAGGAGGAGTTCTTCCACACCTTCAACACCCTGCACAACGCCAACAAGCAGATCGTCATCTCCAGCGACCGGGCGCCCAAGCAGCTCATCACGCTGGAGGACCGGCTGCGCAACCGGTTCGAGTGGGGCCTGATCACCGACGTCCAGCCGCCCGAGCTGGAGACCCGGATCGCCATCCTCAGGAAGAAGGCCATCCAGGAGGGCCTGGCCGCGCCGCCCGAGGTGCTGGAGTACATCGCCAGCCGGATCTCCACCAACATCCGCGAGCTCGAGGGCGCGCTGATCAGGGTCACCGCGTTCGCCAGCCTCAACCGGCAGGGTGTGGACCTGCAGCTCGCCGAGGTGGTGCTGAAGGATCTGATCACCTCGGAGTCCGACACCGAGATCACCATCGCGGCCATCATGAGCGAGACCGCCCAGTACTTCGGCATCAGCATCGACGACCTGTGCGGCACCTCGCGCAGCCGGGCGCTCGTCAACGCCCGGCAGATCGCCATGTACCTGGCGCGCGAGCTGACCGAGCTGTCACTGCCGAAGATCGGCCAGCAGTTCGGCGGCCGCGACCACACCACCGTCATGCACGCGGAGCGGAAGATCCGGTCGCTCATCGCCGAGCGCAGGTCGATGTACAACCAGGTCAACGAGCTAACAATGCGGATCAAGCAGACACAGCGTGGATCTTGAGTTCATACACAGCCTGTGGAAAACGCTGTGGACCAGCGGAAACACAAAAATTCACCCGCCGTTCGCCCGACAATGCTGGGAAAAATCCGTCCACATGGGTTGGGGACAACGGTGGGGACATCCTGTGGGCAACCTGGGGACTACCAGTGGACAACGTGTGGACGGACTGTGAACAACGGATCTGGGGCTCCAGAAGGGCCCCTTTTACCCCGTGGATAACCTGTGGAAACCTCGTGGATAACCCCCGTCTCTCCGTGGATGACGGCACCATGATCTGGGGACGGCCTGTGGGCGAAGAATCTCCATCCCCAGGCGGCGGAGTTCTCCCCAGGCGTCACCCACAGCCTCAGTGGATGAAAAAAGGCCCACTGACCAGGCAGGACGCCAGTTGTCCACAGTTTCCACAGCCCCTAGTGTGATGACTTCCTATCTCTCTAACTAAGAAACTCAAAGACCCATAGAGGGGTTCTCCCGGAGCGCGAGTCCGGGAGGGTGGATCCTTGAGATCCTTCAATCAACGACGAACCCAGGAGGCTGATCACCGTGATGTTCCGAATCGAGCGAGACGTCCTCGCTGAGGCGGTGGCATGGACGGCACGCAGCCTCCCGGCGCGCCCGTCGGTGCCCGTTCTCGCCGGCATGCGCCTGGAGGTCACCGAGGCGCAGCAGCTCAAGCTGTCCGGCTTCGACTACGAGGTCTCCGCGGAGGTGACGCTCGAGCTGCACACGGGTGAGCCCGGGGTGGTGCTGGTCTCGGGCAAGCTGCTCGCCGAGATCACGCGCGCGCTTCCCGCACAGCCTGTGGACTTCGTGGTGGACGGTGCCAAGGCGGTCGTCACGTGCGGCAGCGCCCGGTTCACCCTGCTGACCATGCCTGTGGAGGACTACCCGAGCCTCCCGGCCATGCCGCCGGCCGCGGGCCGGGTCGGCAGCGACGTGTTCGCCTCCGCCGTCGGCCAGGTCGCGGTCGCCGCGGGCCGCGACGACACGCTGCCGATGCTGACGGGCGTACGGATGGAGATCGAGGGCGACACGGTCACCCTGGCCGCGACCGACCGCTACCGGCTGGCCGTACGCGAGCTGAAGTGGCAGCCGGGGCAGCCCGACTTCGCCGCCATCGCGATGATCCCCGGCAAGACGCTCGCCGACACGGCGAAGGCGCTCGGCGCGACGGGCGCCGAGGTGGAGATCGCGCTCAGCTCCGCCGGCGGCACGGGCGAGGGCATGATCGGCTTCTCCAGCGCCGGGCGGCGCACGACGACGCGGCTGCTCGACCCCGAGTTCCCGAAGTACCGCTCGCTGCTGCCCACCGAGTTCTCCGCCCGCGCGGACCTGTCCACAGGCCCGTTCGTCGAGGCGGTCAAGCGCGTGGCCCTGGTCGCCGAGCGCAACACCCCTGTACGGCTGGCGTTCAAGAGCGGCGAGGTCGTGCTGGAGGCCGGCAGCGGCGACGAGGCGCAGGCCGTCGAGGCACTGCCTGTGGATTACGACGGCGAGGAGATGAACATCGCCTTCAACCACCAGTTCCTGCTGGAAGGGCTGGGGGCCATCGACTCCGACGTGGCGAGGCTCCAGATGACCACATCCACGAAGCCCGCTATCCTCACCGGTGGCAAGCCTGTGGAGGACGGTGCCGTAACGGACTACCGCTACCTGATCATGCCCATCCGACTGTCAGGCTGAACCTGTCATCGGAGATGATGGAAGTCTGACAAGGGGGTACATCATGCAGATCGGCATGGTCGGACTGGGCAAGATGGGCGGCAACATGGCCGAACGGCTGCGCCGCGGCGGTCATGAGGTCGTCGGTTACGACCGCGACCCGGCGATCAGCGACGTCGCCAGCCTCAAGGAGCTGACCGAACGCCTGCAGGCGCCGCGCGCCGTCTGGGTCATGGTCCCCGCCGGCAAACCCACGCAGACCACCGTCGACGACCTGGGCGAGCTGCTCAGCGAGGGCGACATCGTCATCGACGGCGGCAACTCCCACTACGTGGACGACCAGAAGCACGCCGCCGAGCTGGCCGAGAAGGGCATCGGCTTCGTCGACTGCGGCGTGAGCGGCGGCGTGTGGGGCCTCCAGAACGGCTACGCGCTCATGTGCGGCGGCGACAAGGAGCACGTCGGCCGGCTGATGCCGATCTTCGAGACGCTCAAGCCCGAGGGCGAGGACGGCTTCGTGCACGCCGGCGACGTCGGCGCCGGGCACTTCGCGAAGATGGTCCACAACGGCATCGAGTACGGCATGATGCAGGCCTTCGCCGAGGGCTGGGAGCTCCTCGAGGCCTCCGACGTCGTCAAGGACGTCAAGGGCTCCTTCAGCAGCTGGCGCACCGGCACCGTGATCCGCTCCTGGCTGCTCGACCTGCTGGTGCGGGCGCTGGACGACGACGAGCACCTCGAGCAGCTCCGCGGTTACGCACAGGACTCCGGCGAGGGCCGGTGGACGGTGCAGGCGGCCGTGGACCACGCGGTGCCGCTGCCGGTCATCACCGCCGCGCTGTACGCCAGGTTCGCCTCGCGGCAGGACGACTCCCCCGCGATGAAGGTCGTGGCGGCGCTGCGCAACCAGTTCGGCGGCCACGCGATCACCTCGGCGGAGGGCAGCACCGGCAAGGGTGCCGACTCCCCCGGCGCGGACGTGACGCCGCCCCGCGAGGTCGATCGCTGAGCTTCGGGGTTATCCACAACACCAGGGTTTTCCACAGAACGTCTGCCGGTGACCCCGGTGACCCGTGAGGCGCACTAACCTCGTGGGGTGCATGTCGCCCACCTCTCGCTGACCGACTTCCGGTCCTACGCGTCCGTGGAGCTCGGCCTGGAGCCGGGCGTCACGGCGTTCGTGGGGCCCAACGGCCAGGGCAAGACCAACCTGGTCGAGGCCCTCGGCTACGTCGCGACGCACTCCAGCCACCGGGTGGCCAGCGACGCGCCCCTGGTGCGCCAGGGAGCCACCCGGGCGATCGTGCGCTGCGCCGTCCACAGGGACGATCGGCGGGCGCTGATCGAGCTGGAGATCAACCCGGGGCGGGCCAACCGCGCCCGGCTCAACCGCTCGCCCGTCTCCAGGGCCCGCGACGTGGTCGGCCTGCTGCGCACGGTGCTGTTCGCCCCCGAGGACCTCGCGCTGTCGAAGGGCGATCCGTCCGAACGCCGCCGCTTCCTCGACGACCTGCTCGTAGCCAGGACCCCCAGGTTCGCCGGGGTGCGCGCCGACTACGACCGCGTGCTGAAGCAGCGCGGCGCTCTGCTGCGTACGGCCGCGCAGGCCCGCAGGGGCAGCAGGAGCCCGCGGCGGCAGGAGAGGGACAGCGGGTTCGCCGCGGCCGGTGCCGGCGACGTGCTGAGCACGCTGGAGGTCTGGGACGCCCATCTCGCCCGCCACGGCGCGGAGCTGCTTCGGGGGCGGCTGGAGCTCATCGAGGCGCTGCGCCCGCTGGTGGCCGGATCGTACGCCGCGCTCGCCCCGTCGAGCGCTCCGGCGACGCTGGCCTACCGCAGCACGTTGTCCACAGGTGGGGATCCGGGTGAGGGGGGTCCGGAGGGCGAAGTCCCCGGTGAGCGGGGATCTTTCGATACACAGACGTTATCCACAGACTTGGGGAAAACCCTTGAAGAACGTCTGCGGGAGCGGCTATTGGAGGTCCGTTCGTCTGAGCTCGAACGGGGGGTCACGCTCGTCGGGCCGCACCGCGACGATCTGGTTCTCGGGCTGGGCGACCTGCCTGCCCGGGGTTACGCCAGCCACGGCGAGTCCTGGTCGTTCGCGCTGGCGTTGCGGCTGGCGGCGTACGACCTGCTGCGGGCCGACGGGGGTGATCCCGTGCTGATCCTCGACGACGTGTTCGCCGAGCTCGACAGCCAGCGCCGGCGGCGGCTCGCGGAGATGGTGGCGCCGGCCGAGCAGGTGCTGATCACGGCCGCCGTTCCGGATGACGTGCCGCGGGAGCTGGCGGGGGGCAGGTTCGACGTCGCCGAGGGAGGTGTGACCCGTGTCCGCTGACGACGCGCGCGGTTTTCCGCCGAGGGGCGCCGGTTATCCACAGGCTGGGGCTTCCGGTGGACGACCGCAGCCGGGATCGGCGGGTGGCCACGCGGCGGCGGGCGACCGTCCACAGGTGGGGGCGACCGGTGCACAGGCGGCCGGTGGCGGGCCTGCGGCGGGGGCGAAGGGACCTTCGGCGGTTGGGGGGGAGAATGCGACGGCCAGGGGGGTGGCCATGGCTCGGGAGAAGCTCGCCCAGGCCAAGGCCGACGCCGCCAAGCGCGGCCAGCTCCCCCGCCGCGAGCCCAGGCGGAAGGCCGCCGGCCCGCGCAGGGAGAACGGCGACCCGCAGCTTTTCGGACGCGCGATCGCCGATCTGCTGGCCGATCGCGGCTGGGAGCGCCCGGCGAAGGTGGGCGCGGTGTTCGGCCGCTGGGTCGAGATCGTGGGCCCTGACCTGGCCGCCCACACCAAGCCCGAGTCGTTCGACGACGGAGAGGTGCTGATCGCGGCCGACTCGACGGCGTGGGCCACGCAGGTGAGGCTGCTCGCCCGCACCCTCGTACGCAGGCTGAACGAGGAGCTCGGCGACGGCACGGTGACAAAGGTCAAGGTCAGAGGTCCGCAGAACGCTCCGCGTCCATCAGGGGGATTGCGGGTGACCGGAAGGCGGGGCCCCCGTGACACCTACGGGTAGCGGTCGTCCACAGCGGGCGTCCACGGCGGCTCCGGAAAGGCGCTCGGGGCGATCAGACAGCCGCAGACGCGATAAGCCCCCTTTCCGGAGGGGGGATGCTTGCCCGGGGGCCAAACGAGCTAGCGGGCATCACAGGCGCGTTCATTGCCACTTTGGTCCTCAGGAAGCGGTAGAATGAAAAAGGATTCCGGACACGTCCGCTTGCGTGTCACCCCGGCAGCAAGCCGACTCCCCTGGGTGACCGCGCATCGGGGCACTCACGACGGTGACGGGCACGGCAGGGGCAGCTTCGCTAGTTGATGGCCTCCCCCGCCGCGTGTCCGCGGCAGGAGGATTTCGCAGTTGTCCTACGACGCTAGCTCAATCACCGTACTCGAAGGGCTTGAAGCGGTTCGCAAGCGCCCGGGTATGTATATCGGTTCCACCGGCGAGCGCGGTCTGCACCACCTCGTGCAAGAGATCGTCGACAACGCGGTGGACGAGGCGCTGGCCGGTTTCGCCGACACCATTCACGTCACGCTGCTCGCCGACAACGGCGTGCGCGTGGTCGACAACGGGCGCGGCATCCCCACCGGCATCCACCCGGTGGAGAAGCGCTCGGCCGTCGAGGTCGTGCTGACCACGCTGCACGCGGGCGGCAAGTTCGACAGCCAGTCCTACGCGGTCTCGGGCGGTCTGCACGGCGTCGGCTCGGCCGTCGTCAACGCGCTGTCCACCGCCATGGAGGTGGAGGTCAAGCAGAACGGGCACTTCTGGCGGCAGCGCTACGAGATGTCCAAGCCCACGGCGCCGCTGGCCAAGGGCGAGGAGACCGACGAGACCGGCACCACGGTCACGTTCTGGCCCGACCCCGACATCTTCGAGACCACGACGTGGAACTACGAGACGCTCTCGCGGCGCTTCCAGGAGATGGCCTTCCTCAACAAGGGCCTGACGATCTCGCTGACCGACGAGCGTCCCGACCACATCAACGGTGAGGTGCACAACGTCACCTACCACTACGAGGGCGGGCTGTCCGACTTCGTGCAGCACCTCAACGCCAAGAAGGAGCCGGCGCACGCGTCGATCATCGCCTTCGAGGAGGAGAGCGACGGGCTCGCGGTCGAGATCGCGATGCAGTGGAACAACTCCTACTCGGAGTCCGTCTACAGCTTCGCCAACGTGATCAACACCGCGGAGGGCGGCACCCACGAGGAGGGCTTCCGCGCGGCGCTGACGTCCATCGTCAACCGTTACGCGCGCGAGCAGAAGTTCCTCAAGGAGGGCAAGGACGACAACCTCAGCGGTGAGGACGTCCGCGAGGGGCTGACCGCGATCATCTCGGTCAAGCTGTCCGATCCGCAGTTCGAGGGGCAGACGAAGACCAAGCTCGGCAACACCGAGGCGAAGTCGTTCGTGCAGAAGGCCTGCAACGACCACCTGCGCGACTGGTTCGAGCGCAACCCCGGCGAGGCCAAGGACATCATCAACAAGTCCCTGCAGGCCTCCCGCGCCCGCATCGCCGCGCGCCAGGCGCGCGACCTGACCAGGCGCAAGTCGTTGCTTGAGGCGGGCAGCGGCCTGCCGGGCAAGCTGGCCGACTGCCAGTGGAACGACCCGGAGAAGTGCGAGCTGTTCATCGTCGAGGGCGACTCGGCCGGCGGCTCGGCCAAGGGCGGCCGCGACTCGCGCTTCCAGGCGATCCTGCCCATCCGCGGCAAGATCCTCAACGTCGAGAAGGCGCGGATCGACAAGGTCCTGAAGAACAACGAGGTCCAGGCCCTGATCACGGCGCTGGGCACCGGCGTGCACGACGAGTTCGACATCGCCAAGCTGCGCTACCACAAGGTCATCCTCATGGCCGACGCCGACGTCGACGGCCAGCACATCAACACGCTGCTGCTGACGCTGCTGTTCAGGTTCATGCGGCCGCTGATCGAGGCCGGTCACGTCTACCTGTCGTGCCCGCCGCTGTACAAGATCAAGTGGGATCGCAAGGGCGAGGACGCCTCCTACGCCTACTCCGACAGCGAGCGCGACGCGGTGATCGCCGAGGGCATCTCCAACGGCAAGCCCGACCCGCGGCCGCGCGACAACGTACAACGCTTCAAGGGCCTCGGCGAGATGAACGCCGGCCAGCTCTGGGAGACCACGATGAACCCGGCGACCCGGCTGCTGCGCCTGGTCACGCTCGACGACGCCGCGCAGGCCGACGACCTGTTCAGCGTGTTGATGGGGGAAGACGTGGAGGCGCGGCGCGACTTCATCATCCGTAACGCGCGCGACGTTCGCTTCCTCGACGTTTAAGAAGGACCAACACCTGTGACGGACGTGAACACCACTCCCCCGGCTGACCGCATCGAGCCTGTGGACATCCAGTCCGAGATGCAGCGCAGCTACATGGACTACGCGATGTCGGTCATCGTGTCCAGAGCGCTGCCGGACGTGCGCGACGGCCTCAAACCAGTGCACCGGCGGGTGCTCTACGCGATGTACGACGGTGGCTACCGTCCCGACCGCGGGTACTTCAAGTGCGCCCGCGTCGTCGGTGACGTGATGGGCACCTACCACCCGCACGGCGACACCTCGATCTACGACGCGCTGGTCCGCCTGGCGCAGAACTGGTCGCTGCGGTACCCGCTGGTCGACGGGCAGGGCAACTTCGGCTCGCCCGGCAACGACCCGGCGGCGGCGATGCGCTACACCGAGTGCAAGCTCGCGCCCATCGCCATGGAGATGCTGCGGGACATCGACAAGGAGACCGTCGACTTCCGCCCCAACTACGACGGCAAGTCGCAGGAGCCCGACGTCCTGCCGTCGCGCTTCCCGCAGCTGCTGGTCAACGGCTCGGGCGGCATCGCCGTCGGCATGGCCACCAACATCCCGCCGCACAACCTGCGCGAGGTCGCCTCGGCGGTCAAGTGGGCGCTGGAGAACCCGGAGGCCGGCGACGAGGAGCTGCTCGAAGCGGCCATCAGGCTGGTCAAGGGCCCCGACTTCCCGACCAAGGCGCTCATCGTGGGCCGCCGGGGCATCGAGGACGCGTACCGCACGGGCCGCGGCTCGATCACCATGCGGGCCGTGGTCGAGGTCGAGGAGGACAAGGGGCGGCAGGCGCTGGTCGTCACCGAGCTGCCGTACCAGGTCAACCCCGACAACCTGGCGCTGAAGATCGCCGAGCTGGTGCGTGAGGGCAAGCTCACCGGCATCGCCGACGTACGCGACGAGAGCTCCTCGCGCGTGGGCCAGCGCCTGGTCATCGTGCTCAAGCGCGACGCGGTCGCCAAGGTCGTGCTCAACAACCTGTACAAGCACACCCAGCTCCAGGACACCTTCGGCGCCAACATGCTGGCGCTGGTCGACGGCGTGCCGCGCACGCTGCGGCTCGACCAGTTCATCCGGCACTACGTGGCCCACCAGATCGAGGTCATCGTCCGCCGGACGCGTTACCTGCTCCGCAAGGCCGAGGAGCGCGCCCACATCCTGCGCGCGCTGCTGAAGGCCCTGGAGCGGCTCGACGACGTCATCGCCCTCATCCGGGCCTCGGAGTCGGCCTCCGCCGCCCAGCAGGGCCTCATGGCGCTGCTGGAGATCGACGAGGTGCAGGCGCAGGCCATCCTCGACATGCAGCTGCGCAAGCTGGCCGCCCTGGAGCGCCAGGCCATCCAGGACGAGTTCGACTCCCTGATGACGCAGATCGCCGAGTACAACGCGATCCTGGCCAGCGAGAGCCGGCAGCGCGAGATCATCAACGAGGAGCTGGCCGAGATCGTCCACCGCTACGGCGACGAGCGGCAGACCGAGATCATCGCCTACGACGGCGACATGTCGATCGAGGACCTCATCGCCGAGGACGAGATCGTCGTCACGATCACCAGGGGCGGCTACGCCAAGCGCACCCGTACCGACCTCTACCGGGCGCAGAAGCGCGGTGGCAAGGGCGTGCGCGGTGCCCAGCTGCGCCAGGACGACATCGTCGACCACTTCTTCGTCACCACGACGCACCACTGGCTGCTGTTCTTCACGAACAAGGGGCGGGTGTACCGCGTCAAGGCGTACGAGCTGCCCGACGCCGGTCGCGACGCCCGGGGCATGCATCTCGCGAACCTTCTTGCCATGCAGCCCGACGAAACAGTCATGGAGGTTCTCGACCTACGCGACTACAACGTCGCCCCCTATCTCGTCCTCGCCACGCGCAGTGGCCTGGTCAAGAAGACCCGTCTGTCCGAGTACGACTCCCCCAGGTCCGGCGGCCTGATCGCGATCAACCTGCGGGAGGACGACGAGGTCATCGGAGCCCGGCTGGTCTCCGAGGAAGACGACCTGCTGCTCGTCTCGAAGGGCGCGCAGTCGATCCGCTTCACCGCCTCTGACGAGGCGCTCCGTCCCATGGGACGGGCGACCAGCGGTGTGATCGGCATGAGGTTCCTCGAAGGTGACGAACTTCTCGCCATGAATCGGATCGCGGACGGTCAAGATGTGCTTATCGCCACGAAGGCTGGGTACGCAAAACGGACGCCAGTGGAGCAGTATCCAGTTCAAGGACGTGGCGGTAGAGGCGTGCTGACTGCGAAGATCGTATCTTCCCGTGGCAAGCTGGTCGGAGCCGTCATGGTCAACCCAGAGGACGAGGTTTTCGCGATCACGTCTGCCGGCGGGGTGATCCGGACGAGTGCCGGCGAGATCAAGCAGTCCGGCCGCCAGACCATGGGAGTGCGATTGATGAATCTCGCTGAAGGCGACAGCGTGGTGGCCCTCGCCCGCAACGCCGAGTCCATGGAGACTTCGGTGGAGAATGAGGAAGACGGGGGAGGAGAGTAGTTCATGAGCGCCCAGGGTGGTCCCGCCAGGACCAAGGCGGCTTCGGGCAACGGACAGCCCAAGAAGCCCGCAGAGACCGAGATGTTCGACGCGGTCGAAGAAGGCCAGGACACCTCGCCCGCACAGGGCAGGCCCATGCCGGCCAAGGAGGACAACAAGCCTTCGCCGCAGCCGGGCCCGCCCGGCCCGCCGGGGCCCTCCGGGCCTCAGGGCCCGCCTGTCCCGCCGCAGGGGTTGCAGCAGCAGCCGGAGGGCAACGAGACCGTACGCCTGCGCCCGTCGCTGGCCACCGAGGCTCCGCCGGCCATCGAGCTGACCGGCAACAAGAAGAAGGGCTCCAGCTCCGGCGGGGGCCGCCTGCCCCGCAAGGCCCACTTGGTCCTGCGCCGCGTCGAGCCGTGGTCGGCCATGAAGTTCAGCTTCGTGGTCTCCCTGGTCTGCTTCGTGGTGCTGTTCGTGGCGGTGGCCGTCCTGTACGGCGTGCTGTCGGCCCTGGGCGTCTTCGACTCGATCGTCGACCTGGTCAACCAGCTCGGCCAGGGCGAGCAGGGGCAGAGCTCGATCCCGATCGACATCGCCTCCTGGTTCGAGCCCGTACGGATCCTCGGCTACACGGCCCTGATCGGGGCGGTGAACGTCGTACTGATCACGGCTCTTTCCACGCTGGGGGCGGTCATCTACAACATCGCCTCCGACCTGGTGGGGGGCGTCGAGGTGACCTTCAGCGAGGCCGAGTAAGGGCGGAGCTCGCGCCGTACGGGGCATGCGGACGGCGCGAGCAGCCTGCCGGAGGTTGTAAGCTTTTCCTCGTCCCGAACAACCGGTTCGCCTCGGTGAGGCGGATGCGATAACGTTCGGGGTGCGAGCGGGGCTATAGCTCAGTCGGTTAGAGCGCTTCCCTGATAAGGAAGAGGTCCCAGGTTCAAGTCCTGGTAGCCCCACATAGTCCGACCGGTTAAAGGCCACTATCCGATTTTCGGAGAGTGGCCTTTCTTGTTGCTTGCGTAGGTCTGCTGGAGGATGGGCACGGGCGTGCCCTCAAGCGAGGGTACGCCTGATCAGCGGGGCCACGGGACGCTCGACGAAGCGGTGGACGAGCCAGGCCATGGCACTCATGGCCGCAACCAGTGCCAGAAGCAGCGCGTACCTGTTCACGGTGGCACCGACGTGCTCGATCAGGATGAAGCCCAGGTGGGCGTGCAGCAGGTAGAGCGGGTACGTGAGCGCTCCGGCGGACACCATCCACGGCCGTCCCAGCCGCCGGGTGGCGCCGAGCGCGACCATCGCCACGACGGCGAAGATCACGATTACCGCCGCGGCCACCGTGATTTCGTCGTAGGTCACGGAGTAACGCCGCCCGACCGCGGCGGCGTAGCCGAGCGCGCGGTGGACGGCGTTCCCCAGGCACAGTACGAGGAGCAGGCCGAGGGGCCAGGTCATCCGGCCCTGTCGAGCCAGGAACAGGGCCATGCCGGCGATGAAGTAGTGCGAGAACTCCGACTGCACGACCAGGTCGGCCGCGCGGGGCAGCAGCCCGGCCTCGACCAGCGCGGTCAGGGCCAGCCATCCCCACAGCACGCCCATGACCCGCGATCGGGCGACGCCGATCCAGGTCAGGGCCAGGATGAGGAGGTAGAACCGCATCTCGGCCCAGAGTGTCCAGTAGACGACGTCGACGTCGGGCACGTCCACGACGGCCTGGAACATCGTCAGGTTCACCAGGACCTGCTCCACGGAGACGGTGAAGAGTTCCCCGCCCAGCACCAGGGTGACGAGCGCGGTGGCCAGGACGGCGAACCAGTACGCCGGATACAGCCTGGCCACCCGCGAGGTCACGAACCGCCGTGGCGTCGCGGTCCAGGCGCTCATCAGCACCACGAAGCCGCTGATCATGAAGAACAGGTCGACGCCCAGATACCCGTAGCGGGTCCAGGCGCCCAGCTCCTCGTACGGCACCGTGGTGGTGCCGCCCGCCCAGCCGGAGAAGGTGTAGTGGAACAGGGCCACGGACAGGGCCGCCACCAGCCGCAGGGCGTCGAGCTCGGGGATGCGGGCCGGTATGCCCGGTGAGGGCGCGTGCCTGGCGTGCCGCGGCGCGCGGCGTCTCATGGCGGGCAGATGCATGGCGAACACCGTTCACCGGCGTCCTGCCCAGTTTCCAGGCCGAAGCCTGTCCATTCGCTGCCCACCCGGTACGGCGGCCGTCCGAGGCGGTCGCCGCGATCGGGCCCCGGGCGGCGGCGATGAGCCTGCTCGCGGCGCTGTCTCGCCGAGGTCCCCGCGGGTCAGTCCGGCAGCGCGGGTCAGTCCGGCAGCGCGGGTCAGTCCGGCAGTACGTTCGCCCGCTTCGGCCGGGGCGGGGCGAACCTGCTCGCGGCGGTGGCCGCCGCTCGATCCCCGGAGGCGGGGATCGGCTCGATCAGGTCCGCCATCGTGCACCCCAGGATGTCCAGCAGGGCCATCAGCAGCCGCAGGTTCAGCCGTACGGGCCGCTCGGCCACCAGCCGGTAGACCTGGCTCTGCGACAGCCAGAACCCCCGCTGTGCCAGCAACGGCCGCAGGTCCGTGGTGGCGTACAGGCCGCGGTCGGCCATGACCTTCCGCAGATGCCACCGGTACTCGTACTTCACGCTCACCCCGATCCCCCGTCCGTCAGGCGGGCGCAGCTCGCGGTCGTGGCCGGAAGCCGGTGCCCGACCTGCTCCTGCACGAACGTCAGAGCCGCGCCGTCCATCAGCAGATGGGCCATGTACGCGCTGCGCAGGCAGTACGGCGTCAGCGCCCGGTCCAGCCCGAGCGCGTCTCGGTACGCCGCGAACCGATCCTCGATCTCCCTGGTCCGCAGCCGCCCGCCCCGCTCGGTCGGCCACAGCGCCTGCGACAGGCTGGTGCGGTAGCGCGGCCGGACCTCGGCCACGTACTCCCGCACCGCGTCCACCGCCCACGGCATCGTGCTGACGACCGTCCGCCGTCGCTGCGGCAGCCCCTGCGTTCGCCGGCTCGCCCGCACGCTCAAGGCTCCGAAGCGGCCGAGCTCCGGCACGTCGGCATGCGGCTGGAAGTCGCCGATGTCCAGCGCGGACGCCTCGGAGCCGCTCAGTCCCCAGGCGTAGACAACCTTGAACACGGTGGCGTCCCGGTAGCGGGCCAGCGCCCCCTTGTGCCCTCGCCGCATGGCCTCCTCCACCTGGTCGTCGGCGTGGTCGAAGAAGCGCTGGACCTCCTCGCGCGTCATGGGCCGCCGTCCGGGGCCGGCGAAGGGGCCGGCGAAGGAGTCGGCCGCCCTGTCGTCCTGGCAGATCTGCACGGGGACGCTGCCGAAGCGGGTCTCGCACTCCCGCGTCCAATCCTGGTAGGGCGCGGTCACGTACTCGCAGAAGAACCGCAGCGCCGACTGGTACCCGCGGACGGTCGAAGGCGCCCGGCGCAGCTCGACGGTCAGATGGGAGAGCCACAGGTCGAGGTGCTCGGGCGACCACTGCCAGGGATACGCGCCGGTGAAGCGGGCGAACCTGCGCACGACGTCCTCTCGCAGGCCGATCGTGGCCGACTTGCAGCGCTGGGTGGTGCGCTGGTGCCGCGACCATCCGTCGAGCATCGCGTCGAACAGGGCCTGCGCGGAGCTCCGCGGCGGCCGGCAGGCCGCCGACTCCGGTCGCTTCGCAGCACTGACATCGCCGCACACGCTCTCTACCCCTTGGTGTCGCTTCGCACGGGAGGCACGCCCAGCGTTTCGGGCCCCGGGAGAGCGTCACACAGCAGGTTGGCCACAATCATGACCGTTTCCTGCTCGGTCCTTGCTCACCGGCCCTGTGCCGGTGAGCAGGCGCGCGCCTGCGTCAGCTCGCGGCGCGGTCGCCGAGCGGGCGGCGGCGCAGGGCAGGGTCGGTCAGCGGGGCGGGGCTCCAGAGGCCGACGGGGTGGTAGACGTTGGTGCCTGGCGGCACGAGCTCGTCGATCCGGTCGAGCACGGCGTCGTCCAGCACCAGGGAGGAGCCCTTCAGCAGGCCGTCCAGCTGCTCCATCGTGCGCGGGCCGAGGATGACCGAGGTGACCGCCGGGTGTGCGGCGGCGAAGGCGACGGCGAGCGCCGGGAGGGTGCAGCCGAGCTCGTCCGCCAGTTTCACCAGCTCCTCGACGATCTCCAGCTTGGCCGCGTTCACCGGGATGGCGGGGTCGAACCGTTCAGGGGCGCGGGCGGCGCGGCCCTGTGACAGGTCGACCTGCTGCCCCTTGCGGTAGCGGCCGGTCAGGAATCCCCAGCCCAGCGGGCTGTAGGTGAGCACGCCCATGCCGAGGCGCTGCGCGGTGGGCAGGACGTCGCCCTCGATGCCGCGGGCCAGGATGTTGTACGGCGGCTGCTCGGTGCGGAACCGGTACAGGCCGCGCTGCCGGGCCACGTGGTAGGCCTCGACGGTCTCGTGCGCGGGGAAGGCAGAGCTGCCGAAGGCGCGGATCTTGCCCTGCCGTACCAGGTCGGTCAGGGCGGAGAGGGTCTCCTCGATGTCGGTCCGGTAGTCGGGGCGGTGGATCTGGTAGAGGTCGATCCAGTCGGTGCGCAGCCGCTTGAGACTCGCCTCGACCTCGCGCATGATCCAGCGCCGCGAGTTGCCGCCGCGGTTGGGGCCCTCCCCCATCTGGAAGTGCACCTTGGTCGAGAGCACCACCTCGTCGCGCCGGCCCTGCAGCGCCTTGCCCACGATCTCCTCGGACTCGCCCGCCGAGTACATGTCGGCGGTGTCGACGAAGTTGATGCCGTGGTCGAGAGCGGCGTGGATGATGCGGATGCTGTCGTCGTGGTCGGGGTTGCCCGCCGAGCCGAACATCATGGTGCCGAGGCAGTGGGTGCTGACCTCGATGCCGGTGCCGCCGAGGATGCGATATCTCATACTTCAGGAACCTAGAATCTAGAGCGGACTCTAAGTCAAACTGGGCGACATGTCGGGTCTGAGTATCGGCCAGGTCGCCGAGCGCACCGGGCTCAGCGTGCACACCCTCCGGTTCTACGAGCGGGAGGGGCTGCTGGCCCAGCCGGTACGGCGGGGCACCGCGGGCCACCGGATCTACGACGAGGGCGATGTCGACTGGCTGGGCGTGTGCATCCGCCTGCGAGCCTCCGGCATGCCCCTGACCGACATCCGGCGCTACACCGAGCTCGTCAGGGCGGGGCAGGGCAACGAGGTGGAGCGGCTGGAGGTGCTGCGCGAGCATCGGGAACGGGTGCTCGCGCAGATGCACGAGCTCGGCGAGTGCCTCAAGCTGATCACCCACAAGGTGGCCATTTACGAGGGCAGGCTGGGTCTGCGGGACCACGTCCCGGACTGCGCGCCCTGAGACTGTGGTGGTGCTGGAAGCTCTGGAGACGGTCGGCTGGGGTGGCCTCCACCACGCGTACGGCCCGGCCGCCGACGTGCCCGGCCAGCTCAGAGCACTTTCGTCGGCGGACACCGGGGAACGGCACCAGGCTCATTACCAGCTGCGCGGGAACGTCTACCACCAGGGAACCCGGTGGCAGGCCAGCTGTCATGTCATCCCGTTCCTGGCCGAGCTGGTGGACGATCCGGCAACCCCTGATCGGGCGGCCGTGCTGGACCTGCTCCGCATCGTCGCGCTCGGAGATCGGGACGACACCCATCTGCCCTTCAGGCCCGGCCGGGAGTTCGCCCGGGCCGAGAACGTGACCCGCGCCGACGTGGCGGCGGTCGTGGACTGGCTTCATGGCGATGGTGACGGCGACGAGCCCGAGAGCTGCGATGCGGTCGCGGTGTCCTGGGACCGCGACGCCTATCTCGCGGCGGCCGCGATCAGCGGTCGGTTCGCCGCCTGGACCGGGGATGGTGACCCGGTGGTCGCCGCGGGAGCGGCCGAGCTGCTGGCCTGGTTCCCGGCCACGCCGCCCGTGGTCTCGTGCCTGGTGGAGATGTCCGCGGCCGAGGGGCGCGAGGTGGCGCGTGCGAGCGCGAATCTCAGCCTCGGTTATCTCGTCCCGGACGAGCCTGCCGTCGATGGCCGGTTGGCGGCGTTGCTCGACGCCGGGGCCTTCGGTGTCCGGCTCACCGCGGCCGTCGCTCTCGCGCTCCGGCTCGGCGATCGGATTCCCGAGGCCGGGCTCGGGATCCTCGCCGAGGCTCGCGACCACGCCGATGAGATCGACGCGGCCGCGTTCCCGGTGCCCTGGGATCGATCGTTGCTCGGCTTCGCCGCCCTGGCGCTCTACCGGATCGGGCTGTCCCCCTAGCACCGGTCTCCGATGAGTTTTGGCTGCTCGTCCGGTCCAAGAGGTCATGAACACATCCAAGACTCCTGCCGAGATCGCCGTCGCGTTCATCGAGGCCTTCGGCCGCCGCGATCTGACCGCCGTGTCGCTCCACCTCGCCGAGGACATCGTCTTCGAGAGCCCGCGAGGCACCATCGAAGGAGCTTCCGCCGTCGTCGAGGCGATCGGGCAGTTCGCCGAGGTGGTCGCCGCGGTGAAGATCCTCTCTGTGCTGGGGAACGGCGAGGAAGCGATGATCATGTACGACATGGTGACCGGGCCGTTCGGGACGTTGCGGGCCGCCGATCACCTCGCGGTCCGAGACGGCAGGATCATCTCTGATCGGCTCGTGTTCGACACGTACGAACTCCGCAAGGCCACCTAGATTTTACTATATTTAGAATATGGTGAATTTGTCCGGCAAGCTCTCTGTCCGTGGGTGCGACCTGCGGTACGCCGACAGCGGGGGCGACGGCGTACCGGTGGTGTTCTCCCACGGAGCCGGGGCCGACCACGTGATGTTCGAGGCCCAATGGGAGCACCTGCGGGGCCTGGGGTGTCGCGTCGTCGCCTGGGACCTGCGCGGCCACGGCCTGTCGCGTCCGGCCGGGGTCCCGTTCACCGCCGAGCAGGCGATGGCGGACCTGTACGCGCTGATCGGCCACCTGGGGCTGGACCGGCCGGTGCTGGTGGGGCAGTCGCTCGGCGGCAATCTCGGCCAGGCCGTCGTCCGGCGGCAGCCCGGCCTCGCCCGGGCCCTGATCGTCATCGGGGCGACGCCGAACACGGCAGCGCTGTCCTGGAGGGAACGGCTGCTGGTGAAGGCCGCGGCGCCGATGTTGTCGGTGATGCCGGCCAAGGATCTTCCGCGGCTGATGGCCGAAGCCTCCGCGGTCACCCCGGAGGCGCGGGCGGACGCCCGGCGGGCCTTCGGCCAGGTGCCGAAGAGGGAGTTCGTCCAGGTGTGGCGGGCCACCGCCGGCTTCCTCTCCCCCGATCCCGCCTACCGCACGCCGGTGCCGCTGTGCCTGATCCGCGGCGAACGGGACGGCACCGGCAACATCGCCTCCGCCATGCCCCGGTGGGCCGCGGCCGAAGGCGTCGAGGAGGTCGTCATCCCCGGCGCCGGTCATATCGCCAACCAGGACGACCCGCGGGCCGTCAACGAGGCGATCGAGGCGTTCCTGCGTACGATCCCGGCATGGAAGCAAGCAGGGCGATGAGCGGGCGGGAGGCGTTCATCACCTCGGTCGGCGACCTGCTCGCCGCGTGGAACCTTCCGCACGCGACCGGGCGCGTCTACGGGCTGCTGCTCCTCAGCGAGGAGCCGATCTCGCTCGACACGATCGCCGCCGAGCTCGGGCTGAGCAAGGGGGCTGTGAGCACCGCGGTACGGCAGCTCGCTTCCTGGGGTCTGGCCAAGGTGATGCCGCAGCCTGGTAGCCGGCGGTTGCTCATCGAGGCGACGGGAGGGATCGAGTCGCTGCTGGAGGCCAGCCAGGCCCGGGCCAGGACCCTGATCGCCGCTCTGCGTGAGGGGCAGGATCTGGTGGATGCCGGGCCCGCGCGGGAGCGGCTGCACGAGGTGATCGGGTTGTTCGCCGGGTATGTCGAGGTCGGGAGCCAGTTGCTCAGCAGCTACCGCAGGCAGCGAGCCGAGGACTCGGCGACCTGACGGAGCGGCGTGCGTTGTAGATCGCTTGCGTGCCTGGGTCAGGTGAGTTCCAGGCCGCCGTCGATGGTGAGGACCTGGCCGGTGAGCCAGGTGGCGGCGGGGTCGGCGAGGTGGACGATCCAGGCGGCCACCTCCTCCGGGGTGCCGCGGCGGCCCAGGGGGATGCAGTCGGTCTCCTCCTGCTTGATCTGCTCGACGACGTCCTCCGGCAGGCCGGCGGCGGTCAGGGCCTCGCTCTCGGTGGGGCCGGGGGCCAGGGCGTTGACGCGGATGCCGTCGGCGGCCAGCTCCAGGGCCCAGCTGCGGGTGAGCTGTTCGAGAGCGGCCTTGGAGGCGGCGTAGTGGGCGGCGCCGGGCAGCGGGCGGTGGCCGTACGTGCTGGAGACGTTCACGATCGTGCCGCGACCGGCGCGCAGGTGCGGCAGCGCGGCCCTGGCGAGCAGGCTGGGGGCGGTGACGTTGAGCGCCAGGAGGTCGGCGACGCGCTGGGCGTCGGTGTCGGCCAGCGGCATGACGGCGGTGGCGCCGGCGTTGTTGACCAGGACGTCGAGGCGGCCCCAGCGGTCGGTCGCCGCGTCGACCACCGCCTGCGGGGTGCCGTCGCCGGTGATGTCGGCGGGGAGGACGGCGATGCCGGGGTGCTCGGCGGCGGTGTCCCTCAGGGCCTCGGCGCGGCGGCCCACGGCGAGCACGTGGGCTCCCGCGTGGGCGAGGGCGAGTGCGGTGGCGCGGCCGATCCCGGATCCTGCGCCGGTCACGATCGCGACCTGGTCCTGTAGTCGGGTGGGCGGGGTGGTCACGGCGGGACCTTCCTTCGTTCGATGTTCGTGAAACATCGAACAAGCTACCATGGGGAAATGAGGCAGGCACATCACCCCGAAGTGGGCGAGTTCACGCTGACCGGGGTGATGTCCGCCCTCAGCGATCCGATCCGGGTCGGAGTGGTGCGGGTGCTGGCCGACGGGCGTGAGCGCGGTTGGGGCGATCTGCAGGCGCCGGTGGCCAAGTCCACGCTCAGCCATCATCTGCGGGTGTTGCGTGATGCCGGGCTGACGCGTACCCGGCAGGAGGGCACCCGCTGCTTCGTGACCTTGCGGCGGCAGGAGCTGCGGGTGCGCTTCCCGGGGCTGCTGGAGGCGGTGCTGGCCGCGGCCGAGGACGAGGACGTCGGCCACCAGGTGAGCGTGAAGGACACCGCGCCACCGGCCTGAACGTGCGGCGCGATCAGGCCGGCTGAGCGGGCGGGCTGGGTGTGGGGCCGATCAGGCGAGCTGGTCGGGAGTCCATTCCTGGCCCTGCCAGGCCGGGTCCAGCGGGGTGTGGGCGAGGTGATTGGTGTAGTTCGACAGGGTTTTCATCCCGACGCCGAGCACGATGTCCAGCACGTGGCGGCGCGTGTAGCCGGCCGCGAGGAACGCCTCCAGCTCCGCGTCGTCCACCCATCCGCGCCGGGCCACCATCTGCTGCGTGAGCCGCCTGGCGGCCTCGAGAGCGGGGTCGGGGAGCGGCTTGCCCGTCCGCAGGGCCTCGACCACCTCGGCCGGTACGCGGGCACGCAACGCCAGGGTGGAGTGCGCGGCCACGCAGTACTCGCACCCGTTCTCCACGCTGGCGGTGATCCACACGACGTGCTTGGCCGGCCCGGGCAGCGAGGACCTGCCGAACTGCTCGGCCAGCGCGTTGTACCCGGCCAGCAACTCGGGGGATTCGGCCATCACGCCGTTCAGTGTGGTTACGAAGCCCATGCGCTTCTTGGCCGCTTCCAGCATCGGCCGGGCCGCCTCGGGGGCGTCGCTCTCGTCGTACACGCGGAAATCGATCATCATCTCTCCTCGGGGTGGGTGAAGCCGTCCAGTACGGCGCGCACGCCCGCCAGCAGGTCCTCGGCCCCGGCGCCGGCGCGGGAGCGCAGGTTGACCCCGTACGCCAGCAGCGCCAGCGTCTCGGAGCAGGCCCCCAGGTCCAGGCCGGGCCGTACCTGGCCGCGATTCCGCGCCGCCTCCAGCGCGGCATGCATCGCCGCCCGCAGCTCGGTGTGGTGGGCGTCCAGGACCTGCTGGATCTCGGGGATCGTGCGGGCGGCGCCGGTGTGGGTGTTGGTGACCAGGCAGCCCCAGCGGGCGTGCTCGCCGGTGCAGCGCGCCGCCACCAGCCGTTCGAAGAAGCCGGTGACGGCGGGCAGGCCGCGATCGTCGGCGGCCAGCGCGGCGAACACCGGGCGCGACTGCCGCTCCAGGTAGCGGCGCAGCGCGGCGGCCTGCAGCCGCTCCTTGCCGCCGAAGGTGGCGTACAGGCTGGACCGGCTCAGGCCGGTGGCCTGCACGACGTCGGCGATGCCGGTGACGTCGGCGCCGCGCTTCCAGAACAGGCGTACCACCTGGTCCAGTGCGGCGTCGGGATCGAAGTGCTTGACGTCGGGCATCAGCCCTCCTCCTATCCTGGAACGACTGTTCCAAGATAAGGGTACGCGGTGCGAAAGGGCAATCTCCGGCGGACGACTACCGGCTCGGCTTTCGCCGGGCGAGGGTGAGGTCGGTGACGAAGGACATCTCCACGCCGTCGCCCAGCACCGCGCCCAGCTCCCGCAGCACGGGCTCCTGGCGCTCGGGAGGCAGGATCCGGTAGGCGGAGATGGTGCGCACCAGGTCGAGGTAGCGGTCCGCGGTGTACCACTCCGTGCGGGAGTAGGAGCGTTCGTCCAGATCGGTGAAGCGCGGGTCGCCGGTCAGCAGGTGCTGGACCTCCTCGTTCCTGACCGGCGTGTCCTGGTGCAGGCTGTAGCTGGACAGGCCGTGGCGGTGGTCCACCTCGGAGAGGGCCGCCCGCAGGTCGGGGTCGGTGATGAGGTAGTGGTTCCAGAAGAGGGCGAGCGCGCCTGACGGGGCCAGCGCCTCGTACGCGAGGTCCCAGCGGCGCTCCGGGTCCACCCAGTGCCAGGCCTGGGCCGAGTACAGGAGGGTGAAGCGCCGGTCGGGGACGTAGTCCTCGAAGATCCCGCTCCACACCCGGACGCCGGGGCAGTTCGCCGCGAGTGCCGCGGCCATTCTGGGGTCGGGTTCGACGCAGGTCAGGTCCACGCCGCGGGCGGCGAAGGCGGCCGTGGCCTTGCCCGTTCCCGCCCCGACCTCCAGCGCCGGGCCGGCGGGGGCGTAGTTCAGGATGTCGGTGACGAGCCGGTCGGGGTAGCCGGGCCTGGCCGACTCGTACAGGTCGACCGCCTGGCCGAACACGACACTTCGCTCACGATCGACAGCCATGGCGCGATTCAATCACGCCCGGGATCGAAGCCTGGGCCGAGGCCGAGCGCGGGCAGGATCGCCTGGTCGACGATCGCTGCGAGGTAGTCGTCGCTCGGCGGTGTCCCGGCGTCGATCAGGTGCTTGGTGACCAGGGCCTCGCCGATGTCGGTGACGACCGGGGTGAGCAGGGTGGCGGGGAAGTGCCCGCGGTCGGCGTAGTGCTCCAGCACGGTGCGGGTGAACGTGCCGCCGCGGCTGGCGAAGACCCGTTCGAACAGGGCCTCCGACATCAGCGCGACGCTCTTCGGATCGGTGAGGATGGCCGAGACGGCGCGGCCCGCCGGGCTGAAGGCCCACTCCACCATGAGCCGCAGGGAGCGGATCAGGTCGCCGCGCAGGTCGGTGGCCCCCGGCGTGGGCTCCTCGACCGGGTGCTGGTGGTAGAGCGCGTCGAGCAGCACCTCGATCGGGTCCGACCAGCGGCGGTACAGCGTGCTGCGGGGGGTGGCCGCGCGCCGGGCGATGCCGTCCATGGTCAGCCGTCCCGCGCCGACCTCCACCACCTCTTCGAGCGCGGCGTCGTGGATGGCCTTGATCAGCTCTTCGCCCCGCCGGCGTGTCCGGGTGTTGCGGTCGTCCATATCCGCCCCTTGTTTAGCTACGCGGGTGTATTTTACCGTGGAGATTAGCTACAGTCGTGTATCTAGATTCGAGGGGACAGCCATGTCCATCGCTCCACCGGCTCCTGTTCATGGGGCCACTCCCGTCGCCCGGCGCGCGCTCGCGCCGGATCTCGCGCGCGGGCTGATGCTGCTGCTCATCGCGCTGGCGCACGCGCACATGTACCTGTCGGGTCACCCGGCCGGATTCCGCGGGTACGCGCTCGACGGCGGCGTGCTCGACCGGCTGGTCGCCGGGGTGCAGATCCTGCTGGTGGACGGGCGGGCGCTGCCCATGTTCGCCGCCCTGTTCGGCTACGGCCTGGTGCAACTCGCCAACCGGCAGCTCGCCACGGGCAGGAGCTGGCCGCAGGTACGCGCGGTGCTTCGGCGGCGGAGCCTGTGGTTGCTGGTGTTCGGGTTCTGCCACGCGCTGCTGCTGTTCTTCGGGGACATCCTCGGGGCGTACGGGCTGATCGGGCTCGTGCTCGTCGGGTTCGTCCGGCGCGAGGACCGGGTGGTGCTGCGGGCGGCCGTCGTGGGGCTGGTGCTGCATGTCGTGGTGCTGGCCGGCTTCGGGCTGCTCACGATCTCGGCGCCCAAGGGCGACACGCCCGCGGCGATGGCAGATCCGGTCGAGGCGCTGGTGATGCGGCTCATCGGGTGGTCCGGGATGACACCCACCTACTTCGCCGCCAGCGTGGTGCCCGCGTTCCTGTTCGGCATCTGGGCGGCGCGGCGCCGCGTGCTGGAGGAGCCTGCCGCGTACCGGCCGCTGCTCGTACGGGTCGCCACCCTGGGCACCGGGGTGGCCGTGGCCGGCGGGTTGCCGTTGATGCTGGTCGACACCCGGCTCTGGGAGCCGTCGGACCTGGTGGCGGTGTCGCTGTACGCGCTGCACAGCGTGACCGGCATCGCGGGCGGGCTCGCGTACGCGGCGATCATCGGGCTCCTCGCCGGGCGCCTGACCTCCGGCCCGGTCGTGAGGGCGCTCGCCGCGTGTGGTCAGTGGTCGCTGACCTGCTACCTCCTCCAGTCGGTGATCTTCGTGGCGGTGTTCGCGCCGTACGCGGGAGGGCTCGGCACCCGCGTCGGCGACGCGGCGGCGTCGGGAATCGCCGTGGTGACGTGGCTGGTCACCGTGGTGCTCGCGGCGTTGCTGGCGCCGCGCAGGGGGCCGGCCGAGGCCGCGCTGCGCCGCCTCACGTACGGGTGAACGTTCGAGGATTTTTGATGTGAGCCGGCGGGGCACGCGGGCGGCGCTACGGTGCTGCCGGTGATGAACCAGAGGATGAGGGCACGGTCCGTCGCCGTCGTGGGGGCGGCGGCGGTCACGGTGCTTGCGGGGCTGACGGCGCCCGCACAGGCGGCGGAGAACTACGGCCAGTACTCCCGGTTCGCCGAGCGCAGCGCCGGGCAGCACTGGGCGGACGGGCAGGCGGCCGGGCAGTGGACGTGGAAGCCGCTGTCGTCCACGACGTCCGAGATCAGCTGGGGCGACCCGAAGAGCTGGCCGCCGGACTACGCGGAGAAGTTCGTCAGGAGCGGCGACTGGCTGATGCTGGACGGGTGGCGGGACAACGGGACGTACTACACCGTCAGGGTCACCAAGGAGCAGATCGGTGACGGCAAGTGTGGAAATCTCCAGACGTTCGCCACCTCGGGGCGGCAGCACTACGTGAAGTGGAGCATTCCTCCCCAGGGGTACTGCCTGAAGGCGTGGGGGACGATCACCGAGCAGTCCTCGGGCAAGGTCGTCGACTTCGGGCACACCCAGATCTGGTCGCCGCCCGCGCCCTGCTCGAACGGGTACCTGGGCGGCCAGACCTGCATCAAGCAGTGGGAGTCGTGGTGGGACAACAACGGCAGCCCCGGCGAGCCGATCACCAGGAGGCTGGAGCGCGACCAGTACCTCGCGCGCGGCAAGGGCATGGCGTTCAAGATCCATCAGTACTTCCCCAAGGAGTGGAAGTCCGAGGCGCGGTCGTACTGGAACTGGTGAGTTCATCCACAGGCTGTGGGCTGTGGGCCGTGACCTGTTGACAGGGGTTCCGCGGTTGCGCGACAGAGGTGCCGAAGGTGTGGTATGAGTCGCCGGGCAGGGCCTGCTAGTAGGGCCTTGACCTGGTGAAACGCCTGTGAGCGGGCGTGCCGGGCGCGGGGGCCGCCCGTACCACGGGCGGCGCCTGTGCGGTGGTGGATTGCCGAAGAGTTATCCACAGGATGAGCGGGTTGTCCACAGGTTGTGAACAAGGCTCAGGTCGCGGCCTGATCTCCGAGCACCTCGGTCAGCGCCGCGATCGAACACCTGGCCGAACGGATGCGCGCCGCCCGCGTCTCGTCGGCCCAGCCCAGCTTCAGCCCCTCGGCCACCAGCTCGTCGAACGCGGTGAACGCGGCCAGCTTCTGCCGGATGACCTTCGACCAGGCGTCGTCCTCGATCTCGTAGTAGACGTTCCGCTCCCCCGGCCTGCGGAACCGGCGGATGAGCCTGATGGACGTCAGGAGCTGCAGATTCGTCGTCAGGGACGCGCGGCTCGCGCCGATGGCGCCGGCGATGTCGCCCGCGGTCTGCGCCGGCGGGTGGCAGGTCATCAGCCAGCCCAGGATGCGGCCGGAGATCGGCGCGAGCCCCCACTCCTCGGAGACGAACGTCGCCACCCGCTCGACCCAGGCGAGCACCTGCTCGCGATCGGGGCCGTCCTGCGCTGTCACACGACCACCTTAACCAGCGGTTTTCAGGCGCCCACCGCGGACTCCGCGGCGGCGCTGCGCCGGCGCTGCTGGGACAGGGCGCCGGCGTCGCCGGGCAGGCCGCGCTCGGCCAGCCCGCGCGCGACCCGCTCGCGCAGCTTCGCCGGGCGGTGGCCGTCGTACTTGAACTTGGCCCGTACCTCCTCCACCCGCAGCCGCAGCCCTCTGATCGCCGACAGGTTCCTGCGGTACGGCCCCGCGTCGGCGGCCACCACGCCGTGGTCGCCCCCCGGCTGGTGGTGGGCGAGCTGGCGGCGCAGGATCTCGGCCTTGCCCTCGCCGTCGTCCACGATCTCGGCCAGGCACACGAGCTGGACCGCGGCGTAGTAGCTGGTCGGCACGCCGGTCTCGGGGGAGTCGGAGCGCCAGGAGGTGGGGATGTAGGCGTAGTCGTCGTGCACGCTCACCACGGCCACCGGGTTGGCCTCCAGCGCCGCCCAGATCGGGTTGGGCCTGGCCAGGTGGAGCAGGACCTCGGCGTCCCCGTCGTAGAGGAAGTGCGTCGGCACCACCACGGGCGGCGCGCCGGCCACGCCGTTGACCGCGATCTGGCCGAAGTCACGGGTACGCAGCCAGCTCCGCCACTCCTCGTCGTCCAGAGCGGCGTCCCATGGATGGATAAGCACACTGACCACCTTTGTATTAGTACATAATGTATTTTGTGCTAGAAAAGTACACGATCGCGGGTGGGACGGCCAGCGAGATAGCGGCGGGCGTCGAGGCCGCCGTGTCCGAAGGGCGGCTGCCACCGGGGGCGGCGCTGCCGCCGGTACGCGAGGTGGCGGCGAGTGCCGGAGTCAGCCCGGGGACGGCGGCGGCCGCGTACCGGCTGCTGCGCGAACGCGGCGTCATCGAGACGGCGGGGCGGCGGGGGACCAGGGTCAGGGCGCGGCCGGCCAGCACGTTCCGCGAGGAGATCAGGATCGAGGTGCCGCCGGGCGTGCGTGACCTGGCCAAGGGCAACCCCGACCCCCGGTTGCTGCCGCCGCTGCACGACGCGCTGGCCGCCGCCGCCAGGGCGCACGCGGAGCGGCCCGCCATGTACGGGACCGGCGACGACGAGGAGCTGCTCGCGCTGGCCGGGCAGCGGCTGCGGGCCGACGGCGTGCCGGCCGCACCGCTGGCGATCACCTCCGGCACCCTCGACGCGGTCGAACGCGTGCTCACCGCCCACCTGCGACCGGGCGACGCGATCGCGGTCGAGGACCCGGGGTGGACGGCCCTGCTCGACCTGGTCGCCGTCCTCGGGCTGCGGCCGGTGCCGATGCGGCTCGACGACGAGGGGCCGCTGCCGGAGGAGCTCGCGCGGGCGTTGCGGGCCGGTGCGCGGGCCGTGGTGATCACCGCGCGCGCCCAGAACCCGACCGGCGCCGCCGTCTCCGCCGCACGCGCCGCCGAGCTGCGGGGGTTGCTGGGGGAGCACCCGGAGGTGCTGCTGGTCGAGGACGACCACGGGGCCGGGTTCGTGGACCTGCCGCTGCATCCGCTGGCCGGGGTCACGAGCCGCTGGATCCTCGTCCGCTCCACGGCCAAGTCGCTCGGGCCCGACCTGCGCCTGGCCCCGGTCACCGGCGATCCGGTCACGCTCGACCGGCTGCGCGGGCGGCAGCGGCTGGCCGCCGGGTGGGTGAGCCACCTGCTGCAACATGCCGTCGCCCACCTCTGGCGGACGAACGCGGCGGATCCGGCGGCCGTCGCCGCGTCGTACGCGCTGCGCAGGGACGGCCTGGTCGCGGCGCTGGCCGTGCGCGGCATTCCCGCGCACGGCCGCAGCGGCCTGAACGTGTGGATCCCCGTCGCCGACGAGTCCACCGCCATCACCCGGCTGCTGTCACGCGGCTGGGCCTGCGCGCCGGGCGCCCGCAACCGCCTCGGCTCGCCGCCCGCGCTGCGCCTGACCATCTCCTCGCTGGACGCGACGGAGATCGAGCCGCTCGCCGCCGACCTGGCCGCCGCCCTGCACCCGGCCCCGACCGGCCGCTACGGCTGACCTCCCGGGCCGGCGTGCTTGCTCCCGCCCGCGCCTGCCGGAGCGGGCGGCCTGGTAGGTGCGGGCGCAAGGATCGATCCGGCCGGAGGGGGGGCCTGGTAGGTGCGGCGCAACGGTCGACCTGGCCGGAGCGGTTGCCGTTTCCTGACCCCGGCCGGAGCGGTCGAGTCGGGTCAGCCCAGGAGCTCCTCCCCGATCCAGCCGCCGGGCGCGCACCCCGGCGGGATGGCGAAGACGGCCGAGCCGATGGCTGTGATCCACTCGTTGAGCAGGTCCCCCTCGGCCAGCATGCGCTGCACGGGCACGAACTGCCCGGCCACGTCCGCCTGGTAGGAGGCGAACAGCAGCCCCGAGTCCGACTCGCCCTCCGGTGACAGCCCCCCGTCGTAGTTGTACGGCCGCCGCAGCAGCCGCAGCGCGGGATCGGCCACGTGGGCCCGCCGGATGTGGGCGAACTCGGAGATCACCGGGAACCCGAGCCGGTTCTTCCTGGCGTAGTCGGCCGCGTCGGTCTCGGCCGAGCCGGTGAGCGGCGCCCCGCTGTCCAGCCGCCGCCCGATCGTGAACTCCCTGGCCACCCGGTCGGCGGCGTCCCACGTCTCCAGCTTCATCCGGATCCTGCGCAGCACCATGGTGGTGCCGCCGCGCAGCGGGCCCGCGCCGATCCACACCGCCCTGTCGAGGTCGGTGGCGTTCACCGTGCCCTCGATCTGGCCCATCAGGTTGCGCCGGTTCGTGCTGCGGAAGCCGCGTTGCGTCCACCGTACGCGGGCGAACGACCGCGCGTCCTTCACGATCATCCGTACGGCGTGCGCGACCGTCACGGTGTCGTCGGCGCAGATCTGGACGAGCAGGTCGCCCCCGCTCCACCGCTTCTCCAGCCGGTCCGTCGAGAACGCCGGCAGCTCCTTCACCGGCGAGTCCACCCCGGCCGCCTCGAACAACCCCTGCCCGAACCCGAACGTGATCGTGAGCCGGGCCGGGTTCGCGGCGAGCTCCGGCTCGGTGTCGGCGAGCGCTGGGCGGCCCTGGGTGAGGCGGGCCGCGTCGTCGGTGAGGAGCTGGAGCAGCCGGAGGACCGCCTCCTTGCGGGTGCCCTTCACCAGGTCGAAGCCGAGGAACACCGCGTGGGCCTGGGGCGCCGTGGCCACGCCCGCCTGGTGCGCGCCGTGGAACGGCTCGACCGCCGCGAGCTCCCCGCGTTCGGTTCCGCCACGTGCGGTTCCGTCGCGTTCCGCCCCGCCATGTTCCGTCCCGCCGCGTTCCGTCCCGCTGGGTTCCGCATCACGGCGTTCTGTCTCGCGGCGCACGAGGGCGCCGGCCGCCGTGGCGGCTGTGGCGGCGCCCCCGGCGAGCAGCCCTCTGCGGCTGATCACTTGTGCCCCGGCTGGTAGTCCTCCTCGCCACCGGCGAAGTCCTTGCCGATGGCGGTGAACTCCAGCGGCTCGCCGCCCTGCACCTGGAGCGTGAACGGGATCCTGGCACCCGGCTTCACCTCCTCGGTGACGCCCATCAGCATGATGTGGTCGCCGCCGGGCTGGAGCTGGTGGGTGCCGCGGGCGGGCACGACGAACCCGCCCTGCTTGGGCCGCATGACCATCTTGCCGCCGTCCTCGACCACCTCGTGCAGCTCGATGGTGGGGGACAGCGGCGAGGTGCCGGACGTGACTGTGACCGGTGCGTCGGTGTTGTTGACCAGCGTGCCGAACGCGGCGGTCATCCCCTCCTTGGTGGTCTTGACCCAGGGATCGGTGATGGTCAGCCCGGCGGCGGGCGTACTGGCAGGCGGGGTGGTGGCCGCCGCGACGGCGGCGGTGCCGGTGGCGGCGGGTTCGGGGGAGGAGGTGCCGCCACAGGCGGTCAGCGCCACGAAGGCGGACGCGAGCACGAGGGCATGACGAACGTACATGGTGGGTTGGCCTTTCTCCGCCCGGCGTGCCGAAGCAGCCCCTGCCGGGCGGCGGGGGTCGTCTGAAAAGGGGAAGACGTCTCGCCCGACCCGGAGGTCAGGCGGCGATGGCCCGCGGCGGGCCCCTCCCGCTGACGACGTGCCGCAGCACGGCCGAGCGCAGCACGGGCGGCTCGGTCGTACACAGGGCTGTGGAGAAAGGTGTGGTGAGCAGCGGCAGCCAGATGACCAGCAGCCGTACGGCCAGCCGGCGCAGCAGTGCCCAGAGGGCGGCCTCGCCCCGCGCCAGCCACAACGCGGTCATCCCGACCGCCAGGCCGTGCGCGACCAGCATGCCCAGGCCGGGAACCAGCCCCGAGTGGAGGTGACCGGCCAGCGCGCCCGGCGAGGCGGCATGGGACAGCGAGAACAGCAGGTGCAGGATCACCTGTAATCCGGCGAGCAGCGGCAGGATCGCCGCGAGCGACCGCTCGCGCCCCGACAGCGGGTACGCCGCCGCGAACGCCAGCCCCAGCGCCGCCGCCATGGCCGGCACCGGCACGGAAGCGCCGCCGAGCACGTGCGCCGCCACGCCCAGCCCGAGACACACCACGGCGAACACCGCGGTGCGGGCGAGACGGAACGGCAGCGTCACCCGCCTAGCATTCCACGCCACCCCGCCGCCCGGCACACCCGATCGGCCGGTGCGGCCGTGCTTCACGTGAAACTGCTCCTGGCCGCGCGCCTCTCGCGATCGGCACCGTGCGCCGGCCGGCGGGTCGCCGAGTGGGCCAGCACGCCCAGCGACGCCACGACCAGCACCGCGAGCCCGGCCCGCGCCGCCGCGTCCCACCCGCCGTCCAGAGCCGCGAAGAACACCGCCCCGGTGACCGTCCCGCCGAGCACTCCCCCGGCCTCCTGTACGGTCCCGAGCACCCCGGCCGCCGCGGCCGACCGCTCAGCACGTACGGCAGCCAGGACGGACGAGAGCAGCGGCGACATCAACCACCCCATCCCGGCCCCCGTCACCAGCAGCGCCAGCCCCAGCGGCAACGGCCCCGCACCCACAGCGTGATGCACCAGCACCAGCCCCGCGACCAGCACCGGCGCCCCGAACCGCCAGGGACGCAGCGAGGCCGCGAAGAAGCCGGCGTTCAGCGCCGTGCACACGGCCGCGGCGGCCAGCGGTGGCAAGCCCAGCCCGTCCTGCAAGTACAGGGCGAGCACGAACGACAACCCCGCCGACGTGCCGAACAGCAGCCCCACCGCCACCAGCCCCCAGGCGAACCCCTGCTCCCTGAACACCCCCAGATCCAGCAACGGCACCCGCCCCCGGGCCGCCAGCCGTCGCTGCCGCCACCCGAACGCCCCCAGCAGCAGCGGCGCGGCGGCCAGGCACGCCCACGTCCACCCGGGCCACCCCTGCTCCCGCCCCTCGGCCAGCGGCAGCACCACGGCCACCAGCCCGCCCGCGACCAGCGCCGCCCCGCCGAGGTCGAGGCCGCGGGGGAGCGGCGACGGCGTGGCGCGGGGGAGCAGGCGGCCGGTCAGGGCCAGGGCGGCCAGGCAGATCGGTACGTTGACCAGGAAGCAGGCCCGCCAGCCCAGCCCCATCGGATCGGCGGCCACCACCAGCCCGCCGATCACCTGGCCGCTCAGCCCGGCCAGGCCGACGGCGGTGCCGTACCAGGCGAAGGCTCTGGCACGCGCGGCCCCCCGGTACAGCAGGCCGAGCAGGGCCAGGACCTGCGGCGCGAGGAGCGCGGCGGCCACGCCCTGGGCGACCCTGGCCGCCACCAGCACGGACGTGCCGGTGGCCAGCCCGCACCCGGCCGAGGCCACGGTGAACAGTGCCAGCCCTGCGGCGAACAGCCGCCGGTGCCCGTACAGGTCGCCGAGCCGCCCGGAGACGACGAGCCCCGCCGCGTACGCCAGGCCGTACCCGGCGATCACGAGCTGTACCGCGGCGTCGTCCGCGCCGAGGTCGGCGCGGATGGAGGGGACGGCCAGGTTCGCGACGTAGAAGTCGAGCGTGGTCACGAACACCGCGACCAGCAGCACGGGCAGAGCGGCCCAGCGGGTGGACATGTGACTCCAGGAAGAGGAAGGCGAGAGGGGGCGGCGAGAAGAACACCGCCGCGCGCCGGACGGTTGACCTCACCCTGGAGCCGGGCCGTTACGATTCCCTGCGGATCCGCTATGGACCACCCCATAATCAACGCAATGCCGAAATTTCAGGACCTGTCGGAATTCGCGGCGGCCATCGCCCCGGTCATCGGCGCCGCCCAGGTCAACGTGCACGCCTCGGCCGCCAGAGCCGTCGCCGAACTCGCCGAGACCTCGGCCATCACCCCCGGCCTGCTCTCCGACCTGCGCTTCACGCTCCCCCTCCGCCCCCTGACCCGCGACGCCCTGGCCGTCATCGACCGCTACGGCGACGCCGCGGCCCGCGAACGCGACCTTCAGGAGCACCTGCGCCAGCGAACCCTGTCCGAGGACGGCGACGGCACGATCCGGCTGACGGACAGGGGCCTGGAGTTCGTCCACAGGCTGTACGACGTGCACGCCGCCACGGCCGAACGCGTCTGGGCGGCCCACGACCTGCCGGGCCTGGCCGGGCTCGTGGACCGGGTGCTCCAGGCGGCCGAGCGGCTGCCGGGCGGGGCGCTGGAGCTGGTGGCGCCGCCGTACGAGCCGGAGGGGGCGCCACCGGGGCTGCTGCTGTTCAACCGGCTCGCCGTCGTCCGCTACCACCGCGCCGACGCGCACGCCGCCGCCTGGCGGGCGGCGGGCCTGTCCGCGGCCGGGATCGTCGGCCTGCCGGACGGCCCGCTGCGCACCGGCATCGAGGCGGAGACGAACCTGCGGGCGTCCGCGCCGTACGGGGCCCTGACCGCCGGGGAACGGGAGACCCTGTACGACGAACTCCTCAAACTGGTCTGAATCCGCTACAACGCCTCCAGCAGGCGGCTCACCTGGGTGCGGTCGTTCACGCCGAGCTTGTCGTAGGCGGCCTGAAGGTGGTTCGCCGCCGTCCGCCTGGACAGCGTCAGCCGCTCGGCGATCTCCCTGTTCGTCAGCCCGGCCGCGGCGAGCTGCAGGATCTCCCGCTGCCGCGGAGTCAGCCCGGGCGTGGCCAGCTCGACCAGCGCCGGAGTCGAGACGCCCGTGCAGAGCCTGGCCAGCGCGCCCGCCCGGGCCCGCGCGCTCCTGGCCAGCCGCCCCCGGCCCGCGTCGTGGTGGGCGGCCGCCTCGTGCGCGGTGGCCTCGGCCGCGTACAGCACCATGCCGAGCCGCTCGTACTCCTCCGCCACCGCCCGCAACGCGACCGGATCGCCCAGCGCCCGCTCGTGCCGGGCCAGCAGCCGCACCAGCGGCCCCTCCACCTCCCCGGCCAGCTCGCCCAGCCCGGGGGCACGCTCGCCGAGCCGGACCAGGTCGTGCAGCGCGAACATCAGGTTGCCGCCCAGCTCGTGCCGCCGCGCGTGCGAGGCGGCCACCCGGCACAGCCGCACGGCCTCGTCCAGGTCGCCGCCCGCCGCCGCCACCCAGACCGCCGCGTGCAGCACGTGCTGCCGGGTGAAGGCCCACCGGGCGGCCAGCTCCCCGGCGTCCGCCAGCGACTCCCTGGCCTCGTCCAGCCGGCCGAGCAGCGCCAGCGCGTGCGCGTGCTCGGCCACCACCCGCCCCAGGTACGGCTCCCCCGCCGGCAGCCTGGCCATGTCGTCCCTGCACCAGCGCACCGCCCCGGCGGCGTCGCCGCGCAGCCTGGCCGCCATCGCCCGGTAGGCGCCGAACCCGGTCACCGACAGCTCCGCGGCGGGCAGCTCCATGCCGCGCCCGGCGGTCCGCGCCGCCTCCTCCAGCCGCCCGGAGAACGTCCGCGCGGCGCACTGCGCGTCCAGGAACGTGGGCAGCGCGTGCGGGGCGAGCTCCCGCCAGTCCTCGACGGTGGCCATCGTCCGCTCGGCCACGGCCAGGGCACGTTCGGTGCGGCCCGCGTACGCGTCCACCCACGCCTCCAGGGACGCCCCGTGCGCCGCGCCCCGCAACGTGCCGGGCGTGCACGCCCTGGCCAGCGCGAGTGCCCGCGCCGCGCCGGTCAGCCGCCCGGCCATGCAGTCGGTGACGGCGCGGTAGACGTACGCCTCCTGCCGCCACGCCGGGCCGGTGAGCGTGGCGATGGCCGTGTCGAGCACGTGGCACGCCTCCGCGTCGGCGCCCGCCCAGGCCAGGCTCACGCCCAGGCTGTAGGCGTGCTGGGCGCGCTCGCTCTCGGTCACCGCGTCCCGCGCGGCCTCCCGCAGCGCGGTCACCGCGGAGTCGGCGTCGCCGAGGACCATGAGCACCTCGCCGAGCACCGCGACCGCGGCCACGCCCGCCCCCGCGTCGATCGCGGCCCTGGCCAGCCGCGCGGCCAGCCGGGGGTCCTGCCTGCCCCAGGCCAGCTTGGCGGCCGAGGTCAGCACCGCCGGGTCGGTGACCGAGCCGCTGTCCAGCCGCCACACGGCGGCCCGCAGCTCGTCCTCGCGCCGCCGCAGCCCCGTGGCCTCCAGCGCCTCCGCCAGCATGCGCAGCCGCCGCCGCGCCCGCAGCGTGCCGCAGCCCAAGCGGACCACCTCGCCGTAGAGCGGGTGCCCGAGCCGCAGGTGGTCGCGCCGGCCGTCGTCCACGGTCACGATCAGGCCGCGGGACTCGACCCGTTCGACAGCGCCGGCCGAGGTCAGCTCGGCCAGCAGCGCCGCGCCCAGCGGCTCGCCGAACGCCACCAGCTCCAGTACCTCGCGCTCGTCCCCGTCCAGGTGGCCGATCCGGTCGCCCACCAGCTCGCGCAGCCGGGTCGTCACGGACAGCTCGCCGCGCCAGCGCCACAGGCCGTCCCGCTCGGCCAGGCAGCCCGAGGTGCGTCCCGCGTGCACGACCTCCCGCAGGTACAGCAGGTTGCCCTCGCTGACCCTGGCCAGATGCCGTACGGTCTCCGCCGCGACCTCGCCGCCGAGCGCCCCCGCCAGCACCTCGCCCACCTCAGCCACCGTCAGCGGCGGCAGCTCGATGCGCGGCAGCAGCTCGTCCTTCCACAGCGCGACCACCGGATCCGGCTGCGCCTCCCCCGACCTGACCGTCACCAGCAGCCGCGCCTCCCCCTTGGCGGCCAGGTAGTGCACCAGCGCCGCCGACGCCGGGTCGAGCCGGTGCGCGTCGTCCACGCTCACCAGCAGCTCCCTGCGCCGGGCCAGATCACGCAGGTGGCGTGCGGCCCAGCGCAGCAGGTTCTCGCCGGTACGCGGCGGCCCCGTCAGGACGTGCGCGAACGCCCCGAACGGGATCATCGACGCCGTCTCCGTCCCCAGCGCGTGCACGACCACGCACCCCTGCTGCCCGGCCAGCGCGTGCGCCGCCAGCCGGCTCTTGCCGACGCCCGCCGCGCCGGCGATCATCATGCCCGCCCCCGACCGCAGCGCCTCGCGCACGGCCGTGAGCGGCCCCCCTCGCCCGACGAACGGCCAACCGCTCCCCTGCTCGCCCATCGTGCCTCCTCTCCGTGCACTCATGGTGGCGATGAGGATTCGCGCGAGGTTCAGGCCGGATCACGCTTCAGCCCGGCGGCGGACAGCAGCAGGTCGATGACGGCTTCCGAGCCGCTGAACGGCACCGGTTCGCCCCCTACCTCTTCGAGCAGCCCGCGGAGCTGGCCGCCTGACTGCTCGGGCTCGACCAGCCGGACGATGACCGTTCTCATCCGAGCACGATCTCCCCGCCCGGTTCAGGTCTGGTTCAGGTCGGGTAGGGCGCGGGCTCGACCTCCAGCTCGCGCATCAGCTCCGCGTAGAGCCGGTACCGCCGGCGGGCGTCCCCCCTGCGGCCGGCCAGGTCGAGCACGCGTACCAGGCCGAGGTGGGCCCGCTCGTCGTAGCGGTCGCGCTCCAGCAGCCGCAGCCAGTAGCGGGCGGCTTCGTCATGGCGCCGCTCGCCGGCCCGCGCCTCCGCCAGCCTGGCCGCCGCCTGCACGTACGCCAGCCTGAGCTGCTCGCGCAGGCCCACCGCCCAGTCCGCGTACGGGTCCTCCTCGCAGAACTCGCCGCCGTACGCGCTCTCGGCCGCCGCCCACCGCGCCAGCGCCTCGGCCTGCCTGCCCGCCTGCTCCAGCCGTACGGCCTGGCCCACCAGCTCCATGAAGGACTCGACGTCGACCTCGACGTTGGACAGCTCCAGCCGCAGCGCGCCCTCGTCCGACACCACGAACTCGTCGGCCGGCCAGGCGTGCCCCGGATCCAGCACGGCACGCAGCGTGGAGACCATGACGTTCAGCCGCCGCAGTCCGACCGCCTCGTCCTCCTGCTCCGGCCAGAGGATCTCGACCAGGCGCTCCCTGCCGATCGCGCCGCCCCTGCGGCTGACCAGGATCTTCAGCAGGTCACGCGCCTTGCGCGACTGCCACGCCGTACGCGGGACGGGTGCCGAGCCGCGCAGCACCCGGAACGTTCCCATCGTCTCCACCACGAGCTTCGCCCCGCGCGGGGGACCGGCGCGGGCCACGAGGGCGTCGATCCGGTCGTCCAGCGCCCGGCAGCCGATCGTGTGCATGCGCTCGCGGACCTCGGCGGCCACCTCGCCACCGGTCGCCGGGTCGGCCAGGGCGGCCCTGACCAGCTCGGCCCTGGCCCGGCCGATCGGGTCGCCGACCGCCGCCCACCTGCGTACCGCCTCGTCGGCGAGCTTGGCGTCGCCGTCCAGCTCGGCGCGGAGCTCGGCGACGGCGGCCAGGGCGGCGTGGTCCCTGCGGCCGGCCGCCACCGGCTCGGTCTCGTCGAGCAGCGTCCTGGCGCGCTCGTGCTCGCCCGCGGCCAGTGCGACCCGGGCGGCGGCGACTCTGGCGGCCACCCCGGTGATGCCCTCGACATGTTCCAGGGCCCGCGCCGCGACCCGCGTGGCCTCCTCGGGGTCCTCGGCCGCCAGCAGCTCGGCGAGCCCGTTGAGCGCCTGCGACAGCGCCTGCACCTCGCCCGTCGGCTCGGACGCCGCGATGACCTGCCGGTAGAGCGCGGCGGCCGCCGCACGGTCGCCGCGCAGGGCGTGCACTGCGGCCAGCCGGTTCAGGCCGGCGCCGGTCAGCCTGGAGCCCATCGCCTCCCACCTGGCCGCCGCGTCCGCCGCCTCGGCCGCGGCCTCCTCCAGGCGGCCCAGGCCGATCAGGGCCTTGGCGCGGTTGGAGATGTTCAGGGCGGCGAAGGGGGCGAACGCCACCAGGTCCGACAGCCGGCCGGCGATCTCCGTCTCCGCCAGCGCCTCGGCGTACGCGGCCTCGTCCAGGTGGCGGGACGCCCGGTTCGCGTGGATGCGGATGAGCTGCACCAGGTCGCCGGCCCGCTCGGCGTAGGCCAGGGCACGCAGGTAGTAGGCGTCGTTGGCGCGGCGGTCGCCGTCGAGCGCGGCCAGCATGGCCAGGACCGTGTTCGCCATGGCCAGGGCGCTCGCGTCGCCGAGGCTCCTGGCCTGCTCCAGCGCCCGGTCCGCGAGCTCGGCGCAGGCCGCGCGGTCGCCCTTCAGCCAGTACACCGAGGCCATGGACGCGGCGCACATGGCGGCGTCTGCGGGCGGCAGGCCGTACGCGTGGCCCCGCTCGTACATGGGCAGGGCCAGGTCGAACTCGCCGCGCATGTGGTCGATGAAGGCCAGGCGCCTGGCCACGGCCGCGTCGAACCCCGGCCCCGCGGCGGCCTCGGCGAGCAGCTCGCGGGCGCGGGTCCAGTGGCCGCGGTTCTGCTCGGCGATGCCCGCCAGCTTGAGCATCGGGGGCGTGCGCCTGGCGGGCTCGGGTAACAGCTCCAGCGCGGCGAGCACGTCGCCGCGCTCGGCCAGCAGCGGGCCGTGCGCGTCGAGCAGCGTCGCGGCCAGGCCGGCGTGCGCGGTCGCGACGGCCGCGCGCAGGGCCAGCTCGGGGCGGTCGTGCTCGACGTACCAGCGGGCGGCGACCGCCGCCACGTCGTGGGCCTCGTGCCGGTCCAGGGGCAGGTGCCTGGCCAGGGTGGTGCAGGCGGTCGAGGTGAGCCGGTGGCCGCCGGGCTCGGCCGGTTCGAGGAACAGGCCCCGGCTCGCGAGCGCGTCCGGCGTGTCGGGTGGCGCGCCGAGCGTGGCGGCCAGGCCGGACGTCAGCACCGGCAGCACGGTGGCGGCGCGCAGCAGCTCGCGCATGGCCGCCGGCAGGTCCTTGAACGCGGCGAGCGTGAGGCGCTCGAGCGTGGCCGAGTTCGCCGTCAGGCCGGCCACGGTGCCCCGCCAGGTGGCCGGGTCCTCGCGGGCCAGCGCGTCGAGCGCCGCCTGCACGGCCGCCGGCCAGCCGCCGCACGTACGGTGCAGCTCGGCGGCGACGTCCGCGCCCGCCTCGCCCAGCAGCTCGCGGGCCCAGGCGGCGGTCTCGTCCGGGGTCAGCGCGAGGTCGCCGGCGTCGAGGTCGAGCACCTCGTGGTCCTGGCGCAGCCGGGCGGTGGGGAACGGCAGCGGCGCCCGCGACGCCGTCACCAGGTGCAGGTGCCGGGGTGCCACGCGGACCAGCGTCTCCACGTACCGCACGGGACCGGCCGCGCCCGCGATCGCCTCGATCCCGTCGAACACCAGCACCAGCCCCCGCCGCAACCGCGCGGCCAGCGCCTCGGCCAGCGCGCTCGCCAGCGCCGCCGCCCTTGACGGCTCGTCGGCGTCGGGCCCGAGCGGGGCCGCGGCGGCCGTCACCAGGTCGGCGGGCAGGCCGGGCACCTTCGCCGACAGCGCCGCGGCCACCGTGCCCGCCAGCGTGGGCAGGTCGCGGTCGGCGGGCCCGAGCCGGTGCAGCACCGCACCCACGGCCTGGCCCCAGCCGGCCAGCGCGGTGGACTTCCCGTAGCCCGTGGTCGCCACGAGGCAGGTGAGCCTGTGCGTCAGCGCCCCGTCGAGCCGCCGGTCGAGGGCGGGACGGGGGCGCACCCACCCGCGTTCCACCCCCGCATGCTATGCCCGCATTCGGAAGGGACTCCAGAGTTCGCAAAGTGCCACCTCCCGGTAACCAGCCGGGTGGCGCACTATGGTCGTACTTCGACAGGAGGCACCGTGGAACAGGATCTGCCCGGCGGTGCGCGGCTGATCGTGGGGGTCGACGAATCCCCGGCCGCGCGCTGGGCGCTGGCCTGGGCCATCGGCGCGGCCAGGCTGCACCGGATGGCTCTCGTGGCCGTGCACGTCAGTCGCGCCCCCGTTCATCCCTTCCCCGAGGCGCTGCCCGTGCAGCACGCGGTCAGGGTGGGCGAGGAGGCGCGCTGCACCGAGGTGATCACGAGCGTGTTCGAGGACGTCGCGGGCGGGGTGCCCGACGACGTGACCACGTTCGCGGTGGGCCGGGTCGGCGATCCCGGCTATCACCTCGTCGACCTGGCGCGGGAGGGAGACCTGCTCGTGCTCGGGCGGGGGCGCCGCGGCCTGCTCAGCCGCATCTTCCTGCCCTCGACCAGCATGTACTGCGCGCGGCACGCCCGCACGACCGTCGTGATCGTGCAGCAGCCCTCGCCACCCGACGACCCCGAGCTGTCAGGGGAGCGGGGCCGCCGGTTCTGGAGCCGCCGACATCCGTGATCTGAGCAGGCGCAGCCCTTCCGGGATGGCGTCCCTGCCGATCGCGCCGTAACCCAGCACCAGGCCCCGCTGCGGCGGGCTCTCGCCGCAGTACGCCTCCAGGTGCTCCACCGCGAGGCCGGGCGTGGCCCGTACGGACGCGCCCAGCGCGCACAGGTGCAGCCCCGCCGTGGACGGCACCAGCCGCACGCGCTCGTCCGCGTCCAGCGCCTCGGCGATCAGCGCGTGCCTGGCGGCGTACTCGCGGGTGGCCTTCCTGATGTGCCTGGCCAGCAGGCCCTCGTCGATGAAGCGGGCCAGCGCCGCCTGCGTCGGCACCTCACCGTGCCAGTCGGACAGGTACCTGGCCGCGGCCAGCGCCGGCGCCAGCGAGGCGGGCGCCACCAGGAACCCCAGCCTGAGCATGGGCAGCAGCGTCTTGGAGAACGAGCCCACGTAGATGACGCGCCCGGCCCTGTCCAGACTCTGCAGCGGCTCCAGCGGGCGCTCGCCGAAGCGGAACTCGCTGTCGTAGTCGTCCTCGATCACCACCGCCCTGCGGCGTTCGGCCCAGGCGAGCAGGGCGGCGCGGCGGGCCAGCGACATCGGCGTGCCCAGCGGGAACTGGTGCGACGGCGTCACGTACACGACCTTGGCCGCGCCGGGGATGGCCCGGACGTCGATGCCCTCCGCGTCCACCGGCACGCCCGCGACCCGCGCGCCGAGCGAGCGGAACAGCAGGCGGGCCGGGGGATAGCCGGGCTCCTCGACGGCCACGACCGTGCCCGGCTCGATCAGGACCCGGCCGATGAGGTCCAGCGCCTGCTGGGCGCCGTTCGTGATCAGCACGTCGGACGGGCTCGCGTGCACCGAGCGGCTCAGGCCGATGTGGCGGGAGATGGCCGCGCGCAGGGGCTCGTGCCCGGCGGGGTCGGCGTAACCGGCGACGCTCGTGCGCAGCTCCCGGGCCACCAGCCGGCGCCAGGTGTCCATGGGGAACAGGCGGGCGTCTGGGACGCCGACGCGGAAGTCGTACCGGGCAGGGGCCATCCTCGGCGGCGGCGCCAGGTCCTGCCAGAGCAGGCGCGGGCGTACGACGCCCTTCGGCGCGGCCCGCCCCCTGACCGGCTCTTTTGACACGAACGTGCCCGCCCCCGCCCGCCCCACCAGGAACCCGTCGGCGACCAGGCGGTCGTAGGCGAGGGCGACCGTGTTCCTGGACAGGTCGAGGCGGCGGGCCAGCTCCCTGGTCGGGGGGAGGCGCTCGCCCTGCCTGAGTCGGCCGTCGAGGATCGCGTCGAGAAGCTGACGGTAGACCTGTGCGGCCAGGTCACGGCGGCTGTCGAGGCTGATGTGAACGTCCATCTTGGCCCAATCATCTTGCCGGAAATTGGAGCTTATCCC